>NZ_CP042331.1:2703333-3006666 GCF_008253865.1 Bosea sp. F3-2
GCGCATCGCAGCGGAATCCGGGGAGCGCTATCTCGAGCACCGCCCTGCCCTCCTCGGTCAGGATGACGGCGCGGCTGTCCTTGCGGCGGCGGACCCAGTCCATCTCGAAGCAGCGGCAGGCCAGCGCCGCCGCGAGATGGCCGGCCAGATGCGGGCGGCGCTCGCTCCAGTCGAGGCAGGGCCGCAGCGCCGCACGGCGGCTCCGGCTGCTCGCATCGGGATCGATCCCGAGTGCGGCGAAGATCGCCTTGCCCGACGCCGTCAGCGCATAGCCGCCCTCGCTGACGGCGAGATGGCCGCCGGCCATCAGCGCATCATGGATGCCGATGCCCAGCCGGCCGGCGAAATGGTCGTAGCAGGTGCGGGCCTGGCTCAGCTCCGCGCCGACCCGCGAAGGCAGGCGCCGGCTCGTCCCGTCCTCCAGATGGGCCAGCACCATCAGGCCTTCCAGCGCCGTCGCCACCTCCGGCCCGGCGAGGCGGTAATAGCGGTGGCGCCCCTGCGCCGCGACCGCGATCAGCCCGCCCTGCATCAGCTTGGCGAGGTGGCCGCTCGCCGTCTGCGGCGCGACGCCGGCGATCCAGGCGAGCTCCTTGGCCGTCAGCGCACGGCCATCCATCAGCGCGTGCAGCATGTTGGCGCGGGCCGGGTCGCCCATCAGATGGGCGATCTCCGCGAGATAGGGACCTTGCGTGCTCATGACCGCATGATGCGCCATCGTCGCCGCGTCGCAAGCGGGAACACTACGGCGCCGGCCGTAGCATCGGGCGGCGACAGCCACCGCAGGCAATGTCACAAGCAGGACATGGACAACACGACTCTCCTCCTCTTCGTCACCGCGACCTTCGTGCTCGCCGGCTTCGTCAAGGGCATGATCGGGCTGGGGCTGCCGACCATTGCCGTCGGCATCCTCGGCGTGGTGATGGCGCCAGCGCAGGCAGCGGCGCTTCTGGTCGTGCCCAATCTCGTCACCAATGGCTGGCAGATCACGACCGGCCCGAAGCTCGGCGCGACGCTCCGGCGGCTCTCGCCAATGCTGGCCGCCATCTGCATCGGCACCTGGGCCGGCGCCGGGCTGCTGCAGCAGGAAAAGGATGGCACGGCCACGCTCTGGCTCGGCCTTGCGCTCGTGCTCTATGCGCTCGTCGGCCTGAAGGCGGCGAAGCTGCGCGTGCCACCGGCCTGGGAAGGCTGGCTCGGCCCCGTCATCGGGTTGACGACGGGTGTCGTCACCGCCGCGACCGGCGTCTTCGTGCTGCCGGCCGTGCCCTATCTGCAGGCACTCGGCTTCGACAAGGACGAGCTGGTGCAGGCGCTCGGCATCTCCTTCATCGTCTCGACATTGGCGCTGTCCTTCGGCCTGATCGGCGCCGGGGCGCTCAACGGGTCCGTCGCCTGGCAGTCGCTGCTCGCCCTCGCTCCGGCGCTTCTCGGCATGGGGGCCGGCCAGTTCATCCGCAGCCGCATCTCGCCGGCCACCTTCAAAGTCTGCTTCTTCGCCGGTCTGCTGGCGCTCGGTACCTATCTGAGCTGGCGCAGCCTTGCATAACGGCCCGCATCTTGCTTAAGGACGCGAGGGGGAGCACATCGCCGGTCTTAACCAAGCGCTAACCATAGGAGCGCAGCCTCGACCGGCAGCAACAGGAGCGCCTGCATGGATGCCTTCACCATGGTCATCATGGCCTGCGTCGCCGGCGAAGCACACTGCGCCACCAACCGGATCAGCGAGATGGAGTTCACCTCCGTCCAAGCCTGCGAGGCGCGGATCGACGACATCACCCGCTCGATGACCAAGGAATTCAGCAAGCGCCCTGAGTTCAAGGGCCGGCAGGTGACCTACGACGTCTCCTGCATGGATCGCGCGCAGCTCGCGCAGAAGTTCGGCATAAACTCGTCGGACACCTGAGCCGCTTCGCTCCCGAACCTCTCCGTCATTCCGGACAAGCCGCGTTAGCGGCGCCGATCCGGAATCCATCGAAGGGTGCCACGCTCTACGATGGATTCCGGGTCTGCGCTTCGCTTGCCCGGAATGACGGGGTGTGGGCTACCGACGCTCGCGGAAGAAGTCCCTGAGCAGCGTGGCAGCCTCGGTCTCGCGCAACCCGCCATAGATCTCGGGCACGTGGTGGCAGGTCGGGCTCTCATAGAGCCTGACGCCATTCTCGACCGCGCCGCCCTTCGGGTCGGCCGCGCCGAAATAGAGCCGCCTGATCCGAGCGAAGGAGATCGCCGCCGCGCACATCGGGCAGGGTTCGAGCGTGACGTAGAGATCGCTGCCGATCAGCCGCTCGCTGCCGATCGCGTCGCAAGCGAGCCTGAGCGCCAGCATCTCGGCATGGGCAGTCGGATCCTTCAGCTCCAGCGTGCGGTTGCCGGCGCTGGCGAGGACCGCGCCGTCGCGCACCACCACCGCACCGACCGGCACCTCGCCGCGCAGCGCAGCAGCCTTCGCCTCGTCGAAGGCGAGCGCCATCGCGTCGAACGCGGACGATGATTGCGGTTTCGACATCATAAACCCCAGCTTTGACGCTCGCAGCGAGGGAAAGCCTCTGCTACAAGCGCCGGTTATAGCGAATAAGCGAGCCAGGCCCTTCCCGCAAAGCGGTTGTGCTCGGCCGGCTCAGGAGCAGCCATGAAAGACGACGACAACAACAGAGGCCGCGGCCCACGCAAGGGCGGCGGCGCCGGCGGCCGTGGCGGCGGCAAAAGCTTCGGCGGCAAGGGATTCGGCGGCCGCTCCGGCGGCGAAGGCAGGGGCCCGGCACGCGACGGCGAACGCAGGCCGTTCCGTAGCCGTTCGGCCAGCGAAGACCGCCCTGCCCGCGACGATGAGCGCAAGCCCTTCCGCGGCCATTCTGGCGGCGACGAGCGCCCCGCCCGCCGCTTCGAGCGGCCGGCCGGCAGCGAGGGCGAGGCCCCGCGTCCGCGCCGCTTCGACGGCGACAGGCCAGCCCGCTTCAAGGCCGAGGGCGAAGACCGCGGTTTCCGCGAGCGTTCGGGCGAGGAGCGTCCGCGCCGTCCGGCCAGGACGGGCGATCGTCCCTTCCCCGCTCGGGACAGGGGGCATGGCGGTGCCGATCGGCCGCCGCGCGGCGAGGGCCGTGATGGCGAGAAGCGCTTTTCGCGCCCGCGTTCGCCGCGCTTCGAGGGCGCTGCCAGCCATGAGGATCGGCCGCGCCGCCCGCACGAGGCTCCGGCCGAGCGCAAGCTGATCACGGCGGACGAGCCGGAGCGCATCGCCAAGGTGATGGCGCGTGCCGGCGTCGCCTCGCGTCGCGACAGCGAAGCGATGATCGAGGAAGGCCGCGTCAGCGTGAACGGCACGGTGCTGGAAAGCCCGGCCTTCGACGTGAAGCCGACCGATATCGTGCTGATCGATGGCGAGCCGATGCCAGCCCGCGAGCGCACGCGGCTGTGGCTCTACCACAAGCCGCGCGGCGTGGTGACGACCAATTTCGACCCGGAAGGCCGGCCGACCGTCTTCGACGTGCTGCCGGAGGACCTGCCGCGCGTGCTCACCATCGGCCGGCTCGACATCAACACCGAAGGCCTGCTGCTGCTCACCAATGATGGCGGGCTGGCGCGGGTGCTGGAGCTGCCTGAGACCGGCTGGCTCAGGCGCTATCGCGTGCGCGCCTTCGGCGATGTGACGCAGGACGTGCTCGACACGGTGAAGGACGGCGTCACCATCGACGGCATCCAGTACGGCCCGGTGACCGCCCGCTTCGAACGCAAGCAGGGCTTCAACACCTGGCTGACGGTCGATCTGCGCGAGGGCAAGAACCGCGAGGTCAAGACCGTGCTCGAGCATCTCGGGCTGACAGTGAACCGGCTGATCCGTGTCTCCTTCGGCCCCTTCCAGCTCGGCGACCTCGCCGAGGGCGAGGCCGACGAGATCCGTTCGCGCGTGCTGCAGGACCAGCTCGGCACCGAGCTCGCCGCGAAGGCGGGAGCGGATTTCGAGTCGCCGCGTCGCGACGCCCTGCCCGCCGCGCCGCGCCCGGCTCCGGCCGGCGACGACCGCCCGCGCCGACGCCGCGACGCCGCCGAGGACCAGCACGAGGCGCGCCGCGAGGCGGTGCGTGAATTGCGCGGCGACAAGCCATGGACCCGCACCGTCTGGCGCGATGCCGAGACGGAGCCGCAGCGCGAGCGCAAGGCGCCGCCGCGCCGTGGCGCCGACCCCAAGCTGGAACGGCAGAGCCGCGAGGAAAGCGGCACCGTGGCGCGCCGGCGCGACAAGGCTATCGCCGATCCCAAGGGCCGGCGCGTGCTGGTCGAGCGCGTCAGCGCCCCGACGCGCGAGGAGCCGGTAGCTCCGCGAGAGAGCAAGCGCAGACCCGACCGCAAGCCGCGCCACGAACGCGGCGGCGAAGAGTCCCGTGCCCCGCGCTCCTTCGACCGCCCCAGCGGTGGCGAGAGGCCGGCGCGACGTCCGCGCGAGGATTTCGGCGGACGCGACCGCGCCGAGCGACCGGACCGCGCCCCTCGCGACGGAGCCGAGCGCCCCGCCCGCCGCTTCAGCGAGCGGCCGGCCGAGGACCGGCCGCGCGGCCGCAGCTTCGGCGACAAGCCGGGCGGCAAGAGTTTCGGGGCTAAGAGCTTCGGCGCCCGCTCCTCGGAGCGGCCGGCCGGTGGTGGACGCCCCTTCGGCGGCAGGCCGAGCGGCGGGCGGCCGGGCGGCGGCAAGGGACCGCGCCCCGGTGGCAGCGGCCCGCGTGGCGGCGGCAAGCGCGGCTGATCGATGCGGATCGTCGGCGGACGCCTGGGCGGCCGGCCTCTGGCCGGGCCGAAGCCGGGGATCGGCAGCATCCGACCGACCTCGGATCGCCTGCGCGAATCCCTGTTCAACGTGCTCGTCCATGCCTATGGCGATGCGGTCGAGGGTGCGCGCGTGCTCGACCTCTTCGCCGGCACCGGCGCGCTCGCCTTCGAGGCGCTGTCGCGGGGAGCCGGCTTCGCGCTCTTGGTCGAAGACGGCACCGAGGCGCGCGGCATCATCCGCGAGAACCAGATGGCGCTCGGCCTCGCCGGCTTCAGCCGCATCTTCCGCCGCGACGCCACCAAGCTCGGCCCGATCACCGGCATGGCGCCGTTCGGCCTCGTCTTCTGCGACCCGCCCTATCGCAAGGGGCTGGGCGAAAAGGCGTTGGTATCGGCCCACGAAGGTGGATGGCTGGAGGGCGATGCTCTGATCGTGCTGGAAGAGGCGGCGGACGCCGAGATCGCGCTGCCGGCAGGGTTCGAGGAGCTGGAGCGGCGGACGTATGGCGAGACGCAGGTGATCCTGCTACGGACATCATAGACAAAAGGCCGCCGCCAATCGGCCCACGACAGCGAACTTATCCCCGGCTCCAGTTCCGCGCTTAATCTCCGTATCCGTCGCGGAGACGAAGCGCCGGATGCCAATCCTACGATCCATCGAACCTTGCGGGCACGCCCGCATAGCGCGCCGCCATGCTGTTGCATGTCAGCTGGCCGGCGAGCGCATGATGCGCGCCCTCGCCCGGTTGCGGGCGCGTCGAGAAAGGCGGGTTCGACCCCAATCAGCCGCGCGTGCCAGCCGGCAGCCCGGAGGGCGGGCAGTGGACCGGGGGCGACGGCTCCGGGCAGAGCCGGCAGCCCGGCATCGGCGACAACGGTGGGCCGGCGCTCGATCCACTGAAGGGGCCCGACGTCCGGTCGAAGGACAAGGTCTCGAAAACCCAGGCCGCCAAGGCAGTGGCCAAGGCGAATGCGCGGCGGGCGGGGCGTATCGGCGCCATCATCACATTGATCGAGGCGGGGCATTGGCTCTACTCGGAATATCTCTCGATCAGATCCTATCAGGACGCGCCAAAGACGCTCGCGGAGCTTCAGCAGCATGCCGGCCAGAGTCGCCCCGGCTATGATGACCATCATATCGTCGAGCAGGGTGCGGGATCGCGCGAGCGCTTTCCGCGCTCCGCTGTCGACGGCATAGACAACGTGATCAGCATTCCGCGATACAAGCATCATGAGATCACGGGATGGTTCAATCGGCGGAACCCGGATTTCGGCATGCTAACGCCGCGTGATTACCTTCGCGGCAGAGATTGGGCCGAGCATGTGCGGGTTGGCCATCGAGCCTTGCGCCAATTCAAGGTTCTCAAATGAAACAGAAGCAAGACATCAAAGCTCTGTCGAACACCGAGATCCTCAAGCTTTTCGAGCGGCTTTGTGTCGAGCAATACGACGCGATCGAGCGCAATGAAAACGCGCGAGCCAATCGCTTGATCCTGAAATCATGGGCGCTGGAAACAGAACTCAAATCCCGCCCCGGAGATCAGAGGCGCGTTCTCATGAAACTGTTCGGCCACCCCAACATGCAGGTCCGTCTGGCCGCCGCTCGCGCCAATCTCGCCGTCGATTACGTCGCCGCACGGCGCGAGCTTCAGGCCATCGTCGACGAGCAATGGTTCCCGCAAGCCGGCGACGCCGGCATGACGCTGGAGCACCTCGATTCCGGCTTCTACCGGCCGACCTAACCTCTACCGTCTCCCGAACAGCCGCTCGATATCGCTGAGTTTCAGCTCGACATAGGTCGGGCGGCCATGGTTGCACTGGCCGGAATTGGGCGTGACCTCCATCTCGCGCAGCAGCGCATCCATCTCCTCCGGGCGCATACGGCGGCCGGCGCGGACCGAGTTGTGGCAGGCCATCGTCGCCAGCACATGGTCGAGCCGGCGCTCCAGCGAGCCGGCCGTGCCATGCTCGGCCAGCGCATCGGCGACGTCGCGGACGAGGCGCTGGAGATTGCCGCCCGCGAGCTGGCTCGGGGCCTCGCGCACCAGAACCGCGCCGGGACCGAAGGATTCGAGGATGAGGCCGAGGCTTTCGAGCTCGCTGCCGGCCGCAATCAGACGGTCGGCATCGACCGGGTCGAGCTCGACCACCTCGGGCAGCAGCAGAGGCTGGCGGGCAATGCCGTTGCGGGCGCGCTCGGCCTTCAGCCGCTCATAGACCAGCCGCTCATGGGCGGCGTGCTGGTCGACGATGACGACGCCCTCGCGGGTCTGGGCGACGATATAGGTCTCGTGCACCTGGGCGCGGGCGGCACCGAGCGGCCGGTCGAGCGCATCGGCCGCAGGCTCGGCGAGATGCGCGCGGGCATCGGCGGAGGGCACCGCGAAATCGGAGAAGCCGGGTTGCGGGGCGCCCGCAGCACCCATGGCCGGCGCGCTCCAGGCGGGCGCCGACGGGAAGGCGGGGCGGGGGATGGCGTTGCCGCTGCCGCCCATCGAAACGACGGCACGGAAGGCGTCGAGCGTGCGGGCGCCGCCCGTCGTGGTGGCGCGATGGCCGGCGGCGGCAAGTGCAGCCTTCAAGCCCGAAACGACGAGGCCGCGGACCAGCGCCGGGTCGCGGAAACGCACCTCGCTCTTGGCCGGGTGGACGTTGACGTCGACGAGGCGCGGATCGCAGCCGACATCGAGGAAGAGCACCGGATGGCGATCGGAGGGGACGACGTCGGCATAGGCGCCGCGCACGGCCGAGAGCAGCAGCTTGTCGCGCACCGGGCGGCCGTTGACGGCGAGATGCACGCCGGCCGAGGTGCCGCGATGGAAGGTCGGCAGACCGGCGAAGCCCGAGATGGTGAAGCCCTCGCGCTCGGCCTCGATCCGCAGTGCGTTCTCGGGAAAGTCGCGACCGAGCGCCCGGCCGAGGCGGCGCAGCAGCCCCTCTTCCCCGATCGGCTCGGCGGGCCAGTCGAAGGCGCTGACATGCTCGCCTTCCAGCGAGAAGCGGACCTCGGGATGGGCGATGGCGAGGCGCCGCAGCATCTCGGAGACCGCTTGCGCCTCGGCCCGGTCGCTCTTCAGGAATTTGAGGCGAGCCGGGGTGAAGATGAAGAGGTCGCTGACCTCGATACGGGTCCCGACGGCCGCGGCGACGGGGCGGACGACACCCTTCTCGCCGGCCTCGACGACGAGGCCGGAACCCTGCGGCGCGTCATGCCGGCGCGTCGCGATCGAGAGCCTGGCCACCGAGCCGATCGAGGGCAGAGCCTCGCCGCGGAAGCCCAGCGTGCCGATAGCGAAAAGGTCGCCTTCCGGCAGCTTCGAGGTGGCGTGCCGCTCGACGGCGAGTGCGAGGTCTTCCGGTGTCATGCCGGCGCCGTCATCGACGACGCGGATCAATTCGCGCCCGCCGCCGGTGATGGCGACGGCGATCGAACGCGCGCCGGCATCGATCGCGTTCTCGACCAGCTCCTTCACGGCCGCAGCCGGCCGCTCGATCACCTCGCCGGCGGCGATGCGGTCGACCAGAACGGGATCGAGGCGGCGGACGGTCATGCTAGTTCCACAGGAGCAGTCATCAAAGGCGCGCGCTGCCCCCTCTCCCCTTGCGGGAGAGGGTTGGGGTGAGGGGTCGCGCCGCCCTTCCCGTCATTGCGAGCGTAGCGAAGTAATCCAGGGGGACTGGGTGAGATGTTCAACCCAGTCCCCCTGGATTGCTTCGTCGCTTCGCTCCTCGCAATGACGAGAAGCGTCGCGCGACCCCTCATCCGTCTCGGCTTCGCCGAGCCACCTTCTCCCGCATCGAAGTCGACTGTTGTCGACTTCGACACCAAAAGCTGCCCATCTCGGGCAAGCCCGAGATGGGTGGGAGAAGGAAAAGCAGCCCGACTCAGGCGCGCCCTTCGGCAAGATAGCGCTTGGCGAGGAGCTTCGCCTCCTCCACCGCGGGCTGGTCGAAGGGATCCACACCCATGGCGTAGCCTGTGAGGATCGTCTCCAGCATGAAATGCATCAGCATCTCGCCATGGCTGGTCTCGTCGATCCGCTCGACATGGAAGCGGCGCACCGCGCAGCCGTTCTTGGCGAAGGTGTCGATCATGGCGATACCCTGCGCCGCCACCATGTCGCCGATGGTCTTGCCGGCGAAATCGGCCTGCCCGATCTTCTCCGCGAGGGCCGCGTCGATCTGCGGGCCCTTGCCCTTCACGCCGGTCGTCACCACCGTGAAGAACTTGTCCTTCGGCCCGGCGAGATAGAGCTGCTGCTGCGAATGCTGGTCAACGGGGCCGAGCGCGCCGACGGGCTGCGTGCCCTGTCCATCCTTGCCGAGGCTCTCGGCCCAGAGCTGCATCCACCAGCGGGTGAGCAGCGCGAGCTTGTCGGCATAGGGCATCAGCACGGCGATGTTCTTGCCGGAGCGCATGGCCGCGAGATGCAGCGCCGCGCCGACGGCCGAGGGCGTCTCACGGACGTCCCTGCCGGACAGAAGCGGCGCCACGGCCCGGCCGGCGCCCAGCCGCAGCGCCTCGATGTCGAGGCCGAGCACGGCGGCCGGCAGCAGGCCGCAATTGGTCAGCACCGAATAACGGCCGCCGACATCGGTGTGATGCTCGAGGAAGGGCGTGCCGAAGGGCTCGAGCAGCGCGCGTAGCGGATGCAGCTTGCCGGGCTTGGCCGGCTCGGAAAGTCCCTGGAAATGCTCGCCGATCTGCTGATCGGTGAGATGCGCGCCGCGCAGCGCCTCGATCGCCGCGATCGACTGCAGCAGGGTTTCGCCGGTGCCGCCCGATTTCGAGATGGCGACGAACTTGGTCGTCTTGAGCGGCAGCCTGGCGAGCAGCGCCGCATAGGTCGCCGGGTCGAGATTGTCGATGAAATGGAAGCGCGCGCCATGCGCGAACTGGGAGAGGCCGGCGATGCCGTAGCCGGTGAGCTGCGCCAGCGTCTGGCCGCCAAGGCTGGAGCCGCCGGTGCCGAGCACCAGGACATCGGTGGTGCCGCCGGCCTTGAGCCGCTCGGCGGCGGCTTTCACCGGCGCCAGATCGGCGGTGTCGCTCGGCAGCTTCAGCAGCGGCAGCGAGCCATCCCTCGCCTGGCCCTTCAACTTCGCCAGCGCGGGACCGAGATCGGCCAGCGCCTTCTCAAAGGCCGCGTCGGGAATGCCGCCCTTGCCGACCTTGGATTCGAGCGCGAGATCGAAGCTTTGCTGAAGCATGAAGACTATCCGTATCGACGAGGAAACGAAGGCTATTTCAGACCAGCCCGACCGGCTTGCCAACCGCCTGAACGAGCAGGTCAGGGTTGCCGAAGAGGCGCTGTGCGACGCGCTTGACGTCGTCGAGCGTCACGGCCGCGAAGAGGCCGTTGCGGCGGGCGAGGAAATCCGGCGTGTCGCCGCGCAAGGCGAGAGCCAGCAGCTCCCCGGCGATCTTGGGCGAGGTGTCGAAGCGCAGCGGATAGGAGCCGATGATGTAGCGCTTCGCCTCCTCGACCTCGTGCTCGGTCGGGCCGTCATGGGCAAGCTTCAGCATCTCCTCGCGGATCACCTGCATCGACTCCGCGGCGCGGTCGTTGCGGGTGGCGGTGCCGCCGACCAGCATGGAGCTCTCGCGCAGCGGCATCAGGCTGGAGGAGACGCCATAGGCAAGGCCGCGCTTCTCGCGCACTTCCATGAAGAGCCGCGAGGTGAAGGCCGAGCCGCCGAGGATATGGTTCAGCACACTCGCCGGGATGAAGTCCGGATCGTGCCACATCAGCCCCGGCCCCACGAAGCGCAGCACGGTCTGCGGCACATCGAGATCGATGACATGGGTCTGGCCGAGCCCCTGGATCGGCAGGGGCTGAGACGGGCGCGGACGCGGCGTGCCCTGCGGCAGCCCGCCGAACAGCAGGTCGAGGCGCCCGGCGAGCTCGTCTGCGGTGATGTCACCGACCACGACGACGTTCAGCCCGCCGCGATCGAGCAGCGCCGGCGTCAGCACCTTCAGCGCCGGGCCCGCCAGCTTCGAGACGCTGTCGACATCACCCTTCTCGGGCCGGCCATAGGCGTGCCCGGGGAAGGCCGCGGCGAAAAGCGCGTTGCGGCACATGACTTCGGGGTTCTTCGCCTGGCGCTGCAGCCCGGCGATGATCTGAGCCTGGACACGGGCAACCGCATCGGCATCGAAGCGCGGTTGGTTCAGCGCCAACGCAAGCAGGTCGAAGGCGGTGTCGCGATGGCTCGACAAGGTCTGGATATGGCCGTGGAAGTCATCACGGCGGGCCTCGAAGCCGAGGCTGATCGCATGATCGGCCAACCGGCCCTGAAAGGCTTCGGCATCGAGATCGCCGGCGCCTTCATCGAGCAGGCCCGAGATCAGATAGGCGCTGCCGGCGGCATTCTCCGGATCGCGGCTGCAACCGCCGTCGAAGGCGAAGTCGACCGCGATCAGCGGCAGGCTGTGCTCCTCGACGAGCCAGGCCTCGATGCCGCCCGGCGAGCGGACGTTCTGGACCGCGATGGCGGGGCCGGCCGTGTCGAGCTTGGGTGTCGGAATCGGCGCGTTCATGTCGCTTCCTGTCGGCGGAGCATGGCGTCCGCCCGTTCGGTGAGACGGCAAGGTCAGGCGGGCAGCAGCAGGCCGGTGACGCTGCGATCAGGCTTCAGATAGCGGCGCGCCGCCTCGACCACCGCATCGCGGCCGACGGCCTCGATGCGCTGCGGCCAGGCGAGCACGTCCTCGACCGTCTCGCCGACAGCGAGCGCCGAGCCGAAGATGCGCGCCAGCGAAGCCTGGTTGTCGCGGGCGAAGACCGTCTCGGCGACGAGCCGGGTGCGGGCGCGCGCCAGCTCCAGCTCGCTCGGCCCCTCGGCCAGGAAGCTGGCGAGCACGGTGTCGAGCCCCGCCTCCATCGCCGCCATCTCGACGCCGGGACGCGGGCTCGCCGAAAGCTGGAAGGCGGCGCGGTCGACCATCGAGCCCATGAAATAGGCGCTGGCGCCGGCCGCCAGCTCATTCTCGACGCAGAGCCTGCGATAGAGCCGCGAGGTCGTGCCGCCGCCGAGGATCTCGGCGACGAGTTCGAGCGCCAGAACCTCCTCGCGCTCCCCGGTCGTATAGGTCGGCGTCAGCCAGCCGCGGCGCAGCGAGGGCTGCTGCACCCGCGGGTCGTTCAGCGCCACGCGGCGCGAGGCGCGCGGCTCGGGCTCGATCGGGCGGCTGCGGACGGGCGCCGCGCCGCGGGCCGCGATCTTGCCATAGCTCTCCTCGGCGAGCCGGCGCACCTCGGCGGCATCGGTATCGCCGGCGACGACGAGGATCGCGTTCTCGGGCGTGTAGAAGCGCTGGTAGTAGGCGAAGGCGTCGTCGCGGTTCAGCCGCTCGATCTCGTGCTCCCAGCCGATGATCGGCGTGCCATAGGGATGGTGGAAGAACAGCGAGGCGGAGAATTCCTCGCCCAGCTGGGCGGCGGGGTCGGAATCGACGCGCATGCGCCGCTCCTCCAGCACCACGTCCCGCTCGGGCGCAACCACACTCTCGTCGAAGGAGAGGCCGGTCATCCGGTCGGCCTCGTAATCCATCATCGCGCGCAGATGCTCCTTCGGCACGCGCTGGAAATAGGCGGTGTAGTCGTAGGAGGTGAAGGCGTTCTCCTGGCCGCCGTAACCGGCGACGATCTTCGAGAACTCGCCTGCCGGCCAGCGCTCGGTGCCCTTGAACATCAGATGCTCGAGGAAATGCGCGATGCCCGACTTGCCGGCCGGATCATCGGCAGAGCCATTGCGATACCAGACCATGTGGGTCACGACCGGCGCCCGATGGTCCTTCACGACGACGACGTCGAGGCCATTGTCGAGCCGGAAGGCTTCGACGGGCTCAGCCAGACCGGGCTGGCGCGCATGGATGTTCACCTGACGCGATCTCCTGCTGAGACACAAAGGGGCGGGCACGATGCGCCCGCCCCGAAAGAGAACTTGGTCAGCTTGTGCCGCTTCGGCAAGAGGCTTGCCTCAGCCGGTCCCGCAGATCAGCCTTACTCGGGCTTGACCAGCATCACCGGCCCCTGGCCGGTCACGAACTCGCGCTGGCCAACAGCCTGCTTGTCCTCGACCGGACCACCGCGGCCCGGACCGAGCCCTGCCGTGTCAGCCGGGCGACGATAGCCCACCGGCGGCTCCGTCAGCAGGCGACGCTGCGGCTCGGTGCCATAGGCCAGCGAATCTTCGGCGGCCTGGTTGCGACGCGCAGCGAGATCGCGGCCGACGCGGATCGGCTGGATCTGGTTGTTGTAGTTGCTGTGATCCTCGATGATCGTCGGCGCCTGCTCGGTGCGCGCGGTGCGGCCGCGGCGCAGCTCTTCCTGCGACAGGACCGGGTTGTTGCGCGCTCTCTCGGACAGCGCATAGGGCGGACGATTGGCTTCATCCTTGCGGCGCTGCACATCCGGATCGTTCGGCCAGGCAGCGTTACGGGCGCTCGCCGGATCCTGCGGACGCGGCAGCGCCGAACTCGGCGGCACGACCAGCGGGGCACGCTCGCGATACTCGATATCGTCGCCGGGCCCCTTGCCGCCGAAGGTGCCTTCCAGCAGGTTCTTGAACAGCATGCCTTCTTGCGCGAAAGCAGGCTGAGCCGCCAGTACAAGCCCGCCGGCGAGCAGCAGATGCGTCACGCGGATGCGTTGCGCCATATCAAATCTCCCTTTGGACAATCTCACAACCGCCTCAAACACGAACGAGCGGCGAAAGGATGGCGAGACCGTCACTCAGCTGTCTTTTCCCCAGCCGGTCGGAAGGACTCATACAGGAGCCCGACCACGCCGACAACGATCGCGACATCGGCGATGTTGAAGATATACCAGCTGAAACTACCCCAATGAAAGTGAACGAAGTCCACCACCGCGCCGTAAACGGCGCGATCGACACCGTTGCCGAGCGCACCGCCGATGATGAGGGCGAGGCTGAGCACCGTGAGCCTGTCATGACTGCGCCACATCCAGCGCCAGAGCCAGACGGCCGCGACGAAGGAGATGACGACGAGGAACCAGCGCCCGAGATCGGTGCCCTGCTGGAACAGCCCATAGGAAATGCCTCGGTTCCAGGCGAGCACGATCGTCAGGAAGGGAGCGAGATCAAAGGGCCCGTTCTCGGCCAGCCCGACGCTGTAGAGCAGCCAGCACTTCAGGAGCTGATCCGAGACGAAGACGATCAGGACCGTGGCAAGGCCAAGGCGGCGGGCAGGCGTCATCAGGCGCGCGCCCCCAGCTCCTTCAGCGCCTTGGCATCGCGCGGCGTCACCTGGGGGTAGGCCGGATCGGCCGATTTGGGATCGAAATACTTCCAGGAGCGAGCGCATTTGATGCCGGCGGCGCGATGCGGCACCACTGCGACGCCCGGAACCTCGGCGAGGCGGAAGGCCTCGGCCGGCCCCTCGCCGTCCTTGATGCGAATATCGGAGGTGATGCTGATCTCGGCGAGGTCGACGCCGGAGAGCGCCGCATGGAGATCGGCATCGGACAGGAAGACCTGCGGCGCGGCCTCCAGCGAGGAGCCGATGCGCTTGGCGGCACGTTCCAGCTCCAGCGCGCCGGTGACGACGCGGCGCACGCGGCGGATCTTGCCCCAGCGCTCCGCCAGCTCGTGATCGAGCCAGCTCGCGGGCGCCTCGGCGAAGCGTTCGAGATGCACCGAGCCTTCGCCTGCCTTCTGCTCGGGATAGCGCTCGAGCCAGGCTTCCTCCGCAGTGAAGACCAGGATCGGCGCGAGCCAGGTCGTCAGGCAGCGGAAGAGATGGTCGACCACCGTCAGCGCGCTCCGGCGGACATGGCTCGAGGTCGGATCGCAGTAGAGCGCATCCTTGCGCACGTCGAAATAGAAGGCCGAGAGCTCGGTGTTCATGAACTGCGACAGCAGGAACACCACCTTCTTGTAGTCGTAGGTGCGATAGGCTTCCTCGACCTGCGGCCCGAGCTCGGCAAGCCGGTGCAGCATCAGCCGCTCCAGTTCCGGCATGATCTGCGGCTCGGTAACGCGGATCTCCTCGCTGAAATGGGCGAGCGTGCCGAGCATCCAGCGCATGGTGTTGCGCAGCTTGCGATAGGTCTCGACGAAGGTCTTCAGGATCTCCTTGCCGATGCGCAAATCGTCGGAATAATCCGCCGCCGCGACCCACAGGCGCAGGATGTCGGCGCCGGAATCCTTGATGACGTCCTGCGGGGCGGTGACATTGCCCTTCGACTTCGACATCTTCTCGCCCTTCTCGTCCAGGCAGAAGCCATGGGTGAGGACGATGTCGTAAGGCGCGCGGCCGCGCGTGCCGCAGCTTTCCAGCAGGCTCGAATGGAACCAGCCGCGATGCTGGTCGGAGCCTTCGAGATACATCACGCGGTCCTTGCCATCCTCATCCTTGCGGCGGGCGCGCAGATCGGCGCGCTTCTCCAGGGTGAAGGCATGGGTGGACCCTGAGTCGAACCAGACGTCGAGCACGTCGGTGACGCGCTCATAGTTCGCCGGATCGTAGCCGAAGGGCTTGAGGAAGCGGGCGCCGTCCGTATCGGTGAACCAGGCATCGGCGCCCTCGGCCTCGAAGGCCTGGGCGATGGCGGCGTTGACCTTGGCGTCGACGAGGATCTCTTTGGTCTCCTTCTCGACGAAGACGGTGATCGGCACACCCCAGGCGCGCTGACGCGAGACGACCCAGTCCGGCCGGTTGGCGATCATGCCGGTGATGCGGTTCTCGCCGGCGGCGGGCACCCACTCGGTTTCCTTGATCGCCCGCAGCGCGCGGTTGCGCAGCGTGTCGGTATTGCCACCGAGCGTGGGCGCGATCTCGCCGATGCCGGTCGGCGAAGGCGCCTCCCCGATCGGCTTGTCCATGGCGATGAACCATTGCGGCGTGTTGCGGAAGATGACCGGCTTCTTCGAGCGCCAGCTATGCGGATACTGGTGCTTCAGACGGCCACGCGCGATGATGTTGCCGGCCTCGACCAGCGCCTTGATGACGACGTCGTTGGCGTTGCCCTTGTCGCCCTTGTCGGTGATGACCTGCGCGCCCTCGAAGCCCGGCGCCTCCTTGGTGAAGCGGCCATCGGCATCGACGGTGTAGGGGATGCGGGTCTCGATGCCGCGCTCGGTCAACATCCGGCCATTCGCCATCCAGATATCGAAGTCCTCGCGGCCATGGCTCGGCGCGGTGTGGACGAAGCCGGTACCGGCATCGTCGGTGACATGGTCGCCGTCGAGGAGCGGGACGTCGAAGTCATAGCCGCGGCCGCGCAGCGGGTGGGCGGCGGTGAGCCCGGCGATCTGCTCGGCCGAGACATCCGCGACGAGCTCGAAAGCCTCGACCTTGGCCGCCTTGAAGACGCTCTCGGCGAGGTTCTTGGCGAGGATGTAGGTGGCACCGACCTTGGCCCAGTTGTTCTCGGGCGCAGCCGTCACCTTGTAGAGGCCGTAGGCGACCTTGTGGCTGTAGGAGATCGCGCGGTTGCCGGGGATCGTCCAGGGCGTGGTCGTCCAGATGACGATGGAAGCACCGAGCAACGATGGATTATCTGCCGTGTGAATGCGTGCCTGTGACGCATCGCCACTCGTAGAGCGAATGACAGCATCAACCACCGGGAAAGGAACATAGATCGCGTCGCTGGTATGTTCCTCGTACTCGACCTCGGCCTCGGCGAGCGCGGTCTTCTCGACCACCGACCACATCACCGGCTTGGAGCCGCGATAGAGCTGGCCGGTCTCGGCGAACTTCATGATCTCGCGGGCGATCTGGGCCTCGGCCGGGTAGGCCATGGTGAGATAGGGATGGGCCCAGTCGCCCTCGACACCGAGGCGCTTGAACTCCTCGCGCTGGACATCGACCCAGTGCTCGGCGAAGGCACGGCACTCCTTGCGGAACTCGACGACTGGCACGTCGTCCTTGTTCAGCCCCTTGGCGCGGTACTGCTCCTCGATCTTCCACTCGATCGGCAGGCCGTGGCAGTCCCAGCCCGGCACATAGTTGGAATCATAGCCGAGCATCTGCTGCGAGCGCGTGACGAGGTCCTTCAGCACCTTGTTCAACGCATGGCCGATATGGATGTTGCCGTTGGCATAGGGCGGGCCATCATGCAGGACGAAGCGGTCCCGGCCCTGGCCTGCCTCGCGCAGCTTGCGGTAGAGGTCGATCTTCGCCCAGCGGGCGAGCAGTTCCGGCTCGCGCTGCGGCAGGCCGGCACGCATCGGGAACTCGGTCTGGGGCAGGAACAGCGTCTGCGAGTAATCGACGCCGTCACCTGCGGTCTGGGCGGCTTTGGCGTTGTTGGTCTTGTCGGTCATCATCCGGCTCGGACAGTCGGGACGGCGGGCCGTTCGGCGAGCCCAAGCGCGTCCACTCATGAAACGGGAAAAGCGGTCTTCAACCCGGACTGCGCAAGCGCCCGCGCCTGTCTAGCGCGAGGCGGCAGCCGGGCCCGTAATTCGCCGGGAAAGATCAATCAGCATGGCGCGTTCAGCGGGCATGAAGGGCTTCTAGCAGGCGGGGCTCACGGAAGGAAGGGCGGCGCGTCGAAAGCAGGGGTCCTGGCCAGAATGTCGCGTGCGCGGGCACTGTCGGCGTCCATCTGGACGATCAGCGCCTCCAGCGAGTCGAACTTCTCCTCGCCGCGCAGCCAGTCGACGAAGGCCACATCGACGCGCTTGCCGTAGAGATCGCCGGAAAAATCGAAGACGAAGGTCTCCAGCCGCGGCGCCCCGTCATCGAAGGTCGGGCGGCGGCCGAAGCTCGCGACGCCGTCGTGCCAGACGCCGTCGATCTTCATCCGCACCGCATAGATGCCGTGCCGCAGCTTGCAGTCGCGGGCGAGCTGCATATTGGCGGTGGGATAGCCGAGGTCGCGACCGCGCTTGTCGCCATGGGCGACGAGGCCGCGCACGAACCAGGGCCGCCCGATAAACGCCGCGGCGCGGGCAACATCGCCCTCTTCCAGCGCCGTGCGGATCAGCGTCGACGACACCGCCTCCCCCTGCCAGGCAAAGGGCGGCACGACGCGGACCGGGACGCCGGCCGTCAGGCAGTGGGCCTGCAACATCTCCGGCGAGCCGGTGCGGCCTTTGCCGAAATGGAAATCATAGCCGCAGACAAGGCCAGAGGCGCCGAGCCGGCCGACGAGCAGATCATCGACGAACTTCTCGGCCGTGATCGCTGCGATCTCGCGGTCGAAGGGCAGGACGAAGACCTGAGCCAGGCCGGCATCAGCCAGCAATTCGAGCTTGAGCTGCGGCGGCGTCAGCCGGAAGACGGGTTCCTCGGGGCGGAAGACGCTGCGCGGATGCGGTTCGAAGGTGAAGGCGGCCGGCACCGTACCGAGATCGCGCGCCATGACGCCCGCCACGCGGGCGAGCTCGGCGTGGCCGCGGTGGACACCGTCGAAATTGCCGAGCGCGAGGACGGCGCCGCGCAGGCCAGCGGGAATGGGCTTGTCGAGGTCGAGGACCACGGCCGCCGGCTCGGGGCGCAACGGCGCATCGGCTGGGGATGACATCGATGAGGAACGTCCGTCTGCCCGCTGAAGCCGGGCGATGGTCGTCTTTGCGGCGAAGTCCGGTGGGGCGTCAAGGCCGCGGCCGAACGAACCTCTCAGGATTTGGGCTTCGGCGGCATGGCCACCCAGGCTTCGCCTTCCATCACCGCCTTGCCGTCGACCAGGCACTCGCAGAAGAAGCGTGCCCGGCGGCGTTCCGCGACGAGTTCGACGACCTCGACGCGGGCCGTGACGACATCGCCGATCTTGACCGGGGCCAGGAAGGTCAGCGTCTGCGAGAGATAGACCGCACCGGGACCGGGCAGGCGCGTGCCGAGCAGGGCGGAAACCAGGCTCGCCGTCAGCATGCCATGGGCGATACGCTGGCCGAACTTGGTGCCAGCGGCGAAATGGTCGCAGAGATGGATGGGGTTGGCATCACCCGAAAGCTCGGCGAAGAGGGCGATATCGCGCTCCATCACAGTCCGCATCAAGCTCTCGGACTGGCCGATCGCCAGATCCTCGAAGGCATGAACGATGTAAAGTGCGCCGGGCATCGGCTGAACAATCATTGAGCTCTCGCGGCTTGCAGGCGCACCCCAGCGCCTGTCCTCGATTGGCTTAAGCATCTCGCAACTGCAAAATAAGGGCAATTGGACTTTGGTGCGGCGCGCCACCCTGCCCTACGGTCACTCGGCGATCGGATTAACCGCTTCGCAACACGCCAGCGGTATCACCGAATGCGAGTGGACGCCGCCCCGAACGGGCGGCGCAGTGTCGGTATGTTCCGGCGCCGCAACTGCCCTGCCTGGAGCATCACAATGGCTCTCGATCCGTCCATGCCGATCCTGGTGGTCGACGACTACCAAACGATGATCCGGATCATCCGCAACCTGCTGAAGCAGCTCGGCTTCGAGAATGTCGACGACGCCTCGGACGGCTCGGCTGCGATCGCGAAGATGCGCGACAAGAAATACGGCCTCGTGATCTCCGACTGGAACATGGAGCCGATGAGCGGCTTCGAACTGCTGCAGAAGGTGCGGGAGGAGACCACGCTCTCGCAGACGCCGTTCATCATCGTCACGGCCGAGTCGAAGACCGAGAACGTCATCGCGGCCAAGAAGGCCGGCGTCAGCAATTACATCGTGAAGCCGTTCAACGCGCAGATGCTGAAGACCAAGATCGAATCGGTCTGCGCCGCCGCCTGAGACGTGCGCGTCATTGCGAGCGTAGCGAAGCAATCCAGGGGGACCGGGTCGAACGCTTCAGCCCAGTCCCCCTGGATTGCTTCGTCGCTGGCGCTCCTCGCAATGACGGAGGAGCGGCTCCACAATCTCACCAGACCAGATGCGGCATGGCATAGGCCGGGCGATGCGTCTGCCGGCCGAACCAGCCGTGACGCTCGTCCCACGACGCCTCCATCAGATCCTGGGCATGGATGCCGGCCAGCACCATGATGCCGGCGGCGCCGAAGCCTGACGCGCCGGCGATATCGGTGCGGATGGCATCGCCCACAGCGCAGATCCTGTCGCGGGCAATCGCCGCGCCGCGCTTCTCCTCGGCTGCGGCCAGAGCCGCCTCATAGATCGGCCGGTGCGGCTTGCCGGCATAGATCACCTGTCCGCCGATCTCCTCATAGGCAAGCGCGATCGAACCGGCGCAGGGAATGATGCGGCCACCGCGCTCGACGACGAGATCGGGATTGGCGCAGATCAGCGGCAACCCGCGCGCGGCGAAGCCGACGAGCAGATCGGCATAGGTCGCTGCCGTGTCGTTCTCGTCATCGAACAGCCCGGTGCAGAGCACATAGGCAGCCTCAGTGGGGGTGGTTTCCCGCACATCGAGACCGGCGATCAGCGGCAGATCCCGATCGGGACCGAGCCGATACATCGGCTCGCCGGGGCGCGCGCGGATCAGGGAGCGGCAGACATCGCCGGAGGTGATGATCGCATCCCAGGCTTCGCGCGGCACGCTGAAACCGTCGAGCTGCTCGATGATGACCTCGCTCGGGCGCGGCGCATTGGTCACGAGGACGACGCTGATCCCGCGCTCGCGCATACGCATCAGCGCCACGAGCGCGTCACGATAGGCGGCGACGCCGTTATGGACCACGCCCCAGACATCGCAGAGGCAGAGATCGAAGCGATCCGCGACCTCGGAAAAGCCCGAAAGCGGGATGGTGGAAGCGATCCCCAATGGCGACACTGTCTCGATCTCCGATGCGATAACGGTGATCTGGAGCCTGCTGACTTTTCACGGAAACGCGCCGTCATTCCGGGCTTGCCCCGGAAACCATCGTAGAGCGCTTAAGCCCTATGATGGATTCCGGATCAGCGCCGCTGTCGCGGCTTGTCCGGAATGACGACACCGTCTCCGTGAAAATCCAGCATGCTCCAGAGGAGGCATCGGCGCCTCACTGAGCTGGTCTAGACGGGATTCGCCGGGAGCGGAACCGGATGTTGCGTCGAGGCGCGCGTCACGCGCTGGCGCGGCGCAGCACCGAGCGGAACGGCAGCCTTTCGGGCCGGCTATCCGGGGGCGCTGCGGCCGGAGCGGAAGGCGGCTCGGCAGCCGCGATCGGGCGGGCGACGTCGTTGGCAGCCGCCGGCCGCGTGGCCGGCAGGGCCGAGACGGCAGGAGAAGGCGCAGGCGCCGCCTCTGGCTCCGCGAAGACTTCCGGCTTGACCGGGCGCGGCGGCGAGAACGCCTGCCCCTGCCCCATCGTGACGCCGAGCTCGATCATGTCGGCAGCCAGCGGGTTGTCCTCGACGTGCTCGGCGACGAGCGTGATCGACGCCCTGCCCAGCATCACCGCAAGATCGCCCGCTGCAATATCGCTGACGACCTTGCCTTCGGCATGATCCCGCAGCAGCGTCGCCGGAGCCTTGATGAAGCGCATCCCACGGTCGAACAGGGCGCGGGGATCGAGCCGCAGGTCAACGAGATGGTCGAGCGCGAACCGCACGCCATTCGCCGACATCGCGCCAAGCAGGCCGAGGCTCGTCGGATCGAGGTTCCGGAAGACGGTCTGAGGCATCTCGATGACGAGATGCCCGGTGTGCTCGCGATATTTGTCGAGGATGCGCGTGAGAGCCGCCAAGGCACGTGACGAGCCCCAGGTCGCCGCGCTGAAATTGCAGGAGACGAAGATGCCTCCATCCTTCGAGGCGAGATGGCGGGCGATCGCCAGGGCTCGGGTCAGGACAAGCGCGTCGAGTGTCGGCCCGAAGCCGCGGGCTTCGACGGTGTCGAGGAACTCGTGCGGCAGGAGCAGGGTGTTCTCGTCGAGCCGCAGACGCGCCAGCGCTTCGTAGCCTTGTGTACGACGCTGCGGCAGCGACACGATCGGCTGAAGATGGACCTCGAGGCGCCCTTCGCTGAGCGCCCGGCCGATAAGCGCGGCGCGCTCGGCCTCGGCCGCTTCCTGCGCGGCCTTGGCGGCAGCGGCACGCTCGGCGGCCTGTTGCTCGGCGCGGGCGCGGCGCGCCGCTTCCGGATCGAGGACCACTTCGGGAATGGCGGTTGCGGGCAGCGCCGGAGCGGCAGCCGCCGGTTCGGGCAACCGCGCCAAAACCGCCTCATGGTCGGCAAGCGTCGTGGCCACCTGATGGATCAGATCGCCGAGCAACCCGACCTCGGCGGTGAGCTCATGAATTGCGGCCCGGGCCGGTGCGGCATCGACATCCCGCATCGGCATCTGCTCGACCCGCTGCGACAGGGCATCGAGCCGAATGGCATTGGTAGCCAGCCTGACCTTGACCTCTCCGAGGCCGGCCAGAGCCTGCTCGTGCCGAGCGAGGCTGCGACGCTCGAACGTCCGCATCGCGACCATCACGCCAGCGCCGGAGGCAAGCAGCCCCAGCGCCGTCCCCAACCCGCCGGGCAGCAGAATCGTCATGACCGCGCCAACGGAAAGCCCGGCGATCGCACCGGTGAGAGGATGCAGGGCTTTCAGGCGCAAAGGGGCCACGGCAGCGTTCGCGCTACAAGGGGTTGATCGGAAATTGGGAACGAATCACAACGCTGAGAGGCAGAGTACCCGTGCGCGCAGCGTTATGCGAGCAGCCTTATCCGCGCCTGCATCACCATGTTCCGGAGCGTATGGCGCGCGCCTGAAAGCGCAACGATGCCGCGCGAGGCCGATCTCAGGGCTTGTCGAGCCCGAGCGCCGCCAGGATCTGACTCGTCACCTCATCGGCGAAACCCTTGCGGGCGAAGTATGCACGCGGATCCTTGCCGAAGAGCGGCGCCTTGTCCCGGAGCTGCGCGATGGCTTTCGCTTGGGTCGCCGCGTCATCATCCGACGCGGCATATAGCGCCTGGGCCAGGAGGCCAAAGGGGCTCGTGTCGGCGCTGAGCAGGGCTGCATAGCTCGCTGAGACCTTCTTGGCGCCGATCAGATAAGCTCCGAGAAAAGCATAGAAGTCGTAGCGCGGCGGCCGCCCGACACTGAGCGCGACCGCACGCTCGAGCAGCGGCAATCCTTCTACCGAACGGCCCCGCCGGACATAGAACGCCCCGAGATCGGCCATGATGTCCGGATCATAGGGATTGCGCGTCAGAGCGTCCCGCCCCTTCTGAAGCGCTTCCTCGGCCGATCCGCGCAGGAACAAGACCTTCATCATGGCCTGGTAGGCCCGTGCACCGGACGGAGCCAGGCGAATGGCCGTCAGGGCCGCGGCAAGGGCGCGATCAAGCGGCGATTTGTCGGTGCCGCCGACACCCTTGGGAACGAGGGCGTCCGGATTGAAGCCCGAGCCGTACTCTCCGAGCGTCATGATGGCGAGATGGGCCCATGCCGGATAGAAGCTCGGGTCATGCTCGATCAGCTTCTCGAGGCAAGATCGGGCGGCGAGATGGTCCTCCGGCGTCATCGTCCGGCGCGCATCGAAAGCCTGCAGAATGCAACGAACCGCCGATGACGGCTGCGATTGGCGCGCATCGGCAGGGATGATGCCGAACGGCTCCGTCAGCCTGGTTGCCAGCCTGCGCGCCATCTCGGCAAGGTCGGCGTCCTGCAGAAGATCGAGCGATGGCCGGCCAGACGACGCCGTCCAGACGATGCGCCCGTCCCGAACGGAACGCAGGCGTCCCAGCCCCTCGACGCCACCGTCGACGGGCTGGACGCTCATCTCGAAAACGTAGTCGACATCCGCCGCCGCCGTCCCCGGTGGAGGGGCCTTGATCGTCACGAGATCGTCGAAGCGGGCCATGGCATCGACAAGCAGATCGGAGAACTGGCGCAGGATGCGCGCCAGCTTGGGATCCGACGGCACCATCGGGATCGCGATCGCCACATGGACGAGCTGGAGTGGGGTCGCGATTCCCGGCTGCCCACCCGTGGCCTGCTCGATTCCGGCTGTCTTGGCCGAGCTGAGCTCGGTCGGCGCATCAGCCGGCGCCAGATACCACCAGCCGAGCGCGAGAAGCCCCGCAGCGAGCGCGACAGCCGTGACGATGGACCACCGCCGCGTGGCGGTGCGATCAGCGGCCTTTGCGAGCGGGAGCGCCTCTATCGCGGTGGAATCATCACGAACGACGAGGGCCGAGGTCGGTTCCCAGGCAATCTCCGCACCCGGCTCGATGACCTCGAAGACGGGCACATATCCGCCAACGGGCATCGAGATCACGACGGGATCGCCCTGGCCCTCCCCGGCGTAGTATTGCGTCAGCGCACGCCTGAGCCGCCCCGCCTCGACCCGAACGATCGGGTCAATCTGGGGATTGAAATCGGCCGGCCGCCCAAGGCCTTCGACCGCAATGGTATAGCCTTTCAGCTCGGCCGCGCGGCCCTCGATCGTGCGCTCGACGATGAAGCTCAGGAAGGCCGAAAGCTGAGGCGCGGCGCGAAAGGCATCGGAAGCGAGGACACGCGCCAACTCCGCGCGAAGGATCGCCGCGGCCCGTTCGTCCAGCCGTCCAGGATCACCATCGCCTTCCGTCATCGGGGTCCGTTCGCCTGTGCCCCAAGTGGGGAGATTACGCCATCGGCGACCTAACGTCACCTGCAGCCTTCGCTCCGGCCGCCATCCATCTGGTGCAGCCATGGCGTGCCATCATGGCGATTTACAGTCCGCTTTCGCCTGCTAGGTTCAACCAAGGTTAATCCACAGGGGCCTTCGATGACTTCCGCACCTTCCGCCGTCGGCACACCGAACGACCTCGAAGCCTACTGGATGCCGTTCACCGCCAACCGGTCGTTCAAGAAGAACCCGCGCATGGTCTCCCGCGCCGAGGGCATGTTCTACTACACGCCCGAAAACAAGCCGGTGATGGACGGAACGGCGGGCCTGTGGTGCTGCAATGCCGGCCATGCCCGCGAGCCGATCATCCAGGCGATCCAGGCACAGGCGCGCGATCTCGACTACGCCCCCTCCTTCCAGTACGGCCATCCGAAGGTCTTCGCCGCCGCGGCGCGGATCGCGGCGCTGGCGCCGGGCGATCTCGACCATGTCTTCTTCGCCGGCTCGGGCTCGGAGGCGGCCGATTCGGCCCTCAAGATCGCCCTCGCCTACTGGAATGTCTCGGGCAAGGCCGCCAAGACCCGCCTGATCGGCCGCGAGCGCGGCTATCACGGCGTCGGCTTCGGCGGCATCTCGGTCGGCGGCATGTCGAACAACCGCAAGTTCTTCGGCTCGCTGCTCACCGGCGTCGACCACCTCGCCCATACCTATGACCGCGAGAAGCAGGCCTTCAGCAAGGGCGAGCCGGAATACGGCGCGCATTTCGCCGATGACCTCGAGCGCATCGTCGCGCTGCACGACGCCTCGACCATCGCCGCCGTGATCGTCGAGCCGATGGCAGGCTCGACCGGCGCGCTACCGCCGCCGAAGGGCTATCTCAAGCGCCTGCGCGAGATCTGCGACAAGCACGGCATCCTCCTGATCTTCGACGAGGTCATCACCGGTTTCGGCCGCCTCGGCTTCGCCTTCGCCGCCGAGCGCTACGGCGTGATCCCGGACATGATCACCTTCGCCAAGGGCGTGACCTCCGGCACCGTGCCGATGGGCGGCGTGATCGTGCGCAAGCATATCTACGACGCCTTCATGAACGGCCCGGACAACGTCATCGAGCTGTTCCACGGCTACACCTATTCCGGCCATCCGCTGGCCGCTGCCGCTGCGCTCGCCTCGCTCGACATCTATCGCGACGAGGGGCTGTTCGAGCGCGCCCGCGCGATGGAAGCGAGCTGGGCCGATGCGGTGATGAGCCTGAAGGGCGAGCCGAACGTCGTCGACATCCGCACGCTCGGCCTCGTCGGCGCCGTCGACCTCGCCCCGCGGGCGGAAGGCCCCGGCAAGCGCGGCTACGAGGCGATCGAGCGCAGCTTCCACGAGGAAGGGCTGATGATCCGCACCGCCGCCGACACCATCGCCTTCTCGCCGCCGCTGATCATCAGCGAATCCCAGGTCGAGGAGCTGATCGGCAAGCTGCGCCGGACGATCCGGGCGGTGGCGAACTGAGGCGCCGACGGACAGGGATCTGCCGGACATGGATCGGCGCGCCTTCCTTGCTGGTGTGGCAGGGGCACTGATGGTGCACCCCGCCACAGCGCAGATGCCGGTCCGTCAGTGGCAGACTCTGTCGCTCGCCGAGTCGGGTTTCCGGCCCGACGCGAACGAGCGCATCGAAAAGGCCTTCGCCGCCGGCGAACTGAAGGGGCTTCACGGGCTGGTCGTGCTCAGGCACGGCAAGATCGCGATGGAGCACTACTTCGCCGGCGCGGATGAGATCTGGGGCGACAGCCGAGGCATTGTCGCCTTCAACGCCGATGAACTCCATGATCTCCGCTCAGTGTCGAAGAGCATCGTCGGGCTGCTCTACGGCATCGCGCTCGCCGAGGGGCTGGTTCCGAAACCGGACGCGCCCCTGATTGCGCTTTTTCCGGACTATCCGGACCTCGCCGCCGATCCGAGCCGACAGCGGCTCAGGATCGAGCATGTGCTGACGATGACCATGGGTCTCGCATGGGATGAATCCCTGCCCTACAGCGATCCGCGCAACAGCGAGATCGCGATGGAGCACGCCTCCGATCGTTACCGCTTCATCCTCGACCGGCCGATTGTCCGCCCGCCCGGCGAAGTCTGGACCTATAGCGGCGGAGCGACCGCATTGCTCGGCCACCTCATTGCCAGGGGCGCCGGCCAGCGGCTCGGCCTGTTCGCGTCGAGCCGCCTGTTCGCGCCGCTCGGCATCGACCGCTTCACTTGGACGAGCGGCACCAACGGCGAGGAGGCCGCAGCGTCGGGCCTGCGCCTGCGCCCGCGTGATCTCGCCGCGATCGGCCAGCTCGTACTCGACAAGGGGCGCCATGATGGCCGCCGGATCGTGCCTGCGGACTGGCTGGAGCAGGGTTTGACGCCGCATACACGGCTCCCCGACGGGCTCGGCTATGGCTATCAATGGTATCTGGGCCGAGACCGGTCCGGCGCGCCCTGGTACGGGGCCTTCGGCAATGGCGGGCAGCGCCTCGTCGTCGCGCCCAGACACCAGCTCGTCATCGCCATGGTCGCCGGCAACTACAACGTGCCGGATAGCTGGAAGATGCCGGTTCGATTGACGAGCGAGTTCGTCTTCGGTGCACTGGCCCAGTAGCGGGCGCCCTTCTCAGGCGCGCGACAGCTTGTTGTAGCGGGCAATCAGCCGGTCGCGCTTGAGCCGCGACAGGCGGTCGATCCAGAAGATGCCGTCGAGCTGGTCAATCTCGTGCTGATGGCAGACGGCGCGGAAGCCTTCTGCCGCCTCCGTGCGCTCGACGCCCTCGAGATCGCGATAGCCGATCGTCACCTGCGCCGGCCGCTCGATCTCGTCGGTCACGCCCGGCATCGAGACACTGCCTTCGACATGGCGGATCGTCTCGGCCGAAGCCGAAAGCAG
This sequence comes from Bosea sp. F3-2, assembly GCF_008253865.1. Classification (NCBI taxonomy): domain Bacteria; kingdom Pseudomonadati; phylum Pseudomonadota; class Alphaproteobacteria; order Hyphomicrobiales; family Alloboseaceae; genus Allobosea; species Allobosea sp. F3-2. The sequence continues at coordinate 2,730,453 of NZ_CP042331.1, forward strand.
CACCGGGTTGACGTAGACCCCGGCCTCTCCCGGCGCCAATTCCAACACGACGAGCCGCAAGGGCACGCCGAGATGCGGCGCGGTGATGCCGACGCCCGGCGCGGCACGCATCGTGTCGAGCAGGTCATCGGCAAGCGCGCGCAGATCCACGTCGAAGCGCGTGACGGGCTCGGCCGCCACGCGCAGGCGCGGATCTGGAAAGCGGATGATCGGCCGGATGGCCATGGCTGGCGGCCCGCTCAGGCCGCCGCCTTCTTCTCCGCCGTGCCGTAGAAGCTCTCGCCGGTCTTGGCCATGCGCTTCAGCAGCCGGTTCGGCTTGAAGCGCTCGCCATGGGCTTTCGCCAGCTTCTCGCAGAGCTTCACGAAACCGGCCGCGCCCATATTGTCGATGTAGGAGAGCGTGCCGCCCGAGAAGGGCGCAAAGCCGAAGCCGATGATCGAGCCGACATCGGCCTCGCGCGGATCGGTGACAACGCCTTCCTCATAGGTGCGCGCGGCTTCCAGAGCCTGCGTCACCAGAAGACGGTGCTTCAACTCCTCCATGTCGACGCTCTCAGGGTCGAGCTGCTTGCCGACGAGCTCGGCAAGGCCCGGCCAGAGCCGCTTCGGCCCGCCTTCCGGATAGTCGTAGAAGCCCTTCTTGTTCTTGCGGCCGAGACGACCGTGCTTCTCGACCATGTCGGAGAGCAGCTTCTCCTGCGCCGGGTCGACCGCGCCTTCGCCGAGCTGGGCCTTGGTCGCCTTCAGCACCTTGTAGGCAAGGTCGACCGCGACCTCGTCATTGAGCGAGAGCGGGCCGACCGGCATGCCGGCCTGCTTGCCCGCCGCCTCGATCATGACCGGCGGCACGCCCTCCATCAGCATGAGGTGGCCCTCGCGGATGTAGTTGCCGACGCAGCGATTGGCGTAGAAGCCGCGGGTGTCGTTGACGACGATCGGGGTCTTCCTGATGGCGCGGACATAGTCCAGCGCCATGGCGAGCGCCTTCTTGCCGGTCTTCTTGGCCATGATGACCTCAACCAGCAGCATCTTCTCGACCGGCGAGAAGAAATGGATGCCGATGAAGTTCCTCGGCCGCTGGGAATGCGACGCGAGCCCCGTGATCGGCAACGTCGAGGTGTTGGAGCCGAAGATGGTGCGCGGCCCGACCACGGCCTCGACCTTGGCGATGACCTCGGCCTTGACCTTCGGGTCCTCGAAGACGGCCTCGACGATCAGGTCGCAGCTCCTGAGATCGGCATAGTCGGCGGAGGCCTTGATGCGGCCAAGCAGCGCGTCGCGGTCGGCGGTCTTGGCGCGGCCCTTCATGATCTGGTCGGAGACCAGCTTGTGCGAATAGGCCTTGCCCTTCTCGGCCGCCTCGATGTCCTTGTCGATCAGCACGACCTCGAGGCCGGCCTGCGCCGTGACATAGGCGATGCCAGCACCCATGAAGCCGGCGCCGATGACGCCGACCTTCTTGAGCTTGGAGGGCGGCACGTCGGCCGGGCGGCGGGCCCCCTTGTTCAGCTCCTGCATCGAGACGAAGAGCGAGCGGATCATCGAAGCCGCCTCCTTCGTGCGCAGGATCTTCGCGAAGTAGCGGCTCTCGACCTTCAGAGCGAGGTCGATCGGGAGCTGCAGGCCTTCATAGACCGCCGAGAGGATGGCGCGGGCAGCCGGGTAGTTGTCGTTGGTCTCGCGGCGATAGATCGCGTTGGCCGGCGGCCAGATCTGCATGCCGGCCGGCGAATGCACCTTGTTGGAGGGCAGCTTGTAGCCCTTCTGGTCCCAGGGCGCGGTCGCCTGCGGATTGGCCTGGAGCCAGTCCTTGGCGTTCTGGACGATGTCGGCGCGCGGCACGACCGCATGGACGAGGCCGGAATTGCGCGCCGGCAGCGGCTTAACCTGTTCGCCCTTGAACATCATCTGGAGCGCGTCGCCGGTCTGCATCAGGCGCGCCACGCGCTGGGTGCCGCCGGCGCCCGGAAACAGCCCGACCTTGATCTCGGGCAGGCCGACGCGGGTTGCCGCATCGTCGGAGACGACACGGTACTGGCAGGCGAGCGAGAGCTCGAACGCGCCGCCCAGGCAGACGCCGTGAATGGCGGCGGCGAAGGGCTTTCCGCAGGTTTCGAGCTTGCGGTAGAGCAGCGAGAGCTTGCGGCTCTCGTCGAAGAAGCTCTGCAGCGCGACCTGCTCGCCCTTCTCCTTGGCGAGCTTCACATAGAGATCGCGCAGGCCCTGGAGCATGGTGAGGTCGGCGCCGCCGGAGAAGCTCTCCTTGCCGGAGGTGACGACGCAGCCCTTGATGGCCTCGTCCGAGGCCACCTTGTCGACGATCCGGTTGAGCTCTTCCATCACCTCGGGGGTGATGACGTTCATCGAGCGGCCGGGCATGTCCCAGGTCGCGACGGCGATGCCGTCGGCGTCGGTCTCGAAGCGGAAATTGGTGAGGTTCATATTAGGTCCTCCCTCGTCATTCCGGGGCCGAGCGCAGCGAGGAGCCCGGAACCCATGAACGCGACTTTCGGTAACTGGCCTGATGCGGCGGCCGCTGCGCTCCTCCGCATCGGCCGGTGGTCATGGGTTCCGGGCTCGGGCCTCCGGCCCGCCCCGGAATGACGGTGTGGTTCAAACCCGCTCGATGATGGTGGCGACGCCCATGCCGACCGCGACGCAGAGCGTCACCAGCGCGATCTGCTTGTCCTGCCGCTCCAGCTCGTCGAGCACCGTGCCCAGCACCATGGCGCCGGTCGCGCCGAGGGGGTGGCCCATGGCGATGGCGCCGCCGTTGACGTTCAGGATCTCGTCGTCGATGTCGAGCGCCTGCTGATAGCGCAGCACGACGGAGGAGAAGGCCTCGTTCAGCTCGAAGAGGTCGATGTCCTTCTTCTTCATCCCGGCCTTCTTCAGCACGAGCTCGGTAACGTCGACCGGGCCGGTCAGCATCAGCGCGAGGTCGGAACCAACCGTGGCGAAGGCCTTGATGCGGGCGCGCGGCTTCAGGCCCGCAGCCTTGCCGGCCCGCTTCGAGCCGACGAGCACGGCCGCCGCGCCGTCGACGATGCCGGAGGAGTTACCGGCGTGGTGGACGTGGTTGATGAACTCGACGTCAGGATGAGCCGCGGTGGCGACCGCATCGAAGCCCCCCATTTCGCCCATCTGGACGAAGGAGGCTTTCAGCGCCGCGAGCGCCTGCATGTTGGCGTCGGGGCGGATCGTCTCGTCATGATCGAGGATGGTGAGGCCGTTGACGTCGGTGACGGGGATCACGGACTTCCTGAAGCGACCCTCCTTCCAGGCGTTCGCGGCGCGCTGGTGCGAGCGGACGGCAAAGGCGTCGACATCGTCGCGCGAGAAGCCGTATTTCGTCGCGATCAGGTCGGCCGAGACGCCCTGCGGCATGAAATAGGTGTCAATGGCGACGCTGGGGTCGACCGCAATGCCGAAGCCGGAAGCGCCCATGCCGACGCGCGACATGGATTCGACGCCGCCACCGATCGCCATCTCCTTCTGGCCGGACATAACTTGGGCTGCGGCGAGGTTCACGGCGTCGAGCCCCGAGGCGCAGAAGCGGTTGATCTGCACGCCCGGCACTTCCTTGCCGTAGCCGGCCTTGAGCGCGACGGTTCGGGCGATGTCGGCGCCGGCCTCGCCGACCGGATCGACGCAGCCCATCACCACGTCCTCGACGAGGAGCGGATCGAGGCCGTTGCGGTCCTTGATGGCGCGCAGGGCCTGGGTGCCGAGCTCGATCGCCGTGACTTCGTGAAGCGAACCGTCCGCCTTGCCCTTGCCGCGCGGCGTGCGGACGTGATCGTAGATGAATGCGTCTGCCATGTTGCTCCTCCCGGAGTGGCCGGTCGTTTGCGGCTCGTCATGTCGGCGCCAGACTGCGCCGCATCGAACCGAGAGTCATCGAAAGAAACGCGCCGTCATCCCGGACGGAGCGAAGCGGAGATCCGGGATCCATCGAAGGGCGCCGGAGCTCTATGATGGATCCCGGATCGGCGCCGCTTTGCGGCTTGTCCGGGATGACGGCCGAAACCTATCAGCCTATCAGAACTGCTCAGGCGCCAACGCCATGGTCGTGTCCGCGCCGGCGGTGATACGCGCCAGATGGGCGGCGGTCTCCGGCAAGGTGCGCTCCATGAAGAAGCGCGCCGTCACCAGCTTGGCGCTCATCCGCTCGGCAGCGCCGTCGGCGTCGGCCTTGAGCTTCTCCAGCGCCGCCTTCGCCATCTTCGCCCACATGTAGCCGAGTGAGACCAGGCCGAGCAGATGCATGAAGTCGTTCGCGCCGGCCCCGGCATGGTCGGGCTTGGCGAGCGCGTTATTCATGAACCACATCGCCGCTTGTTGCAGATGGCCCAATGAGACCTGGAGAGGCCCGAGCAGGGGCTTCAGCGCCTCGTCCTCGGCATTCTCCTTGAGGAAGCCGCCGACCTCGTTGAAGAAGGCCATGATGCCGCGGCCACCGTCGCGGCCGAGCTTGCGGCCGACGAGGTCCATGGCCTGCACACCGTTGGCGCCCTCGTAGATCATGGCGATGCGGGCATCGCGCACGAACTGCTCGACACCGGTCTCTGCGATGTAGCCATGGCCGCCGAACATCTGCTGCGCCTTCACCGCGTTGTCGAAGCCGATATCGGTGAGCACGCCCTTGAGCACCGGCGTCATCAGGCCGAGCTGGTCGTCGGCGGCCTGGCGCTCGGCGGCGTCGCCCGAGCGATGGGCGATATCGGATTGCAGCGCGTTCCAGAGCACGAAGGCACGCGCTGCCTCATTGAAAGCCTTGATCGACATCAGCGTGCGACGCACGTCGGGATGGACGATGATCGGATCGGCCGGGCCGGCAATGTTCTTCGGACCTGTGAGCGAGCGGCCCTGCAGGCGCTCCTTGGCGTAGACGACAGCGTTCTGATAGGCGACCTCGGACTGGGCGAGGCCCTGGATCGCGACGCCGAGGCGGGCCTCGTTCATCATCACGAACATGGCGTTGAGGCCGCGATTCTCCTCGCCGACCAGCCAGCCCTGCGCGCCGTCGTAGTTCATCACGCAGGTGGCGTTGCCGTGGATGCCCATCTTGTGCTCGATCGAGCCGCAGGCAACGCCGTTATTGGCGCCCACCGAGCCATCTGTGCCGATCTTGTTGCGCGGCACGACGAAGAGCGAGATGCCCTTGGTGCCGGCCGGTGCGCCCTCGATGCGGGCGAGCACGAGATGGATGATGTTCTCGGTGATGTCCTGCTCGCCGGCCGAGATGAAGATCTTGGTGCCGGTAATGGCGTAGGAGCCGTCACCGTTCGGCACGGCCTTGGTCTTGAGCAGGCCGAGATCGGTGCCGCAATGCGGCTCGGTCAGGTTCATCGTACCCGACCATTTGCCCTCGATCATCTTGGGCAGATAGGCGCGCTTCTGTTCGTCCGAGCCGTGGACATAGAGCGCGGCGATCGCGCCCATGGTCAGGCCCGGATACATGGCGAAGGCCATGTTCGCGGCCGAGGCATATTCATTCATCACGGCGCCGAGCGTGTAGGGCAGGCCCTGGCCGCCATATTCCGGGTCCATCGCGAGGCCGATCCAGCCGCCGCCGGCATAGGCCTCATAGGCTTCCTTGAAGCCCTTCGGCGTCGTCACGCGGCCGTCGGAATGGCGCGTGCAGCCCTCCTGATCACCGGAGTAGTTGATCGGCTGAAGCACTTCCTCACAGAGCTTGGCGCCCTCGCCGAGCACGGCCTCGATCACGTCCGCGCTCGCATCGGCGAAGCCCGGCAGGTTGTTGTAGCGCTCGATGTTGAAGACGTCGTTGAGCAGGAAAAGCGTATCGTCGACGGGTGCCTTGTAGACCGGCATGTGGTCCTCCCTCTCGTCGCGGGCCACTCACCTCTGTCGGGAGCGCCTCAAGATAGTTCATATATAAACAATCTCGTTCGACTTGCAACGGGTACACCGGCATTTTGTCACTCTGCGGACGGGTGCTGTCCATGCAACAACAAAAAACCCCGGCAAAGCCGGGGTTTCATGAAGGCTGATGCGCTAGATCGCCATGCGTCCTTTCGGACGCAAAGTGGCGATCTATCTCTTTGCTGTAGCATCGGATTTTTCCGAAAAGTGCATTCCACTTTTCGGTCCGATGCTATAGCGATCAGGCTTTAGGCAGGCGGGCCAACGAGGCCTCGAGCTCGGTGATCGCGCTTTCGATCTCGGCGCGCTGGCTGCGCAGCAGATCGAGCTGTTCGACGATCTGGTCGCGGCTGAGCTGCAACCCGCCGACATTGGCAGCCTTGTCGGCAGCGCCGCCCTTCTTGTCCTCGTTGGCGAGCATTGCGCGGATCTCGACGAGCGTGAAACCAAGCTGCTTGCCCTTGAGGATCAGCGCGAGGCGGGCCCGGTCGCGGGCCGAATAGACGCGCGCCATACCCGAGCGCGTGGGCGCGATCAGGCCGCGCGACTCGTAGAAGCGAAGGGTGCGCAGCGTGACGCCGAAATCGCGGGCGAGATCGCTGATGGTGTATTCGCCGGCCTCATCGGCTTGGGCAGGCGTCGCGGAGCGGGCTTCATGACTCGAAGAACCCGCCATAGCCAGGCTTTGGCGTGACATGGAGGTTTCGTTCCTTGCGGGGATCGAATCGCTGCCCATGCGGCAGCATCGATCGGGATACTTCCTCTTAGGGAAGACGCTGTCGTTGCGTCAGGTAATACGTCCCTTTGCCGGGGTAAGTTACCGTTACATCAGCGCCGCCACCGGCTTCCCGAGCGCCATTCGGAAAAAATTAACGGTCTCGGAGCCGTTTCTTAACCCGCTGTTTACCATGCCGGCCAAATGTCGGGAACGCGCATCGGTGTCGTCAACGTTGTCTTCACGACTGCCAAGGTTCGCGCGGAGGGCGGCGGCATCAGGGGGCCGCGCCCACCGGGAGACAGGCCCCGTAGGCGAGCGAGAACATGGCCACCAGCTTGCCCTGGAGCGTCAAGGGCGTCGATCCCCGGACGCGCGACGCGGCAAAGGCAGCAGCTCGCCGTGCTGGCATGACGCTTGGCGAATGGCTCGACCACAAGATCCGCGACGAGAGCGAGGCACCCGCCCCGGCTGACGCCATGCCCGAGCAGCTCGACATCGCAGCCCTGTCGGAAAGGCTGGCACGCCTCTCCCAAGGCCAGACCGATACCGCGCCGCGCAAGGCCGAACCCGCCCCATCGCGCTCGGAACTCAACAGCTTCATCAACCAGGCCGCCAATATCGAACGCCTGACACGCGAGACCAGCAGCCGTACCGCCGGTGCGCTCGATTCCATCACGCGCTGGATCGAGAAGACCGAGGATCGTCTGTCGTCGAGCGAGCGCGGTGCCGCCGAGCGGCAGGAGCGCGCGACCAACGTCATCGCCGAAGCGATCAAGACGATGGGCGAGCGCATCGCCGAGATCGAGCGCCGCAGCCACGAGGCCCACAACCGGACGGAGCCGGCGCCGCGTCTCGCCTTCAGCCGCGACGGGCTCGAAGCGGCCGTCACCGACATCCGCACGCGCCAGCGCGTCCTCGACAACGAAGAGATCATTCCCTCCCCGTCGCGGGCGGCCAGCGTCGCACCGGAGCGCATTTCGGCGCTGCGCGAGGATCTACGCGAGCTCAGCTCGCGGCTGTCCTTCGAGGGCCGGCGCGCTGGGCAGCGCCCTGCAGCGCCGCAGCCGCGCCAGCCTGACACCAGCGCGATCGAGACCAAGATCGCGGCCCTGGCCGAGCGCCTCGACCGCTTCGACCGTCGCGACCAGTTCGAGCCCCTGCTCAAGCCGTTGGCGCGGATCGAGGCCGAAGTCTCCCGGCTGTCGCAGGATCGGACCGGCGACAGCTACCAGCGTTTCCAGCTCGAGATCGCGCATCTGGCCGCCAAGGTCGATACGCTGGCAGCGCGCGGCGGCGAGACTGCCAATCTCGACCCCGTCCTGCGCGATATTGACGAGCTGCGGAGCCTCATTCCCGCCGGCGGGCAGGATCACCGGCTCGAGGACCTCTCCCAGCAGGTGGCTTCGCTGGGCTTCGAGATCGGCCGGCTGCGTGAAACCCAGCCGGACCTGCGCGAGATGCGCAATCTCTCGTCAGCGATCGAGGATGTCCGCAGCGCGGTCCTGACCGGCCGCCCGCAGGATTTCGACACCGCTCCCCTGGCTTCGCTCGCGACCCAGATAGACCTGCTGTCGCGCAAGTTCGACGATGTCACCGCGCAGCGGCATGGCAACCATCTCGAAGACCGCATCGACGCGCTGCAGCACCGGATCGAGCTGCTCGCCGAGCAGGGCCCCTCCGCGGTCACCCGCCAGATCGAAGCGCTGGCCGGCCGGATCGAGAGCCTGGCCGCGTCGAGCCAGCTCACCCGCATGGTCGGTACCGGCGAGTCCGGCGCGTCGGTCGATCTCAGCCCGATCGAACACATGCTGCGCCGTCTCGCCGACAAGATCGACGAGGCCGGCGCTCCCGGCGCGAGCACGGAATCCTTCGAGGCGCTGGAGCAGCAGATCTCGGGCATCGCCTCCCGGCTCGACGAGGCGGCGGCGACTCGCTCGGCCGAGAGCGGCATGGAGCGCACGCTGCAGGATCTGGTCGTCCATCTGCGCTCGATGCGCGAGGAGACGGCGGCCGAACGCGCGGCCCTCGTCCAGGCCGCCAGCACCTCGGCGCCGGGCAAGAGCATTGCCGAGCTGTCGAGCCTCGTCACCGGCCTGCGCGACACCCATGTCTCATCGGGGCGCCAGACCCAGGACGCGCTGGGCGCGGTCCATCTGTCGCTCGAGGCGATCATGACGCGGCTTGCTGGCCTCGAAGCCGAGCTGCAGGGCGAGCGCGGGAACGCGCCGCAGCGCCCGACCGCTGCCGCCCACAGCGAGGAGCCCACGGTCCGCGCCCCCGCCTCCGTCGCTCGCGACCATGCCGGCCTGGCGGTCAGCGCGGCCGCCCAGGATCGCTTCGGTGCGCCTGCCGCATCGGCCCGGAACGAAGCCGCTCCGGCGCTGCCGAACACGGCCTTCGACTTGCCGCTGGAGCCCGGCTCCGGCCGCCCCCGGCCCGAAAGCGCCGCCGGCGCCGGCCAGGACGCCCAATCGGTACGGCAGAGCCTGATCGCTGCTGCCCGGCGCTCGGCCAAGGCCGCCAGCGAAGCTGCCGCGAGCGCTCCGGCAGCGACCTCCGAACCCGCAGCGAAAAGCTCCGGAAAGCTCAAGGAGATCCTGGAGAAGCGCAAGCGCCCGCTGCTGCTCGGCCTCGCCGCACTGATCCTGGCGATGGGCACGGCCCATGTCGTCACCGGCGTGATGCGCGGCGACGGGACCAAGACCGCCAGCACCACGGCGCGCAGCCCGATCGCCCAGCCGGAAGCCCCGGCCGAGGGCGTGCAGGCTCCGGCGAAAGATCCCGCTCCGGCCAAGGACCCTGCTCCCGCCAAGGACCAGTCCTCGGCACTCTCGCCTGCCCCGCTGGCGGCGCCCGCCAACCTGATTCCCGGCCAGGCTGTGCCGGATCAGCCTGCCGCCGTTCCGCCGCCCCTCGCGGCGCCGACCGCGGCATCTGCGCCGGCCGCGGCACAACCGGAAGCTTCCGCTGCCGTTGCGCCGGAGTCCGTTCAGCCCGTAACCGGGGTTGGCGATCTGCCGGCCGGCTTCGGCAGCGCCGGACTGCGCAAGGCCGCCTTCGACGGCGATGCCCGCGCCGTCTACGAACTGGCGAGCAAGGCCGCCGACGGCCCGGCCGCCCAGCGCGACGCCAAGCTGGCGCTGCGCCTGTTCGAGCGTGCTGCCGTCGCGGGGCTCGCCCCCGCCCAGTTCCGTATCGGCAACATGTTCGAGAAGGGCATCGGCACGCAGCGCGATATCTCGCTCGCCCGCATCTGGTACCAGCGCGCCGCCGAGCGCGGCAATGCCAAGGCGATGCACAACCTCGCCGTGCTCCATGCCGAGGGCGTCACCGGCAAGCCGGACTATGCCACCGCGACGGAGTGGTTCCGCCGCGCGGCCGAGCTCGGCGTGCGCGACAGCCAATACAACCTTGCGGTTCTGCTTGGCCGCGGCCTCGGTGCGCCGACCGACCTCGCCCAGTCCTTCGTCTGGTTCTCGGTCGCGGCGAATCAGGGCGACGAGGACGCCGCCCGCAAGCGCGACGAAGTTGCCCAGCGCCTGAAGCCGGAAGAGTTCGCCGCCGCCAAGACGACCGCCGCGAACTGGAAGCCCAAGACGCTGGACACGATCGCCAACGAAGTGACGCCGCCGGCCAAGGGCTGGGACGCAGGCCCAACCGCAGCGGCGGCGACAAAGCCGGCCAAGCCGGCGCGCAGCTAGAGCATCTCCGCGTTTCTTCGAATCGCGAAAACGCTCTAGGTCTTTGTTTTAACGCATTTTCTTCACGCGAACCGGTGTCCACTTCGCTCGAAAATGCTCTAAGGCCAACGCCGCAGCGTCATCCTTTCGACGTGTTGACGCGGCAAGGAAAACGATAATCCTTTAGGGCGGGCCGGCAGCGGCCCGCCTTCCATTTCAGCAACAACTCTTAACCTGGACGGTTCAGTCTGGGACAAATCGGTGCAAGCAACGGCTATGCACCCGCCTGCGAGGGGTAGTAGTGCAGATTTACCTGCCGATCGCCGAGCTTCCGATCAGCGTGCTGATGGTCCTCGGCCTGAGCGGCGCGGTCGGCTTCATCTCCGGCCTGTTCGGCGTCGGCGGCGGCTTCCTGCTCACCCCACTGCTGATCTTCCTCGACATCCCGCCGGCGGTAGCGGTCGCAACCGTGGCGGCGCAGGTCGCGGGCTCATCGATGACCGGCGTGCTGACCTATTTCCGGCGCAGGGCCCTCGACCTCAAGCTTGGCGGCGTCCTGGTCAGCGGCGGCATCCTCGGCACGGTGCTCGGCGTCTTGTTCTTCAACATGATGCGCCGGCTGGGTCAGCTCGAGCTCGTCATCACGCTCTCCTATGTCACGCTGTTCTCGATCATCGGCGGGCTGATGCTCTACGACGCGCTGCGTGCGCTGCTGCGCGCCCGAGCCGGCAAGCCGGCGCGGCTGAAGCGGCGCGGCGGCATGCACCCTTGGTGGATGGGGCTGCCCTTCCGCCAGCGCTTCTATCGCTCGGGCCTCTATTGCAGCGTGCTGCCGATCGCCCTGCTCGCCATCGTCATCGGCTTCATCGGCGCCGTGCTCGGCGTCGGCGGCGGCTTCATCCTGGTGCCGGGGCTGATCTACTTCTTCCGGATTCCACCGGCCGTGGTGGTCGGGACCTCGCTCTTCCAGATCCTGGTGACGATGACGGGCGCGACCGTGCTGCACGCGGTCACCAACCAGTCGGTCGATCTCATCCTCGCCACGCTGCTGTTGGTTGGCGGCGTCATCGGCGCGCAGTTCGGCGGCCGCGCAGCGCGCAACCTCAATGTCGAATCCTTCCGGCTGCTGCTGGCGCTGCTGATCCTCTCGGTCGGCCTGCGCTTCGCCATCGAGCTCTTCATTCCGCCGACCGAACGCTTCTCGGTGGTCGTGCCGGAGAGCGCGCGATGACGCGGTTCCTCGCCCTCCTCGCCGCCCTTTGGGCCGGCCTCGCCGCGGCGGCGGCGCGGGCCGAGACGCTGATCGCGGCGATGTCGACCCACCAGATCCAGATCACCTCGAACTATACCGGCAGCCAGCTGACGGTCTTCGGCCTGGTCGAGCGCGACGCGCGCACGGTCTCGCGCGGCGATCCCTATGACATCATCGTCACCGTCCGCGGCCCCCGGCGCATGCTGCTGGTCCGCGAGAAAGAGCGCCTCGGTCCGATCTGGATCAACCGGTCGCAGCGCCGCTTTCCAGACAATCCGGTCTTCCTGCACGTCGCCAGCAACCGGCCGATCGCGGAGATGATGAGCCCCGAAACGGCACGGCGCGGCCGCATCGGCCTCGCTAATGCCGAGCTGCCGCAGGGGAATTGGGTCGACCTCGATCCCGGCTCGACCCGCTTCCGCGAAAGCCTGCTCCGGATCATGCAGGCCAAGGATCTCTTTGGCTACGAGGAGCGCGGCGTCACCTTCCTGTCCAGCAGCCTGTTCAGCGCGCCGATCGACATCGCGGCCACCGCGCCGACCGGCTCCTATACGGTCGACATCGTGCTCTATTCCGGCGGGGTGCCGCTGGCGCGCCAGCAGACCAATTTTGAGGTGATCAAGACCGGCATTGAGCAGCGGCTCGCCTCCGCGGCCTATGACTGGTCGTTGCTGTACGGTTTCGCGACCGTGCTGCTGGCGCTCTTCCTCGGTTGGGGCGCGAGCGTGATCTTCCGGCGCGACTGAGACGACCGGTCGAGCTTAGAGCATTTCCGCGTTTCTCCGAATCGCGGAAATGCTCTATCTCTTTGTTTTGTCGCATTTTCTTTACGCGAACCGGTATCCACTTCGCTCGAAAATGCTCTAGCCCAGCAAGCCGGCATAGGGCAGGAAGGGGACGCTGCTGCCCTCCTCCAACTGCTCCAGATTCTCAGCCAGCACGACAAGCCCATCCGATTGCGCGAGCGAGGCGAGAGAGCCCGCCCCCTCACCGGGATGCTTGCGCGCGATCACGGCGCCATCGTCCCGCCGTTCCAGCGTGGCGCGCAGGAACTCCCTGCGCCCGGCCTTTTTCCGATGATGGAAGCCGGCTGTGACAGGGAAGACGACCGGCGCTTCGTCCACCGCTCCCGCAAGGCGCGCCAGCAGCGGCCGAGCGACGAACACAAACCCGACGAAAACCGCGACCGGATTGCCCGGCAGACCGATGAAGGGCGTGCCGGCTGCCTCTCCGATCGCAATCGGCTTGCCGGGCTTGATCGCGACGCGCCAGAGGTCGAGCGAGCCGCAGGCCGACAGCGCAGCCTTGACGTGATCCTCCTCGCCGACCGACACCCCGCCGGAGGTGACGATAAGGTCGCAGGCGCCGGCGGCCTCGCGCAGATGCCGTTCGAGATTGGCCGGCTCGTCACGCAGAATGCCGAGATCGGCGACGTCGGCGCCCGCGCGCGCCAGCAGGGCCCGCAGCATCGCCCGGTTGGCATCGTAGATCGCCGCGGGTTTCAAGGGCTGCCCCGGCTCGGTCAATTCGTCGCCCGTCGAAAACAGCGCGACGCGCGGACGCTGCCTGACCCGGACCCGCTCCAGCCCCAGGGCAGCGAGCAGCCCGAGATCCGGCGGCCGCAGGCGCCGCCCCGCTGGCAGAACCTCCTGACCGCGGGCGACATCCTCGCCCGCCGGGCGCAGATTGGCGCCGCGCTTCAAACCGGAGGGCAGGATCACCTCGCCGCCATTCAGCCTGACATTCTCCTGCATCACCACCGTGTCGGCACCGTCGGGTGCCGGAGCGCCCGTGAAGATGCGCCAGGCGCCGTGCCCGAGCCTGCCGACCGGATCGCCGGCCGCCGTTCGGCCGAGGAGCGGCAGGCTGGTTTCGGCATCGGGCAGGAGATCGGCGTAGCGGACGGCATAACCGTCGACGGCGGAATTCGCGAAGGGCGGCAGATCGATCGGCGCGATCACGGCCTCCGCCAGTACACGCCCGTCCGCCTCGACGAGCGGCAGTTCGAGCACGCCCGGCACAGGCTCGACGCAGGCAGCCGCGCGGGCTCCCGCTTCATCGAGGGAGATCAGCCCGATATCCGTCCCGGCTCCGCCCGGCCTGCCCGTCACGGCACTCGTCCTTTCCGGACCTGCGCCCGCATTGCCGGCTTGCTTTGGTCCGCTCCACCTTCATCCTCGCCGGAACGAGGCTGGTCAAGCATGCGGCATGGCGCGCGGTTGCTCCCACCCGAGAAGCCGTCCTATGAAGCGGCGACGACAACGGCCCGGTGGGCGCGAGACCATGGATACCATTCCGCTCGATCTGCGCGGCCTGAAATGCCCTCTCCCGGTGCTGCGCGTGCGCAAGGCCCTGAGCATGGCGCAGGCCGGCACCCTGCTCGTGGTGCACTGCACCGACCCGATGGCGGCGATCGACCTGCCCAACCTCGCACGCGAAACCGGCAATGTCATCGAGCGGCAGGGGGATGCGGATGGCGCTATCGTCTTCCATATCCGTAAGGCGGCCTAGAGCATTGTGCTTTAAGCTGGAATCGCAAGGCGCCGGCTGGCGCGACGCTTCCCCTCCCCCACCCATCTCGGGCTTGCCCGAGATGGCAGAGATGAGGGCCAAAGTCGGCAACAGCCGACTTTGGTGGGGAGGGGCAGGGGTGGGGGTCGAAAAGCGCGGGCGATCGATGGGGACGTGTTTTCGGCGCTGCTGCCACGGCACCGAACCTCCAGCCGGTCACCAGGCGGCACCACCCCCACCCCTCCCCACAAGGGGGAGGGGAAGAGTACGCATCGCCAGCATGGCGGTTCAATCTAATGGCAGGTTGCTCTAGCAACCTGCCCGCGAACGGAGTTCAACGACGTGACCGTTTCCCAAGCCGATGTCCTGCGGGCACTCGAACTGGTGAAGCTTCCAGCGAGCGGGCAATCGCTCGCGGCCTCCGGCCGCGTCGGCGATATCCTGATCGATGGCGGCAAGGTGATCTTCGCGATCGGCATCGATCCGACCGAGGCCAATGCGATGGAGCCCGTGCGCAAGGCTGCGGAAAGCGCCGTCGGCGGCCTGCCGGGCGTAACGCAGGTGCTCGTCGGGCTGACGGCCGACAAGGCGCCGCCCTCGGCCGGGATGCAGGCCCGCCAGCAGGCGCAGCGGCCCGGCCCCGGCGGCGCGCCGAAACCGGCCGGCGTGCCGGGCGTGAAACAGATCATCGCGGTTGCCAGCGGCAAGGGCGGCGTTGGCAAATCGACCACCGCAGCCAATCTCGCCGTAGCGCTCGCGACGCTCGGCCTCAAGGTCGGCGTGCTCGATTCCGACATCTACGGCCCGTCCATGCCGAAGATCTTCGGCATCACCGGCAAGCCGCAGATCGTCTCGGGACGGACCCTGGCGCCGATGGAGGCCTATGGGCTCAAGGTGATGTCGATCGGCTTCCTCGTCGACGAGGAGACGCCGATGATCTGGCGCGGGCCGATGGTGATCTCGGCGATCACCCAGATGCTGCGCGAAGTCGCCTGGGGGGAGCTCGACGTCCTCGTCGTCGACATGCCGCCCGGCACCGGCGATGCGCAGCTCACCATGGCGCAGCAGGTGCCGCTTGCCGGCGCCGTCATCGTTTCGACGCCGCAGGATCTCGCCTTGCTCGACGCGCGCCGCGGCGTCGCCATGTTCAGGAAGGTGGCAGTGCCGATCCTCGGCCTCGTCGAGAACATGAGCTATTTCATCTGCCCGCAATGCGGACACCAGTCCGATATCTTCGCCCATGGCGGGGCGCGACACGAGGCCGAGCGGCTCGGCGTGCCTTTCCTCGGCGAGATTCCGCTGGCGATGCCGATCCGCGAGACCTCGGACGGAGGCCGCCCGATCGTCGCCAGCGATCCGCAGAGCCCGCATGCCAAGGCCTATGTCGCGCTGGCGCGGCAGGTCCAGGCCGGCCTCGGCGGAGCCGCCAGAGCAGCGCCGCGCATCGTCATCGAGTAACGGGCCGGACCTGGAACGCCCAAGGGTTCGGGCTTGACAGTGCGTCGCTTATGTTCTCTTTTTGTTCTTTTTATGAGGAGGGATGGCCATGGCTGTTCAGCGCGCCCGGCATATCGGCATCAGCATCGATCGCCCGGTAGAGCAGGTCTATGCCTTCCTGGCCGAGCCGGAGAACTTCCCGCAATGGGCTGAGGGTCTCGGCCACAGCTTTGTCCATGTCGAGGGCATGACCTGGCGCGCCGAAACCCCGATGGGGTCGATGCGCATCCTGTTCAGCGAGCCGAACCGTCACGGCGTGCTCGACCATGCGGTCATCCCCGAGCACGGCCCGGCCATGCACAATCCGATGCGGGTCGTCGCCAATGGCGACGGTGCCGAGGTCGTCTTCACCCTGTTCCAGCGCGACGGCATGTCCGATGATGAGATGGCGGCCGATGCGGGCATGATCGCGCGGGATCTCGCGGCGCTGAAGGCCTTGCTGGAACGCTGACGACCACCGCGAGGGCTAGAGCCTGCTGATTTTACGTGGAACCACGCCGTCATCCCGGGCTTGACCCGGGATCCATCCTAGAGCGCCGAGCCTTACGATGGATTCCGGATCGGCGCCGCTGTCGCGGCTTGTCCGGAATGACGGGACCGTTTCCGTGAAAACACAGCAGGCTCTATAGCATCGGACCGAAAAGTGGAATCCACTTTTCGGAAAAATCCGATGCGATAACAAAAGCATAGATCACCGTTACCGCGTCCGATAGGACGCGCGGCGATCTAGGCCAGCAATCCGGCGAGACGCTCCGCCTCGCGCAGATCGTCCGGCGTATTGACGTTAAAGAAGGGATCGACAGGTTCGGCAGCCCATTCCGCGACAGCGACGCCATGATCTTGCGTCCAGCGGCTGATCTTCCGATCTCCCGCCTCGAGAGCCCGCCGCAAATCCTGCCGTAGCGAGACCGGCCAGAGACCGATGGCATGATGGGCCCGCCCAGCCGAGGCGGCGCAGGCCAGCGGAGCTTCGGCCGCGATCCGCGCTTCATGCAGACGCCGGGCGAGGTCGCTCGGAATGAAGGGTGTATCGGCCGCGACGCTCAGCAGCCATGCCGTTTCCGGCCGGTGCTCGGCCAGCCAATCGAGCCCGGCGAGGATGCCGGCAAGCGGACCGGCAAAATCCGGCACAGCGTCGGCGATAACCGGCAGGCCGAAGGCCGCAAAGCGGGCTGGATCGCCATTGGCGTTAAGGACAAGGCCGTCGCACTGCTCGCGAAGCCGTTCGATCACATGGGCGAGGATCGGCCTGCCGGCGAGCAGCTTGAGCGGCTTGTCGCCGCCGCCCATGCGACGAGCGAGGCCGCCTGCAAGGATGAGGCCGACTGTGGATGGCGTCACTGTGCGGATCAGGCAGCGCGCCGGATCGCATCTGCGATCCAGCGTTCCACCGCCGCCGCCTCGGCCGCGAGTTCGACCCAGTCGTCTCCGGCAAAATCGCGCCAGGCCGGCAGGAAATCGCGGCGCACCGCGATCAGCACGGGCAGGTCCGCCATCACGGCATTGGCGATCTCCTGACGCAGACCCTCGCCCAGCGCCTCCTGCTTGCCGAACTTGTTGACCATGACGAGATCGACGCGCTCAGCCAACGCACCGACGAAAGCCGCCGTCGCCGCGGCGAGACCAGCCGCATCGAGATGGCAGCCCGCGGCACTCGCGCCGAGGTCCTGGCTGATCGGGAAGCGATGGCCGCTGCCGAGATCTTCCAGCGACATCGCCATGCAGCGGTCGTCGCAGGCCGCATTATTGTGCTGAACCACCCCGCCAAGCCGGAGGCCGCGTCGCTTCAACTGTGCAGCCACGCCCTGCATGAAGGCGTCGATCGGGAAACCGCTCGTATAGGGAATGGCAGCCAGCATGGTCATGGCGGATTCCTCTCACGAACGCTCCCCTCGCGCCAGAGGCACCGGCGCCGCGGCTTCATTCTCCGCGCGAGAGATGCCGGCGCAGTGTTGCGCCGCACCTACAGTCGCGCGCCCACACACTCGCTAGGGTGGCATCGGTTCGTTTCGGGCAACCGGGCGAGCCGCCGCCTGTGACCCCGCCGGAACTCATGATCCGCCACAACGCTCAAGCTCCGCTCGACCCGGCCACCGATGCCGCGCTGCTGCTGCGGCGCATCGGCTTCGGCACGCTCGCGCTCGTCCTGCCGCTGGCCGCGCTGGTCTCGCGCCGCGCCGCGGTCGTGCTCGTGCCGATCGGCATCGCATTGCTGATCATCGCGATGCTGATCGAGGAGCCGGCCAAATTCGTCGGCTCGCTCAAGGAGGCCGTTTTCAGCCGGCCGGGACTGATCCTGCTCGGCCTCGTGGCCTGGGCGCTGCTCTCGCTGGTCTGGAGTCCCTTTCCCACGTCGGCTGCCGAAAAGGCCGGCAACCTGATGCTCGCCGTCGTGCTCGGCTTCACCGGATTGTCGGCGCTTCCGGAGCGGATGCGCTCCTCGAATCTCAACCTTTCCCCTCTCGGCACCGGCAGCGCCGGCCTGTTCGCGCTCGGGCTGATCATCATCTCGGCCTTGCGGCACGCAGAGACGCCACCTGGCGCCGTCGAACGTGGCGTCTCGATCATCCTGATCACCGCCTGGCCGGCTCTCGCCTGGCTCCTCTCGCGCGAACGCGGGATGAGCGCGCTCGGCCTCGCCCTCATTGTTGCGATACTGGCACTGACGCGGTTCGATGACGGCGAAACCGTCGCGATGCTCTTCGGCGCGGTCGCCTTCGGCGCCGTCACCGCCAGCCGCGAGCGCGCCGCGCAGGTGATCGCGACGATCATCGCGGGGCTGATGCTGTTCGCCCCCATCCTGCCCTTCCTGCTCGCGCCGCTGGTTTCGGCGTTGCCGGACAGCGCCGACGATTTCGCGCAGATGCTCTCGATCTGGGCGGATGTGATCCGGCAATCGCCGATCGAACTCGTCACCGGGCACGGGCTCGACACCGTGGTCCGCGACCAGCTCAGGGGCGTGCTGCCGCAGCCCGCACCGGCCACGCTGCTGTTCGAGACCTGGTACGAGCTCGGCCTCGTCGGTGCGGCCGCCGCTGCCGCCTGCCTATATTTCGCCATCCGCGCCGCTGGCCGCATGGTAGGCGCATTGGCGGCCGGTGGCGTCGCCGCCTTCACCACCGCCTTCGCGCTCGCGGTTTTCGGCTTCGCGCCGCTCTTGCCCTGGTGGTTGATGACGCTGACCGCCGTGGTGCTGCTGTTCGGCGCTATCGCCCGCGGCCAATACCGCACCGACCGACCCGCCGTGCCGCTGCCGATGCGCTCGGCCGGCCGCACGCGACCCAAGGCGGGCGAGCCGCCGGCAGACTGACTTCCTCCGGTGTCCGTATATCGGCGAGCAGGCTTAGCGCGCCTCGCCCATGCTTGACGGCCCTGCGCCTGACGCGCTCTCGTGCAGGCGAAGCCCGCCGCTCAACCGGGAGAGGACAGAAGCGCCCATGCCGTTCGACGTCACCCTTGCCGATATTCAGGCCGCCGCCGGGCGCATCGCCGGCAAGGTCCGCCGCACGCCGACCTATCACAGCGCGGGCCTGTCCGAGCGGCTCGGGGTCGAGACCTGGGTGAAGCTCGAAAGCCTGCAGTTCGGCGGCTCCTTCAAGGTGCGCGGCTGCTTCAACAAGCTGACGGCCCTGAGCGCATCCGAACTGGCTTGCGGTGTCGTCACCGTCTCGGGCGGCAATCACGCCATCGCGGTGTCGCTCGTCGCGCGAGCGATCGGCACGCGCGCGCTGGTACTGATGCCGAAGGCGACGCCGGCGCTCAACATCGCACTGACCCAGGAGGCGGGTGGAGAGGTCGAGCTCTGCGAGGATTCGATCGCCGCCTTTGCCAAGGCCGAGGACTATGCCGCGCAGGGCATGGTCCATGTCCATTCCTATGACGACCCGGCGATCATCGCCGGCCATGGCACGCTCGGCCTGGAGCTCGCCGCGGATGCCGGTGGACGGCTCGACCACGTCTTCGTCTCGATCGGCGGTGGGGGGTTCTCGGCTGGAGTCGGCGCGGCGCTGAAGGGGCTCGACCCGGCCGTGCGGCTGCACGGCGTCGAGACCGAGGGCGCGACGACGATGACGCAGGCGCTCGCCGCCGGCCAGCCGGTGCCGATCCGACCTACTTCGATCGCGCGCACGCTGGGCGCGCCCTTCGCGACGGAACGCACCATCGCGGCGGCACGGCAGTTCCTCGAGGAGATCATCGTGGTGCCGGATGCGGAAGCCGTGCGCGAACTGGTCTGGGTGCTGCAGAATGAGCGCGTGCTGGTGGAACCCGCCGCGGCCTGCGTTGTCGCGGCTGCTATGGCACGCAAGGAAACCTTCCAGCCCGGCGAACGTGTCTGCCTCGTGCTCTGCGGGTCGAACGTCGCGTTGGACGACATCGCTCGCTGGCGCACCGAGTTCGCGATCTAGCCTCGGCGACCGCGCGGTTCTAGCGCCTGCTGACTTTTGGTTGAAACACGCCGTCATTCCGGGCTTGCCCCGGAATCCATCGTCGAGCGCTTAAGCCTTACGATGGATCCCGGATCGGCGCCGCTGTCGCGGCTTGTCCGGAATGACGGGACTGTTTCCTCGTCAGTTGCTGTTGCGAGCGACCCTGGCATAGCGGCTGCGCTTGCTGGCATAGGCATAGCGGCTGCGCTTGTGGCCGTACCAGGAGATTTCAAGCTCGCCGACATCGGCATGGACGAGGCCGTTCGAATAGGTGCCGACGCCGCCAACATTGGCGAGCGCGCGCGCGGCGGCAGCGGCCTTGCGCGGCGAGGTCGCCAGCGGCCGGAAATCAACCGCGTTGCCGCTGTAGTGCTGCGAATGGCGCGCATGGCGACCGCCGCAGGTGGAGGTGATCTGGATCGGGCCGATCTTCGCGACGAGTTCGGCGATCATCGCCTTCGTCTCGGGCTTCAGGCAGCCCAGGCCTTTGACCTGCGGCTGAAAGGAGATTTTTTCGGAAGCGACATCAGCCAGGGCGACTGAAGGCAAGAAACCGCATACAAACGCAAGCAACGACAAGCGACGCATCATCTACCAAACATGTAAGGGAAAATGAAAAGGATCAGGCCAGATATTCTCGATGGCCCGAGCGAAGGAGGCCTCCGCTATTCGTCAAGGAAGGCCAAATCATGGCTGCACCCTTTCCGAACTATTGCGCAGTCGTAACCCAGATCGCTTTCTGCCTTTGGGCAGGCTGCCGCTCATCTTCTCGGGCGTCCCCCGCCATTCCGTCAAAGCCCGCCCCCTGCGCGCTGCCGGCTTGGACAGGCGGCCCGAGGCTGGGCTAGCGTGCCGGACGGCACCCGTTTCTGCGCGGTCGCCCCATGCCATCTCAGAGGATACGATGCCCAAGACCGACATCATCGCGGCACTGACCCCCGAAATCACCGCGATCCGCCGCGACATCCATCGCCACCCCGAGCTGATGTACGACGTCCACCGGACGGCCGGGCTCGTCGCCGAGAAGCTCAGGGAATGGGGCGTCGATGAGGTCGTGACGGGCATCGGCCAGACCGGCGTCGTTGGCATCATCAAAGGCAAGGGCCAGGATTCCGGCCGGGTCATCGCCATGCGCGCCGACATGGACGCGCTGCCGATCCATGAGGAAACCAATCTCGAGCATCGCTCGACCATTCCGGGCAAGATGCATGCCTGCGGCCATGACGGCCACACCGCCATGCTGCTCGGCGCCGCAAAGTACCTGACGCAGACCCGCGACTTCGACGGTACCGCCGTGCTGATCTTCCAGCCCGCCGAGGAAGGCGGCGCCGGCGCCAAGGCGATGATCGATGACGGGCTCATCACCCGCTTCGGCATCCAGGAAGTCTACGGCATGCACAACAAGCCGGGCGTGCCCGTAGGCCGTTTCGAGATCGCCAAGGGGCCGGCCATGGCCGCCGCCGACCGCATCCACATCAAGATCGAGGGTCTGGGCGGGCACGCGGCCGCGCCGCATCGCGTCAACGACCCGATCGTCGCCTCCTGCGCGCTGGTCAGCGCCCTGCAGACGGTGGCCTCGCGCAATGCCGACCCGCTCGAGTCGATCGTCGTCTCGGTAACCGCGCTCAATGCCGGCGAAGCCTTCAACGTCATCCCGCAGACCGCGGAGATCAAGGGCTCGGTGCGCACGCTGACGCCGCAGACCCGCGAGCTCGCGCAGAAGCGCGTCACCGAGATCGTCGACGGCGTGATGAAGGCCTTCGGCATGAAGTACGAGCTGGAATACCATCTCGGCTATCCCGTCACCTTCAACCATGCCGGCCAGACCGACTTCGTCACCAGCGTGACCAAGGAGGCCTTCGGCTCGGATGCGATCAAGACCGACATCCCGCCGACCATGGGCTCCGAAGATTTCTCCTACATGCTGGAGGAGCGCCCGGGCGCCTTCATCAACATCGGCAACGGCGACTCGGCGGGCCTTCATCACCCGGCCTATGAGTTCAACGACGCGGCGATCCCCGTCGGCGTGAACTACTGGACGAGCCTGATCGAAATCGCCATGCCGCAGCGCGCGGCCTGACGACCGCATGATGAGCGACATCGATTGCCTGGTGATCGGGGCCGGCGTTGTCGGCCTCGCGGTAGCCCGCGAACTGGCGCTTGCCGGGCGCGAGGTCGTCATCGCCGAAGCGGCCGAGGGCATCGGCACCCAGACCTCGGCGCGCAACTCCGAGGTCATCCATGCCGGGATCTACTATCCGCCCGGCTCGCTGAAGGCGCGCGTCTGCGTCGAAGGCCGCAAGAAGCTCTACCGCTACCTGGAAGAGCGCGGCCTGCCGCACAAGGCCTGCGGCAAGCTGATCGTCGCCACCTCTGCGGCCCAGAAGCCGGCGCTCGAGACGATCATGGCCCGTGCCCAGACCTCGGGGGTCGACTCGCTGCGCTGGCTCTCCGGCACCGAGGCGAAGGCGATGGAACCGGAGGTGCGCTGCGAGATCGCCCTGCTCTCGCCCGAGACCGGGGTGGTCGACAGCCATGCGCTGATGCTCTCGCTGCTTGGCGAATGCGAGGCGGCGGGCGGCTCGCTCGCGCTCAACACGCCGATCACCGGCTGGCGGCGCGAGGCGGAAGGCTTCAGCGTCGATTTCGGTGGCGCCGACCCGGCGACCTATACGGTGCGCACCGTCGTGAACTCGGCGGGCCATGGCGCGCCGAAGCTGCTCGGCCTTCTCGACGGCTTTCCGGCTGAGCATGTGCCGGTGCAGCACTACGCGAAGGGCAACTATTTCGCCCTGACTGGCAAACAGCCCTTCACGCATCTGGTCTATCCGGTGCCGGAAGCCGCCGGCCTCGGCATTCACGCTACCATCGACATGGGCGGGCGCGTCAAGTTCGGCCCCGATGTCGAATGGGTCGAGCACGACCAGGATCTGGTGGTCGATCCGGCCCGGGCGGAGACATTCTACGCCGCGATCCGGACCTATTGGCCGGCACTGTCCGACGGCGCGCTGGTTGCGGACTATGCCGGCATCCGACCAAAGCTGCACGGTCCGAGCGAGCCGATGCCGGATTTCCGCATCGACGGGCCGAAGGTCCATGGCGTCGCAGAGCTGGTCAATCTGCTCGGCATCGAGAGCCCGGGGCTGACCAGTTCGCTTGCGATAGCGGAGATAGTCCGGGAGAAGCTTGCCGCTTGAACAGCCGTCATGCTCGGGGCTTGACCCGAGCATCTCCTGCCGGAGGAGGCTCCCGTGCCTCGGCGTCCAGAGATTCTCGGGTCTGCGCTGCGCGCAGCCCGAGAACGACGCCCTTGTGCGACGTCAGCCCCTCGCCTTGAGGAACGCTTCCTTCGCCTCGCGCGCCAGCGTGGTGATGCGGCTCCAGTCGCCGGAGGCGATGGCGTCGGCCGGCACCAGCCAGGAGCCGCCGACGCAGATCACCTGCGGCAGAGCGAGGTAGTCACCGAGATTCTTGAGACCGACGCCGCCGGTCGGGCAGAAGCTCATCTGCGGAAAGGGTCCGGAGAGCGCCTTCAGCGCCGGGGGGCCGCCCGCCTGCTCGGCCGGGAAGAACTTGGCGGTGGTGCGGCCGGCCGCGACGGCACGCATGCAGTCCGACGCAGTGGCGACGCCCGGCAGCCAGGGCAGGCCCGCCTTGCGCAGCGCCTCGTCGACGCTCTCGCTGAAGCCGGGGCTGACCACGGCTTGCGCGCCCGCATCCTTGACCTGCGCGGCCTGCGCCGGCGTGACCACCGTGCCGGCGACGGGCAGCGCCTTCGGCACCGATTTCGCGATGGCCGCGAGCGCCTCCATCGCGGCCGGGCGGCGCAGCGTCACCTCGACGACATCGATGCCGCCAGCGACCAGCGCATGGGCGAGATCGACGGCGCGCGAGGCATCCTCGATCACGACGACGGGGATCACACCGCAGCTCTTCAACCGGGCAATCGCGGTAGCTTCATCCATGACGACACTCTTCAAATCGATCAGCGGTGCGCCCGCCTCTGGAGCATGCAGCTTTTCGGTGGAGCCACCCGTCATTCCGGGCTTGACCCGGAATCCATCGTAGAGCGCAGAGCCTTAGGATGGATTCCGGGTCAAGCCCGGAATGCGGCAGAGTTCCACCACTCAGATTGGGCTCTACTCCTTCGCCCAGTAGACGTCGAGCCCCTGCTCCCGGTCGAGCAGCATGTCGACCGGCAGCGGCGCCTTGCGGTTGGCGGCCTCTTTCAGAACCGCCTCCTTCGCGCCGCCTGAGACGAGCAGGCTCGCCCAGCCCGCATCGACGAGACGCACCGGCGAGAGCGACAGCCGCGGCGGCAGGCCCGGCGGATGGGCGACGACGATGCCGCTGTCCGGCACGGCATCGAAGGTGGCTTCAGCGCCGGGGAAGAGCGAGGCGATGTGCCCGTCCGCCCCCATGCCGCTGACCAGCAGGTCGAGCGGCGGCAGCTCGACCAGCTTCGCGCAGAGCAAGGCGGCTGCGGCCTCGATGTCGCTGCCATGGCCATGGAAGGAGAGGAAATCGGCGCGCCCATCCGCCAGCGGGGCGAACTGCGCGCGGATCATGCGCTCGTTCGAGGCCGCGTCGTCGGCCGCGACGAAGCGTTCGTCGGTCGGCAGCAGGGTGACCTTGTCCCACGGCAGGTCGCGCTGCCCGAGCGCCGCGAGGAAGCGCGCCGGCGTCGCGCCGCCGGGCACCGCGAGCAGCGCCCTGCCCTTCTCGGCGAGCAGTTCCTGCAGCCGTACCGCGACAGTCTCGGCCAAGGCCTCCGAGGCATCGGCCAGTGTGGCGAACCGGTGCCAGGCGAGCGGGCCGGCGGACATCACACGAAATCCGGATCGGCCCAGGAGCGGCCGTCGCGTTCGATCAGCCCGATCGCCTGCGACGGCCCCCAGGAGCCGGCGGCGTAGCGATGCGGATGCGGATAGTAGTCCTGCCAGCCGGCAATGATCGGATCGACCCAGCCCCAGGCCTGCTCGACCTCGTCGCGATGCATGAACAGCGTCTGGTCGCCGCGGATCACATCGGTCAGCAGGCGCTCATAGGCATCCGGGGTGCGTTCGTCGAAGGCGGTCGAGTAGCGCAGGTCAAGCTGGCGCGGCACGATCTTGAGGCGCCCGGAACCCGGCACCTTCATCATCAGCTGCAGCTGGACGCCGTCATTCGGCTGCAGGCGGATGAAGAGGCGGTTGGCGTCGAGCCGGTCACAGGTGCCGTTGCCGAAGATCGAATGCGGCACCGGCTTGAAGGTGACGGCGATCTCGGAATAGCGCTGCGCCATGCGCTTGCCCGTGCGCAGATAGATCGGCACGCCGGCCCAGCGCCAGTTGTCGACCTCGCAGCGGATGGCGACGAAGGTCTCGGTGTTGCTGCCGTGGCTGAGCTCCTCGGCATAACCGCGGACGCGCTGGCCGTCGATCTGGCCCGGCCCGTACTGGCCACGCACGGTGTAACGCTGGACGTCCGGCCCGACGATGGGGCGCAGCGCTTTCAGCACCTTGATCTTCTCCTCGCGCACCGCGCCGGCCTCGAGCATGTTCGGCGGCTCGATGGCGAAGAGAGTCAGCAACTGCATGAGATGGTTCTGCACCATGTCGCGCATATGCCCGGCCTTGTCGTAATAGCCGGCGCGCTGTTCCAGCCCCACCGTCTCGGCGACGGTGATCTGGACATGGTCGATGTCGCGGCTGGACCATGAGCGCTCGAACAGCGTGTTGGCGAAGCGCAGGACGAGCAGGTTCTGCACCGTCTCCTTGCCGAGATAATGGTCGATCCGGTAGGTGCGGCTCTCGGGCAGGATGCGCGCCACCGCATCGTTGATCTGCCGCGCCGAGGCGAGATCGCGCCCAAGCGGCTTCTCCAGGATGACGCGCGAGGTCGGCGTCAGGATGTCAGCCTTGGCGAGATTCTCGCAGATCGGGATGAAGAGGTCGGGTGGGGTCGAGAGGTAGAATGAGCGGACGCGCTCAGTCTCGCCCAGCGCCTGCTTCAAGGCTGAGTAGGTCTCGGGCTGGACCGCATCGAGCATCACCATGGTCAGCCGGCGCAGGAACGGTTCGACCTGCTCCTTCGGAATGCCCTCCTCATGCAGCCGCTTGGCGATCTGCTTCGGCAGCCCCTCGACATCCTCCTCCTTGCGGACGACGGCGAGAATGCGGCTTTCCCCCGGCAGAACGCCTTCGCGGTTGCGCTGCGCGAGCGCCGGGAAGAGCTTGCGCAGGGCGAGGTCGCCGCCGGCCCCGAAGATCACCAGATCGAAGGGCGGGACCGGCGTCCTTTCGGGAATGCTCTCGGGCCGAAGCGCGTTGTCGACGATGGCGTCCATGAAACTGAAACTCCGTAAGGCGGTGCCGATCTCTCAGTACCGGCGCATGCCCTGCCGCACAGCCGAAGTGCAGCCGCACGCGAAGCAGTAGCGCAAGGCTGCGACCAGAGTGAGACGGTTTTGCCGCGCTGCAAAGAGGGGACAGCGCAGGATCGTTGCTCGGCCGGTTCAGCCCGCGCGCCGGAAGCCCGCGCTCGCAACCAGCAATTGCTGTGCATAGGCCGTCTGCGGCTGGCGCGCGGCAAGCGTCTCGACGGTCATTTCCTCGACGGCGCGGCCGAACTGCATGACGAGCAGCCGCTCGCACATGTGGCCGACGACGGCGAGGTCGTGGCTGACGAGGATATAGGTCAGCTTCCGCTCCTGCCTGAGCGCCGCGAGCAGGTTCAGCACCTCGGCCTGGATCGAGACGTCGAGCGCCGAGGTCGGCTCGTCGAGCAGCAGGATCGAGGGTTCGAGCACCAGAGCGCGGGCAATGGCGACGCGCTGGCGCTGGCCGCCCGAGAGCTGATGCGGATAGCGGAAGCGGAAGGAGGCCGGCAGGCCGACATCGGAAAGAACTTTGCCGACGCGGGTCTCGGCGTCGCGGATGCCGTGGATGGCGAGCGGCTCGGCCAGCGTGTCGTCCACGGTCTTCTTCGGATGCAGCGAGCCGTAAGGATCCTGAAAGACCATCTGGACATTGCGGTAGAACGCCTTGTCACGGACCTTCGGCTGCGTCGCGCTTTCGATCCCGACCGTGCCGCTCCATTCGCGGTTGAGGCCGGAGAGCACGCGCAGCACGGTCGACTTGCCGGAACCGGACTCGCCGACGAGGCCATAGCTCTCGCCCTTGCGCACCTCGAAGGAGAGATCCTTCACGACATGGGAGTCGCCGAAGGACACGTTGAGCTTGTCAACGGAAATGGCGGAATGGATGGTCATGCCGTGACCTCTCCGTCATTCCGGGGCATCGCGCAGCGATGAGCCCGGAACCCATGAACACTGGACTGAAAGGGACAAGCGGAACGGCCGAGCCACATCCGGCTGCCACAGCGGTTATGGGTTCCGGGCTCGCTGCTTCGCAGCGCCCCGGAATGACGGTGGAGGATGTTCGTCATGCCAGCCAGGCCGGGTCGCGGTTGAGGGTGGAGAGCTTCGCCCGGGGATGGTCGAGGTCCGGCAGGCATTCGAGCAGGCCGAGCGTATAGGGATGGCGCCGGCTGCGCGCGGAGGGGTCGGCAAGCTCGGCCGCCGGCAGCGTCTCCATTACCTTGCCGCCATACATGACGATGACGCGGTCGCAGAAGGACTGCACCAGATGCAGGTCATGGCTGATGAAGATCAGCCCCATGCCACGCTCGGTGACAAGATCGTCGAGGATCTTCAGGATCTGCAGCTGGACGGTAACGTCGAGCGCCGAGGTCGGCTCGTCGGCGATCAGGATCTCGGGCTCGGCGATCAGCATCATCGCGATCATCACGCGCTGGCCCATGCCGCCCGAGACCTCGTGCGGGTAGAGATCATAGACGCGCGCCGGCTCACGGATCTGCACCGCTTCCAGCATGGCGAGGCTGCGCTCGCGCGCCTCGCGGGCGCCGGCCTTGCGGTGGATGCGGTAGGCCTCCGCGATCTGGCTGCCGACGGTCTGGACCGGGTTCAGCGAGAACTTCGGATCCTGCATCACCATCGAGATGTGGCGGCCGCGCAGCTTGCGCCGCGCACCCTTGTCCATCGTCATCAGGTTCTGGCCGCGGAAGCGCATGCCATCGGCGCTGACAACGCCGGGATGCGGGATCAGGTCGAGGATGGCCCGGCCGGTCATCGACTTGCCCGAGCCGGACTCACCGACGATGCCCAGGCGCTCCCGCCCCAGCGCGAAGGACAGGCCGCGCACAGCCCGCACGATGCCGGTCGGCGTGTGGAAATCGACCTTGAGATTATCGACCTCGAGAAGAGGCTGTTCGGCTTTGTTCGCAAAGGCCTGCATCGCCTCACCTCGCATCCATGACGTCGCGCAAGCCATCGCCGAGCAGGTTGAAGCCGAGCGCGACGACGCAGATCGCAATGCCGGGGAAGGTCGCGACCCACCACTGGTCGAAGATCTGCTCGCGGCCGGCCGAGATCATCGCGCCCCATTCCGGCATCGGCGGTTGCGCGCCGAGGCCGAGGAAGCCAAGGCCGGCGGCGGTCAGGATGATGCCGGCCATGTCGAAGGTGGTGCGCACGATCAGCGAAGGCATGCACATCGGCACGACATGCTTCCAGATGATGCGGGCACGCGAGGCGCCCTGCAGACGCATCGCTTCGATGTAATCCTGGTTGCGGATCACCATGGTCTCGGCGCGGGCGACGCGGGCATAGGGCGGCCAGGTCGTGATCGCGATGGCGATGATGGCGTTGACGATGCCCGGCCCGAGCGCGGCGACGAAGGCGAGCGCCAGCACGAGGCGCGGAAAGGCGAGAAAGACGTCGGTGATGCGCATCAAGAGCCGGTCGACCCAGCCGCCGAAATAACCCGACACCGCGCCGATCAGGAGGCCGAAAGGACCGACGGTGACCACGACCAGCAGTACGATGACCAGCGTGATGCGCGTGCCGTAGACGATGCGGCTGAAGATGTCGCGCCCGAGCGCGTCGGTGCCGAACCAGTTGGTGGAAGACGGCGGCAGGAGCCGCTTGTCGAGCGCCTGGGCGAGCGGATCGAAAGGCGCGACCAGCGGCGCGAAGGCGGCGACCAGCAGCAGCAGGACGATGATGGCGAGACCTGCCACCGCCATTGGGTTGCGCTTGAAGGCGAGCCACTGCCGGTAGAGCTGGCCGAGGCGGGCCTGGCGGCGCGATTCCGGAGAATCGCTGATCAGCCAGGCATACAGGCCGGCGGAGGAGGTGTTGCTCATGTCCGCCTCCTCAGCGCACGCGCGGATCGGCCAGCCGGCCGATGATGTCGGTCAGCAGATTGACCGCGATGAAGACGACGCCCACCACCAGCGTGCCGCCGAGCACCGCATTCATGTCGGCGTTGAGAAGCGCGTTGGTGAGGTAGCGGCCGAGGCCCGGCCAGGCGAAGATCGTCTCGGTCAGCACCGAGCCTTCGAGCAGGTGCATGTAGGAGAGCGCGATCACGGTGAAAAGCGGCACCGCGGCGTTGCGCAGGGCGTGGCGCCAGATCACGGCGGTTTCCGAAACGCCCTTCACGCGGGCGGCGATGACGTATTGCTGCTGCAGCTCGCTGATCATGAAGCTGCGCGTCATCCGGCTGATATAGGCGACGGAGAGCAGGCCGAGGACGAGCGCCGGCAGGACGAGATGCGAAAAAGCGTCCCAGAAGGCCTCCCATTCGCCTTCGAGAGCGGCGTCGAGCATGATGATGCCGGTGCGGGTGGTGACGATGTCCTGCCAGACCACGGAGATGCGGCCGGGCCCCGCGACCCAGCCGAGCTTGGCGTAGAACAGCAAGAGCGCCATCAGGCCGATCCAGAACACCGGCACGGAATAGCCGATCAGCCCGACGACGCGAGCGACCTGGTCCTGCCAGCGGCCCTGGTTGACGGCGGCGAGGATGCCGAGCGGGACACCGATCATCACACCGATCAGCGTGCCCAGCGTGGCGAGTTCGAGCGTCGCCGGGAAGACGCGCTTGATGTCCTCGGTGACGGGGTTCGAGGTCAGCACGGAGGTGCCGAGATTCCCGGTGAAGACCTTGCCGATATAGATGGCGAATTGCTGCCAGAGCGGCTTGTCGAGGCCAAGCTCGATGCGCGCCGCCTCATAGGTCTCGGGACGGGCATTGTCGCCGACGACGGCGAGCACCGGATCGATCGGGATGACGCGGGCGATGAAGAAGGTGACGAGCAGCAGGCCGAACATGGTGATGACCACGGTCGTCAGCTCGCGCGAGAGCGCGCGGCCCCAGCGACCCAGCCTCCCCGGCGATGAGCTCTTGCGCACAGGCGCCTGGACCACGGTCGTCATGCGCTGCCTCCGTTTCTAGAGTCCGCTGATCTTACGCGGAACCACGCGGTCATCCCGGGCTTGACCCGGGATCCATGCCAGAGCGCTTCCGATCGAGGTTCAGGCATGGATCCCGGCTCTCCGCTTCGCTCCGGCCGGGATGACCCGCGGTTCCGTGAAAACGCAGCGCGTTCTAAAGTATGTCATTCAGGCAACCAATCCGCGTCATTCCGGACAAGCGGCGAAGCCGCGCCGATCCGGAATCCATCGTAGAGCGCGGAGCCTTACGATGGATTCCGGGTCAAGCCCGGAATGACGGCGCGTTGGCATGGGGGAAACCCGCCACGGCTTGGATTGCCGTGGCGGGGCGCTTGAGGCAAAGGCCTCAGTTCTTGACGATGGTCGCGTAGAAGTTCGTGTCCGAGCTCGGGCCGATGACCCAGCCATTCACGTTCTTGCGCTCGGCCGAGACCTCGATCTGCTGGAACATGATGACGAAGGGCGAGATCTTCTGGTGCTCGCGCTGCAGCGTCTCGTAGGTCGCCTTGCGCTTGGCGGCGTCGGATTCCAGCACCGCGCCCTGCGTGACCTTGGTCATGTCCGGAATATCCCAGGCATTGCGCCAGGCCAGCGTCTTCGACTTCGCGTCCTCGCCATTGTCCTCGTTGATGGCGAAGGTCTCGGCATTGGTGTGCGGGTCGAGATAGTCCGGGCCCCACTGGCCGATATAGATGTCGTGGGTGCGGGCGCGGTATTTGGTCAGGGTCTGCTTGCCGTCACCCGGGATGATCTCGAGCTTGATGCCGGCCTGGGCCCAGGTTGCCTGGATCGCCTGCGCGATATCGGTGATCGGTGCGACCGAGCGGGTATCCATGGTGATGGTGAAGCCGTTGGCGAGACCAGCCTTGGCGAGCAGCTCCTTCGCCTTGGCGATGTCGAGCTTGTAGGGCTTGTCCGAGATCGCGCCGAGGAAGCCCTGCGGCAGGAAGGACTCGTGCCCCTTATAGGTGCCCTCGACGATGTTCTTCTCGATCGAAGCGTAGTCGACGAGCCACTTCAGCGCCTCGCGCACTTCGGGCTTGGCGAGATTCGGGTTCTTCTGGTTCAGGCCGAGATAGAGGATGTAACCCTTGTCGCCCTGGACGATCTTGATCGCATCGTTGCTCTTGACCGCCGCAAGCTGATCCTTGGAGAGGTTGCGGGCGATATCGGCGTCGCCTTTCTCGACGAGGAGGCGCTGGGAAGCCGGCTCCGCGACATGGCGGACGACAACGCGTTTGCTCTTCGGCGCGCCCTTGTACCAGCTCTCATTCGCGTCGAGCGTGTACTGCTCGTTCGGGCGGTAGCTGCGGACCTTGTAGGCACCGGAGCCGGCCGAATTGAGCTTCAGCCAGGCATTGCCCCAGTCGCCCTCCTTCTCATTCGCCTTGACCAGCTTTGAATCGACGATCGAGGCCACGCCCGAGGTCAGGCAGTTGTAGAAGAAGGTCGGCGCGAAGGGCTTGGAAACGGTGATCTGGACGGTGTTCTCGTCGAGCGCCTTGACCTTGTCCAATACGTTCTCGGCGACGAAGCCGAACTGGCGCAGGATGAAGCCCGGCGACTTGTTCAGCGTTACCGCGCGCTGGATGGAGTAGACCACGTCGGCAGCGGTCAGCGGATTGCCGGAGTGGAATTTGACGCCTTTGCGCAGCTTGAAGGTGTAGGTCAGGCTGTCCGGGCTGACGCTCCAGCTCTCGGCGAGATCCGGCACCAGCGCATTGTTATTGGCGATATCGACGTTGATCAGCTTGTCGTAGACGTTCGCGACAACCTCGACGCCCGAGAATTCGAAAGCCTCGGCCGGGTCGAGCGTGATGATGTCGTCGATCTGCTTGGCCATGACGACCGTGTCCTTCGGCGTCTGCGCGAAGGCCACCGTCGTCGACATCAGGGCCGTAAAGGCCGAAACCGCCATCAACTTGGCTAGGTGACGCATCGATTTCCCCATTGTTCGTGTCTCTGGGACCGTCGGTGGCCCCTTGCGCGCTATCTGCAACCAGTCCGGCTCGGCTGTCCAGCCGACGGCCGGCCAACAGCTCGCCATTGTGCACATCTCTTGGGCAAAGGCTCTCCGGCTTGCTGCGCCCCTACTCACAGGATGCCTTGCATGCGCGAGCCGGCTCGCTAACCTGACCCGGTCGGCGGTTTCCGCCTTTGCCAGCGTCCCGAGGGGAGCCGAACCTTGGCCATCATCGCCGCGCTGAACCATGTCACCCATTATTCCTATGATCGCCCGGTCACGCTCGGGCCGCAGATCATTCGGCTCAGGCCTGCGCCGCACTGCCGGGCCGCGATCAACAGCTATTCGCTGAAAGTGACGCCGGCGCAGCATTTCGTGAACTGGCAGCAGGACCCGGCGGGCAACTGGCTGGCGCGCTTCGTCTTCCCGGAGCCCGTCAGGGAATTCCGCATCGAGGTCGATGTCGTCACCGAGCTTTCAGTGATCAATCCCTTCGACTTCTTCGTCGAGACCGAGGCCGAGACCTTCCCCTTCGCCTATACGCCGGAGCAGTACGCGGAGCTCGCGCCCTATCTGCTGACGGAGCCGGCCGGGCCGCTGCTCGAAGCCTTCCTTGCGGGGCTGCCGAGGGAGCCGGTCAACACCGTCAATTTCATCGTCGATCTCAATGCGCGGCTGCAGCGGCTGATCGCCTATGGCATCCGCATGGAGCCGGGCGTGCAGGAGCCGGAGCATACGCTCCAGATCGGCTCCGGCTCCTGCCGCGATACGAGCTGGCTGCTGGTCCAGGCGCTGCGCCATCTCGGCCTCGCGGCCCGCTTCGTCTCTGGCTACCTGATCCAGATGAAGGCCGACATCGATCCGTTGGAGGGGCCGCGCGGCACCGACAAGGATTTTACCGACCTGCACGCCTGGGCCGAAGTCTATATCCCCGGCGCCGGCTGGGTCGGGCTCGACCCGACGTCAGGGCTTCTCACCGGCGAGGGCCATCTGCCGCTGGCGGCGACGGCGCATTATCGCTCGGCCGCGCCGGTCTCGGGTGTGGCGAGCTATGCCGAGACGAGTTTCGACTTCCAGATGAGCGTGACGCGGGTGCACGAGGTGCCGCGCATCACCCTGCCCTTCTCGGATGAATCCTGGCAGGCGCTCGATGTGCTCGGCGATCAGGTCGAGGCCGATCTGCAGGCGCAGGACGTGCGTCTGACCATGGGCGGCGAGCCGACCTTCGTCTCGATCGACGACCAGACCGGGGCGGAATGGAACATCGCCGCCGTCGGGCCGACCAAGCGCGAACGCGCCGACGTGCTGATCCGGCGCCTGCGCGAGCGCTTCGCACCGGGCGGAATGCTGCATTACGGGCAGGGCAAATGGTATCCCGGCGAGAGCCTGCCGCGCTGGGCCTTCGCGCTCTATTGGCGCCGGGACGGGCAGCCGATCTGGCGCAATCCCGACCTCATCGCCCGCGAGCCCGGCGCCATGACCGGCGGCGACCGCGAACTGGAAGCCGGCGCCACGGTTCACGATGCGAAAGCACTGGCGAAGGGACTTTCCGAAAAACTCGGCCTCGGCGCCGATTACGTCATCCCCGCCTATGAGGACACCGGCCACTGGCTGCTGAAAGAGGCGCAGCTTCCCGACAATGTCGACCCGCTCGATTCCCGCCTCGCCGATCCGGAGGAGCGGGCGCGGATGGCGCAGGTCTTCCAGCTGGGCTTGGGCCATCCGCGCGGCTTCGTTATCCCTGTGCAGCGCTGGCAGGCGGCAGCGAACGACCGGCGCTGGCGCTCGGAGAAGTGGCGGCTGCGACGCGGCAAGCTTTTCCTCGTGCCGGGCGATTCGCCGGTCGGCTACCGACTGCCGCTCGGCTCCCTCCCCGACATCCCGAAAGCCGAATATCCGCATATCCATCCGCAGGACCCGATGGAGCCGCGCGGGCCTTTGCCGCCCGCCGGCACGTCGCAGGTTGCCCCGGCGCCCG
Organism: Bosea sp. F3-2; assembly: GCF_008253865.1. Lineage (NCBI taxonomy): Bacteria > Pseudomonadati > Pseudomonadota > Alphaproteobacteria > Hyphomicrobiales > Alloboseaceae > Allobosea > Allobosea sp. F3-2. Next base: position 2,764,670 of record NZ_CP042331.1, read on the forward strand.
GTGCGGGCAGCCCACCGATGCCGGCAGCGCCGACCAGCTTCGGGGCGCCGCCGCAGATGACGGTACAGGTAGATCCGGGCGCGACGGGCACAGCCCAGCAGCGCACCGAGCAGGAGATCGGCGGCGAGCATGTGCGCACGGCGCTCAGCCTCGAGATCCGCGACAATGTGCTGTGCGTTTTCCTGCCGCCGGTCGAGCGGCTGGAGGACTATCTCGATCTCGTCGCCTCGATCGAAGCTGCCGCCGAAGAGACCGGCTTGCCCGTCCATATCGAGGGCTATGCGCCGCCCTTCGATCCGCGCCTCAACGTCATCAAGGTCACGCCCGATCCCGGCGTGATCGAGGTCAACATCCATCCGGCGACCGATTGGCGCGAGGCGGTGGCGATCACACAGGGCGTCTACGAGGAGGCGCGGCAGGCGCGGCTCTGCGCCGAAAAGTTCATGGTCGACGGGCGCCACACTGGCACGGGCGGCGGCAACCATGTCGTGCTCGGCGGTGTGACGCCGGCGGATTCGCCCTTCCTGCGCCGGCCGGACCTGTTGAAGAGCATCGTGCTCTACTGGAATCGGCACCCGTCGCTGTCCTACCTGTTCTCCGGGTTGTTCATCGGCCCGACCAGCCAGGCCCCGCGCATCGACGAAGCCCGGCACGACCAGCTCTACGAGCTGGAAATCGCCATGGCGCAGGTGCCGAAGCCCGGCGAGGCGCCGATCCCGCTCTGGCTGATCGACCGGCTGTTCCGCAACCTGCTGGTCGACGTTTCCGGCAACACGCACCGCACCGAGATCTGCATCGACAAGCTCTATTCGCCTGACGGGCCGACCGGACGGCTCGGGCTGCTGGAGTTCCGCGGCTTCGAGATGCCGCCGGATGCGCGGATGTCGCTCGCGCAGCAATTGCTGCTGAGGGCGCTGATCGCCTGGTTCTGGCGCGAGCCGCAGGAAGGCAAGCTGGTCCGCTGGGGCACCGCGCTGCATGACCGCTTCATGCTGCCTGAGCTGGTCTGGCAGGATTTCCGCGAGGTACTCGCCGATCTCCAGCGGGCCGGTTACGCCTTCGACCCCGTCTGGTTCGAGGCGCAGGCCGAGTTCCGTTTCCCCTTCTTCGGCAAGGTCGCGCATGACGGCGTCGAGATCGAGATCCGGCAGGCGCTGGAGCCCTGGCATGTCCTGGGCGAAGAAGGCGCGGCCGGCGGCACCGTGCGCTATGTCGATTCTTCCGTCGAACGTCTTCAGGTGAAGGCGAAGGGTTTTGTCCCCGGCCGACACCTGATCACCTGCAACGGCAGGCGCCTGCCGATGACGGAGACCGGCATGTCCGGAGAGGCGATCGCTGCCGTGCGCTTCAAGGCCTGGCAGCCGGCCTCCGGACTGCACCCGATCATTCCCGTCCATGCGCCGCTGACCTTCGACATCGTCGATACATGGGTCGGGCGCTCGCTCGGCGGCTGCGTCTATCATGTCGCTCATCCCGGCGGTCGCAATTACGAGACACCCCCGGTCAATTCCTACGAGGCGGAAGCAAGACGGCTCGCGCGTTTCGAGGCGATCGGTCATAGTCCGGGCGCTCTGGCGATTCCGCCGGAAGAGCGCAGTGCCGAATTTCCGCTCACGCTGGATCTGAGGCGCCAAGCTGGGGTCTGACAAGGCGAATGGCAGTGCAGAGCCGCACCCGATCGGGACGCAGCAGGGCAGACCGACGCGCTGCGCTGCTCGCCGGCTATCGGCCGCTGCCCGGCGCCTTCGACGAATTCATCGACGAGACTGGCAAGGTCAGGCCGCATTGGGAGCCGTTCCTGTCGGAATGGTGCGCGCTGACGCCGGGCGAGCTCTCGCAGCGCTTCGGCCTGGCCGACCGGCATGTCCGCGACACCGGCGTGTCCTATCGCGTCCATGGCGACATCGATGCGAACGATCCGGGCTTCGGCGAGCGCGCCTGGCCCCTGTCGCATGTGCCGCTCGTCATCCCTGAGGCGGAATGGCAGGTGATCGCGGCGGGCGTCACGCAGCGCGCCGAGATCCTGTCGACATTGCTCGACGACCTATACGGGCCGGGCGAGCTGATCGCGAAGGGGCTGCTGCCGGCTGCGGTCATCACCGGCAGCCCCGACTATCTGCGCCCGCTCCATGGCGCGCCCGGCGGCGGCGCGCTCCAGCTCTATGCTGCCGATCTCGGCCGCGGGCCGGACGGGCGCTGGTGGGTGCTACAGGACCGGACCCAGGCTCCATCCGGCACCGGCTATGCGCTGGAGAACCGGCTGGCGCTGGCACGCGCCTTCCCGGACATGTTCCGCAGCATGAACATCGAACGGCTCGCGGCCTTCTTCCAGAGCTTCCGCGCCGGGCTCGTCGCCCGTTCCAAGCGGGTCGAGCCGCGGATATGCCTGCTCACCCCCGGCCCGCTCAACGAGAGCTATTTCGAGCAGGCCTATCTCGCGCGCTATCTCGGCTTCCTGCTGGTCGAGGGTGGCGATCTGCTGATGCGCGAGGGTCGCGTCCTTGTCCGCACCATCGCCGGGCTGAAGCGCGCCGACGTGATCTGGCGGCGGATCGACGGCGACTTCGCCGACCCGCTCGAACTCAATGCCGGCTCGGCGCTCGGCGTGGCCGGGCTGGTCGAGGCTGTCAGGCAAGGCCATGTCCATGTCGCCAACGGGCTCGGCTCCGGCGTGGTCGAGGCCCGCGCGCTGATGGGCTTCATGCCGGCCTTAGCCAAGCAGCTCACTGGCGAGGAGCTGATCCTGCCGAATGTCGCGACCTGGTGGTGCGGCCAGCAGACAGAACGCGATGCGGTGCTCGATCGGCTCGGCGAGATGAGTGTGGCGCCGGCCTTCCGCAGCGCCGGCGACGGACTCGACACGGCGCCGATCGTGGCCGGCGAACTGCCGCCGGCCGAGCGGGAGGCGCTGCGCCGACGCATCGAGGCGCGCGGCATGGACTATGTCGGGCAGGAGGTGGTGCGGCTCTCAACCATGCCGGTCTTCCAGAACGGGCGCCTCGAACCGCATCCGATGACACTGCGCGTCTTCGCCGCCGCGACACCCGACGGCTGGAAGGTGATGCCCGGCGGCTTCTGCCGCATCTCCGACGAACCCGATGCACGCGCGGTCAGCCTGCGCAACGGCGTCCGCTCCAGCGATGTCTGGATCACCTCGGCGGAACCCGTCGCGCAGATCAGCCTGCTGCCGACGCCCGACCGCACCAGCATTCGGCGCGTGACCGGCACGCTGCCGAGCCGCGCTGCCGACAACCTGTTCTGGCTCGGCCGCTATCTGGAGCGCGGCGAAGCGACGTTGCGGCTGGTCCGGGCCCTGCTCAGCCGGCTGATCGATCCGGATCCGGCACCGGGATACGGCGAGACCGTCCGCCAGCTCGCGGGCACGCTCATCGCCTGGGGCGCTGCCCCCGGCGGCACCGGCCACAAGGATCCGGCGGTGCAGGCGCGCGCCGCGCTCTTCAGCTTCGACGACTACGGTTCGGCTGCCGCCTCGATCCGGGAGGCCCGGCGCACCGCTTCGGTGATCCGCGAGCGCCTCTCGGTCGATGCCTGGCGCCTGTTCAGCGACCTGCAGCGCCAGCTTCTGCCCGAGGAAGGGCGCAAGCAAAGCGAAGGCGAAACCTATGAGAGCGCCGACCGGGCGCTGAAGACGCTCGCCGCCTTCTCGGGCCTCAGCCAGGAGAACATGGTGCGCGGCGCGGGCTGGCGCTTCCTCGACATCGGCCGGCGCCTGGAGCGCGGCATCGCGACCTGCCGCTTCGCCCGGCAATTCGCCGACAGTCACGCCTCCGGCGACAGCCTCGACGCCCTGCTCGACCTGACGGATTCGCAGATCACCTACCGCTCGCGCTATTTGCTCGGCGCGAGCCTGCAGCCGGTGCTCGATCTGGTGATGCTCGACCCCTACAATCCCCGCTCGGTCGCCTTCCAGATCGAACGGCTCGATGCCGAAATCGCCGCCCTGCCCACGCTCTCCGACGACGGCATGCTAGAAGCGCCGCGCCGACTGATGCTGCGGCTTGCCGCCGATTGCCGCACGACCGAGGCGAGCCGGCTCGACCGCACCAGCATCCTGCTGTTCGAGCAATTGCTGATGGGCGTTTCCAGCGCCATCGCCGACCGCTATTTCCTGCAGAACAGCGGCCCGGAAGGCTCGCGAATGACGAGCATCGCGTGATCTACGAGCTGCGCCACGTCACTACCTATGGCTACAGCCGGCAGGTGCCGTTCTCCCGCTGCATCCTGCGGCTGCTGCCGCATGACGGCCCCGGCCAGATCGTGCGGAAGGCCGAGCTCTCGATCTCGCCGCGGCCGGCCGAGCGCGGCGACGGCATCTGCTTCTTCGGCAATCGGATGACCACGGTCACGATCGCCAAGCCGCACCGCGAGCTGAAGGTGGAGATGCGCGCCCGGATCGAGGTGAATCGGCAGGCCCCGCCCCATGCCGGCCTGACCCGCCACTGGGAGGAGGTCGCGCAGCTCGCGCTGGCGTCGAACAGCCTTGCCCCGGCTTCACCGGCGCATCACCTCTATCCGAGCCGGCTCGTTCCCCCTGTCGCGGCCGTGATCGCCTATGCGGCCGAGAGCTTCGGCGCGAAGCGACCGGTGCTCGAAGCCGCCAGCGAGCTGATGGCGCGCATCCGGCGCGACTTCGCCTATGATCCCGAGGCGACGGAGGTCACCACGCCCATCGCCGAGGCCTTCGCCCAGCGCCACGGCGTCTGCCAGGATTTCGCGCATATCATGATCGGCGGCCTGCGCGGCCTCGGCCTGCCGGCCGCCTATGTCAGCGGCTATATCCGCACCATCCCGCCGCCCGGCGAAAAGCGGCTCGAAGGCTCCGACGCCAGCCATGCCTGGGTGCTGCTCTGGTGCGGCCCGGAGACGGGCTGGATCGGCCTCGACCCGACCAACGACCTCATCGTCGCCGATGATCACATCGTCACCGCCTTCGGCCGCGACTATGCCGATGTCTCGCCACTCGACGGCGTGGTGATCGGCCCCGGCTCGCAGAAGATCGGCGTCGCAGTGGACGTCATCCCGGTGGGTTGAGGCGACATCCCGGCAATATGGGCCGACTGCGCCGGCGCCGGATTGCTCAAGCAGCCGTGTTGGCCGGACGGGCGGATATCGCCGGCGAGCAGACATGCTCCTCGCCCCAGGCCTTCAGCGCCATGATGACGGGCCCGAGCGTCCGGCCCTTCGCCGACAGGCTGTATTCGACGCGCGGCGGCACCTCGGGATAGACGACGCGCACGATCAGGCTGTCGCTCTCCAGCTCGCGCAACTGCGTCGTCAGCATGCGCTGGGTCACGCCCGGCATGCGCCGCCTGATCTCGTTGAAGCGCAGCGTGCCCCCGAGCAGATGGTAGAGCACGATGCCCTTCCATTTGCCGCCGATGAAGCTCAACGCCGCCTCCACCGGACAGCCGGGCAGGCCAGGCGGCTCACGGAAACGCGGTGGCATGACGGTATCCTTTTCGACACTATCGGCTGAAATTGTGCGTTCTTGCGCGCTTTCGAGGTTATGCGCATCTGGCCTCCATCGCAACGCAGGAGAGCCGCCATGCGCGCCGTCGGATATCGCCAGTCCCAACCCATCACCGCCGAAGACAGCCTGATCGACCTCGACCTGCCGAAGCCGGTTGCCGGCGGGCGCGACCTGCTCGTCGCGGTCAAGGCCGTCTCGGTCAACCCGGCCGATACCAAGATGCGCCGGCGCAACCAACCGGCGGCCGGGGAAGCGGCCGTGCTCGGCTGGGATGCGGCCGGTATCGTCGAGGCCGTCGGCCCCGAGGTCACGCGCTTCAGGCCGGGCGACGCGGTGTTCTATGCCGGCGCGGTCGACCGGCTCGGCAGCAATGCGGAGTTCCACCTCGTCGACGAGCGCATCGTCGGGCCGAAGCCCGCCTCGCTCGGCTTCGCCGAGGCCGCCGCACTGCCGCTGACGGCCATCACCGCCTGGGAAATGCTGTTCGACCGTCTGAAAATTCGCGAAACCGTGCCCGGAGCCGCGCCCGCGCTGCTGATCATTGGCGGTGCCGGCGGCGTCGGCTCGATCGCGATCCAGCTCGCTCGCCGGCTGACGGACGTCACCATCGTCGCGACCGCCTCCCGCCCCGAAACGCAGGCCTGGGTCAGGGACCTCGGCGCCCACCATGTCGTCGACCACACCAGGCCCCTGCCGGAGCAGGTCACCGCGCTCGGTCTCGGCGCACCGGCCTTCGTATTCTCGACCACCCACACCGATAAGCATCTGGCCGGCATCGCCGAACTGCTGGCGCCGCAGGGCCGACTCGGCGTCATCGACAACCCACCGACGCTTGACGCCATGCCGCTGATGCGCAAGAGCCTTTCGCTGCATTGGGAGCTGATGTTCACGCGCTCCCTCTTCCAGACCGCGGATATGGACGAGCAGGGCAAGCTGCTCGCGGAGGTCTCGCGACTGGTCGATGCCGGCACGATCCGCTCGACGCTCGCCGAGCATTTCGGCGCGATCGACGCCGCCAATCTTAAGCGGGCGCATGCCCTGATCGAGAGCGGCCGCGCCAAGGGCAAGATCGTGCTGGAAGGTTTCTGACGGCGCGCCGGCTAGAGCTGATTTCGATCCGTTTGAACCACCCGAGCCGTCATTGCGAGGAGCGAAGCGACGAAGCAATCCAGGGGCCACTGAGCTCTACGTCCCCCTGGATTGCTTCGCTGCGCTCGCAATGACGGTGCAGTTTGATCGAAAACTGCTCTAGTGGGTCAGCACGCGGCAGGCCTGGGCGCAGGAGCGGCAGACGGCAACGCAGTCTTCCATGCCACCGACCCGCTCACAATCCGCGGCGCAGGCATCGCAGACCTCGGCGCATTCCGAGCACAGATGCTTGCCGTGTTTGGAGTTCATCAGGAGCAGATGCGCCGTCGTGCGGCAGATTTCGGCGCAGGCTGCCATCAGGCGCAGATGGGCGGGCTCGGCATGATCTCCGCCCACCTCGAGGCAGTGGGTCATCGCCATGCCGTGGCAGGTCTTGTAGCAATACAGGGCCTGATCCACGGCAGTGGCCGTATGGGCGTCGAGATGGTGCATGTCGCAGCTCCGATCGGGATGTTTCCCGATCAACCGCTGCGACAGCGCCCTGTTCCGGCGGTCACGCCAAGGTATAGGCGGTCTTGACGGTGGTGTAGAACTCCTTGGCGTAGGCGCCCTGCTCGCGCGGGCCGTAGCTCGAGCCCTTCCGGCCGCCGAAGGGCACGTGATAATCGACGCCCGCCGTCGGCAGATTGACCATCACCATGCCGGCCTCGCTGTTGCGCTTGAAATGCGTCGCATGCTTGAGCGAGGTCGTGCAGATGCCCGAGGAGAGGCCGAACTCGGTGTCGTTGGCCACGCTGAGCGCCTCGTCATAGTCCTTGACGCGGACGATGTTGGCGACCGGGCCGAAGACCTCCTCGCGCGAGATGCGCATGGCGTTGGTGGTCTCGGTGAAGAGCGCCGGCTGCAGATAGAAGCCGGGCGTCTCGCGCTTCAAAAGCTCGCCGCCGAAGGCCAGCTTGCCGCCCTCATCCTTGGCGATCTGGATGTATTTCAGGTCCTGGTCGAGCTGGCCCTGATCGACCACCGGGCCGATATGGCTGCCGCTCTTCAGCGCATCGTCGACATTGAGCCCCTTCAGCCGCTCGATGCAGGCCTCGACGAACTTGTCGTGGATGCCGGCCTGGACGATCAGGCGCGACGAGGCGGTGCAGCGCTGGCCGGTCGAGAAGAAGGCGCCGTTGACCGCGACTTCCACCGCCGTCTTGAGGTCGGCGTCATCCAGCACGACGAGCGGGTTCTTGCCACCCATTTCGAGCTGAACCTTCTTCATCGGGCTGGAGGCGATGCAGGCGGCCGCGACCTTGCGGCCGGTCGCGACCGAGCCGGTGAAGGAGATCGCCTGCACGTCCTTGTGCTCGAGCAGCGCCTGGCCGACGACCGAGCCGCGGCCCATGACGAGATTGAGCGCGCCCTTGGGCAGGCCGGCGCGCTGGAGGATGTCGGTGAGCGCCCAGGCCGAGCCGGGCACGAGATCGGCCGGCTTGATGACAACGCAATTGCCCCAGGCGAGCGCGGGCGCGATCTTCCAGGCCGGGATCGCGATCGGGAAATTCCACGGCGTGATCATGCCGATGATGCCGAGCGGCTCGCGCGTCACCTCGACGCCGACGCCGGGGCGCACCGAGGGGATCATCTCGCCGCCCAGCCGCAGGCATTCGCCAGCGAAGAAGGCGAAGACCTGGCCGGCGCGGGTTGCCTCGCCGATGCCCTCGGGCAGGGTCTTGCCCTCCTCGCGCGAGAGCAGGCGGCCGAGCTCGTCCTTGCGGGCGAGGATCTCGTCGGAGGCCTTCTTCAGAATCTCGTAGCGCTCCTGCGGCGTGGAGCGGCTCCAGGCCGGGAAGGCGGCCTTGGCGGCGGCGACGGCATTGTTGAGGTCCTCGACCGAGCCTTGCGCGTACTCGCCGACGACATCGTTGGTGTTGGAGGGGTTGATGTTGCGCGAGGCATTGGCCCCGCCAGCCCATTCGCCGGCGATCAGGTTCTTGAAGGGCGCGTTCATCTTTCTCTCCCACGAACAGGTTCGTGGGAGGGTGTTAGCGTCTTTGGAGCGGGAAGGCCAATGCCGCTCCGTCAAGGAGGCATCCGCTGATCGCATCGCCAGCCGCACGCCGGCGGTGACCTACTTCTCCCTGATCGACAGTCCGTTCTTGCCGACCGCGATTTCGACGCCGTCCGGCTGCTTCTTTTCCTGGTAGAGCAAGTAGCCGGTCACGGCGAGGGCGGCGACCAGCACGACAATGAGAATGACCAGAAGATTGCGCGAAGCGAGCATGAAGCATCCTTGAAGAAGCGGCCGCAACCGCGGCGCCCTGGCAACGCCTGCGGCCCGCTCAAAGTTCCGCGAGCGCGGAACGTTCCACCGCCAAGAGCGTTCTCATTCGGCGCGAGCCATGAGAAGATCGCGCGAGCTGGAGCGAACGATGCACGAGACGGAACAGCAGGAGCGGATCTGGACGGCGCTCGCCGCGCATCCGGTCTACATGGTTTCGCTGCTCGCCGAGGGCCATATCAAGACACGGCCGATGTCGGGACATCTCGACCGCGACCACCACCGGCTGCTCTTCATCAGCCATCGCCATACCGGCATCATCGGAGAGGCGCTGCGCTCCCCTTCCGTCTCCATCGCGATCAGCCATGAGAACCGGAACTTCTACGTCGCCATCTCCTGCTCGGCTTCGGAAGTGCCCAGCCGGGACGAGCTGCGCGAGATCTGGACCCCCCTGGCGAGCGCCTGGTTCCCCAACGGGCCGGACGATCCCGACGCCACGCTGCTGGCGCTGACACCGATCTCGGCCGAGATCTGGGACGGCCCTTCGAGCAGCGTGCTGGTCGCTTTCAAGCTGGCGACGGCGAAGATTCTAGGCCGCACGCCCGATCTCGGCGTCAACGCCACCATCGACATGCGCTGAAAGACCGTTTGAAAATTCACTGAGCCCTCATCCTGAGGAGCCATTCCGTCAGGAATGGCGTCTCGAAGGATGCTCCATGAGGCTCAGGAGATAGCTGGAACATCCTTCGAGACGGCCCTTCGGGCCTCCTCAGGATGAGGGCCGGAGGGACTAAGCGTTGCTCTAAGCCGATTCTGCCGCCTCAGGCCGGATCAGAGGCCGCCATCCTCCGCCCGAACCAGGTTACGGCGACGCTCGACCAGGCGATGCCGAGGCACCAGCCGCCGATGACGTCGGTCGGCCAGTGGACGCCGAGATAGATGCGGCTGAGGCCGATCAACACGATCATCACCCAGGCGAGCACGATGCACAGGCGCTTGATGTCGTCCCGCCGCGAGGCAAGGCCGACGAAGCCGGCGATGCTGAGCAGGGTCAGCGCCGAAAGGAAGGCATGCCCGCTCGGAAAGCTGGCGGTGAAAGTCAGCGCCGTATGGGCGACGATGTCGGGCCGCTCGCGCCCGATCGCTATCTTCAAGCCACTGCTGACCAGCACTGCCGCGAGCAGACTGGCGACGAGGCCCACGGCAAGGTGACGATAGCCACAGAGCCAGAGCGCCAGCGTTGCCGTCGTCGCCATGAAGAACAGACCGACGAAACTGCCGAGCGCGGTCATGTCCCGCACCGCCTCCTGAAACCAGGTCGGGCCGATCGGAACGGCGGGATTGGCAGGATCGCGGAACAGCAGGACCAGCCTGGTATCGAAGGCGAAACTGTGTCCCGAGGCGATGAAGGCAGCAAGCGCCACAAAGGCCAGCGCTGCGGCAACCGGCGCGAGAACGCGCGGTTGCCACCAAGGCGCCGACGCCCGGCTCAGGGCGTGCACAGGCTCAGACATGGCCGCGTTCAACTCCAGAAGCTGGTCGGGCGAGAGGCAATGACGGTCAGGGCCTTGGGTAGCAAGCCATAGATCAATGGCCCTGCCTTGCGCTCGACCTCGCCGTCGAAGGTGATGTGCCCGCGCCGCTTGTCGCGCCGGGAAAGCGTCACGGCATTGCCCGTGAAGGAGCTCAGATTCCGGGAAGAACGCCAGAGGCCGGAAGCGACGGACAAGGCCGCCTTGCTGCGCGAATAGAGGCCACCCGCATTCAGCACATGCACCTCGAAGACGCCGCCATCGAGACGATCGCGCCGCCATTCGGCGCCGTTGAAACGATTGACGGTGACCAGCACGGCATCCGCCTCGAGGACCTGGCTTTGATTGCCGACGGCGATCTCGACGGTGATCGGGCGGGTGAACAGGATCGAGCGCGTCGCGGCGATACCGAAGGCGGCAACACGGCTGAACGGGAAGCGGCGCCGGGCATATTCGCGCTCGCGCGCCATCAGGCTGAAGAACCCCATGCCGGAGATGGAGTGGAACAGCCGGTCGTTGACGCGGCCGACATCCACCGCAACCGGCTCGCCATGGCAAAGCGCCTCGACCTGCTGTTCGAGCGGACCGAACAGGCCGAGATCACGTCCCAGCACGTTGACGGTTCCCATCGGCAGGATACCGACCGGGCGGTCGGCCTGAATCAGCACAGGCAACGCGCCGTTGATGGTGCCATCGCCGCCGGCCAGGACCGGTATCGTCCTGTCCTTCTCGATCGCCAGCGACAAGGCGCTGCCGATCTCGCGCGGCCGGACCAGCTTCACTTCCGCATGACAGCTATGGGCCTTGAAGGCAGCCTCGATGCGAGCCGCAAAAGCATCGGCACCGGCTTCCAGCACAGCCCCCGCGCGGGCGTTGACGACAACGGTGTGGCGCATCTGGAGCCCAAGATAGGTGCCCCCCGGAACGGTGCAAGGGCGGGCTCACGCCGCCGCCGGGCGCGCATCGAACTGCGCGGGCAGCGACGGGGCCAACGGCATGGGCGTGTCCGAGACTTCTTCGGTGATCACCTCGAAGCGCTGCAGAGTATGCATGCCGAAGGAACAGATCATCGCGGTATCGGTCGCGTCACGTCCGCGGGCGATGACGATGCGGCCGATGCGCGGCTCGTTGTGGCGAGCATCGAAGGTGTACCAGCGACCGCCCAGGAAAACCTCGAACCAGGCATTGAAGTCCATCGGCGCCGGATCCGGCGGCACGCCGATGTCGCCGAGATAGCCATTGCAATAGCGTGCCGGGATGTTCATGCAGCGGCACAGGGCGATGGCGAGATGCGCGAAATCACGGCAGACGCCGATCCGCTCCTCGAAGGCCTCGGCGGCCGTGCGCGTATTGCGGGCGAAATGATAGCCGAAGGTCAGGTGATTATGGACGAAATCGACGATCGCCTGGACGCGCGGCCAGCCCGGCGCGACCTGCCCGAACAGCGCCCAGGCCTGGTCGAAGAGCTTGTCGGTTTCGCAATAGCGGCTGCCGAGCAGATAAACGAGCGCCTCGTCGGGCAGACGTGAGGGAGCAACCTCGCGCGCCGCCGGATGGATACAATCGGGCTCGCCCGAATCGTGCACGACCCCCTCCGATTCAAGGCGGATGCCGCCGGGAGGCGCCACCATGCGCCGGCAGATATTGCCGAAGGCGTCGAGATGCTGCGCGACAGCGATCGGGAGCAACGGATTGGCCAACGCGCTCACCCGCATGTCGTCAGGCATCGTCAGATCATGGCGGCGCGAGGGGTGGACATCGAGCAATGTGACGAGGGGCATCTCACGCGCGCAAACCAACTCGATCCGATAGCCGTAACGGATGCGCATCTCGCTGTCTCCTGATGTGAGGGACGGGCGCCTCGCGGCTGTGCCGCGGTAGCTCACCCGAGTCTCGTGCTCCCCATCGAGCAGACGCGCGAAGGCGCCCTCCGGTTCCCCCAGCCAGAGAAAAAGTGCCGCGCCTTTCACACCTTCGCCGCCTGCGGGAGCGCGCAAGCCAGCCCCAAAAAAGAAGATGCGGGCCTTTCGGCCCGCATCCCGCCGCCACGGCGGTTCGGCTGGGGGGATAGCAACCGCCGCGACCTGCGTCTGGCAGCCGCTACATCATCCAGTAGGGCATCGTGCCGTAGTAGTCGTGGACACGCTTGCCGTAAGCCTTGTCCTCCCAGTCGGGCTCGCCCTCGCTGTCGTACATCGGCGCAGCTTCGAGCTTCTCCTTGGTCAGAGGCACGACGTAGCCGCCGCGTTGCGGATCGTAGTCGAGAACGCTCCACGGAATCGGATGGTACTTCTCGCCGAGTCCGAGGAAGCCGCCAAAAGACATGATGGCGTAGGCGACCTTGCCGGTCTGCTTGTCGAGCATCACGTCGTAGATCTCGCCGAGGTGCTCGCCCGCCGCGTTGTAGACGTCTGTTCCGGCAACGCGGGCGCCCGCAATCAAGGGATTGGCAGTGGTGATGGACGTGGTGGACGTCGCCATGTCGGTTCCTCCATATGTCAGGGGCGCGTCGCTGCAGCGCCGGAAACTCGTCTCCTCAACGTCCTGCGGAAGCCAAAGGTTCCAGCTTTTTCAGAGCCTTTTTGTGCAATCTTCCGGCATCACATTTCCGGCTCTTTCGTCATGTGAATGGAGGTTGCGCCTCGCATCGGGAACCTTCGCCGGCATGGCGGGTTTCGGACTGCGAGCGACATCGCCGTTTTGTGAAGAGGAGAACAGTCGGCATGAAGAAGTTCATGATCATCGTGGGCCTCGCAGCCGCCCTGGGCGCCTGCACCGCGCGTGAACAGAATGCAGGTACTGGCGCTCTTATCGGCGCGGGCGCGGGCGCCCTCATCGGCGGCGCAGCGACGGGCCGGGCCGGCGGTGCTTTGGCCGGTGCGGCCATCGGCGGCGCCAGCGGGGCCATCATCGGTTCCGCCGCCACGCCGGATCAGATCTGCTACGGCCGCGACGAGTGGGGCCGGCGCGTGCGCTACGCCTGCTGAGGCGAGCATCAGCGGATCTAGAACATTTCCGCGTTTCTCCGAATCGCGAAAATGCTCCAAGTTTTTGTTTTGTCGCATTTTCTTCACGCGAACCGGTATCCACTTCGCTCGAAAATGCTCTAGGGAAGGCTCGCCGATCCGGCGGGCCTTTTTCATGCGGCCTGGCTTGCCGCGTCAGACCTGCCCGTAAGGGCCGAAGCGTCCGACGAAACGGTGACGGAAACCGGGATAGAGCAGCCGCACGGCTGTGACCGGCTTCAACTGGTTCCAGGTCCGGCGCTCGACCAGCAGGCAGGGCTCACCAACCGCAACGTCGAGCAGGCCGGCTTCCTCCTCGCCAGCCCCGACAGCGCTGATCGCGTGCTCGGCCTGTGACCAGAGACTGTGCCTGAGCAACCAGTCGCCGGGCGGGGTCTGCGCGAAGTCTTCCTCAGCGAGGCCGGACACGGCAGCGGCGTGGATGACGCGTTCTTCCAGCACATGCGGCTTGCCGTCGGCGCGATGCAGCACGACGAGATGAGCCACCTTGTCCGAACGCTTCAGGCCGAAGCGCTCTGCGACTTCCGGGGCGGGCCGGCCGTCGCTGCGTGAAAGAACGTCATACGCATAGCTCTGACCGAGCTGCTCCACCTCCTCCGGGATCGAGAGGATGTCGAGCATAGCGTGGCTCGCCGGGGGGCTGGCGACGATGGTGCCCGAGCGGCGGCGGCGGATGATGAGGCCTTCGCGGGCAAGCTGTACCAGCGCGCGGTGCACCGTCATCCGCGAGGCGCGGAGCTGCTCCATCAAGGCGTGCTCCGGCGGCACACTGGTGCCCGGCGGCCATTCTCCGCTGACCACCAGATCGCGGATCGCGCGCCGGATCTGGTCATAGACCGGCCCGGCGCCATCCAGTTTCACCGCGTCGAGCCGGGTCTCCGTCATCCTGTGTCCTATGCCGCAGAGAGCAGGCGCCGCATCACGACGGCGAAGCGGGCGCGCACCGAATCGCGGGCGACATGCCGCCCATCGGCCACCACCCTCCTGCCACCGACGACGACGTCGCGCAAAGGCAGGGCGTTGGCGGCGAAGATCGCGCTGTCGACCGCCTCCGCGCCGGTCTTGCCGACGATGGCCGGGTGATCGGTGTCGAGCGTGACGAAATCGGCGCGATGGCCCACCGCGATCCTACCGATCGCCCGGCCGCAGGCTTGCGCACCACCGGCGCAGGCGGCCTGCCAGAGCGCCAGGCCGGTCGAAGCCTCCTCCTCCGCAAAAAGAGCACGGCGGCGATCGCGCAGGCGCTGCGAATATTCGAGCTGGCGCAGTTCGGCGCCGGCATCGATCTGAATGTTGGAATCGCTGCCGACCCCGAAGGCGCCGCCAGCCTCGCGATAACGGATGCCATCGAAGATGCCGTCGCCAAGGCTGGATTCGGTGATCGGGCACAGGCCCGCCACAGCGCCGCTGCGGGCGATGCCGTCACGCTCGGCGTCGCTCAGATGCGTCGCATGGATCAGGCACCAGCGCTGGTCGAGCGGGATCGTCTGCATCAGCAGCTCGACCGGCCGCTTGCCGGTGATCTTCAGGCTGGCCTCGACCTCGGGCACCTGCTCGGCGACATGGATATGGACCGGATTGTCGGGACGCAGCGACGCCACCCAGCCGAGGTCGTCGAGCGCGACCGCGCGCAGCGAGTGCGGAGCCACGCCAAGCCGCGCATCCGGCAGATTGCGGATCGCCGCCGCGCTTCCCTCCAGCAGGCGCTGATAGGCATCGCGGTCATTGACGAAGCGACGCTGGCCGTGGACCGAAGGCGCCTGCCCGAAATTGCCGAAGCGGTAGAGCACCGGCAGCAGGGTGAGGCCGAGCCCGGTTTCCTCGGCGGCGGCGGCGATCGCCTGCCCCATGGCAGCGATGTTCGCGTAAGGACGCCCGTCCTTGTCGTGGTGGAGATAATGGAACTCGGCGAGCGCAGTGAAGCCGCCCTCCAGCATCTCGACGAAGGCCTGCGCCGCGATGGCCTGCACATCCTCCGGATCGAGCCGGTCGAGGAAGCGATACATCACCTCGCGCCAGGTCCAGAAGGAATCCTCCGGCGCGCCGCGGCGCTCGGAGAGCCCCGCCATGCCGCGCTGGAAGGCGTGGCTGTGCAGGTTCGGCATGCCGGGCAAGGCGATGCTGGCGAAGCTCCGGTCACCCGCGCTCGGCAACGCATCGGTCTCGATGGCGGTGATGACGCCCTGCTCCAGCGTCAGTTTCACATTGCTGGCAAAGCCTTCGGGCAGAAGAGCCTCGGCCAGATGCAGGGTCTCGGTCACCGCTTCGCTCCATCGTTTAATTGCATATGCAAATAGCACTTGCAATTTGCATATGCAATTAGATAGCATATCCGGAGTGAAAGCATAGCGGGAGGGCGAGGGGTGACGAAGGCAGCGGATGAAACGCTGGTCTGCGACAGGCTTTGGACGCATGCGCGACTGGCGACGATGGCGCCGGGTGCAAGCGCTCCCTACGGTGCGATCGAGGACAGCGCGATCGCCGCCCGCGACGGGCGCATTGTCTATGCCGGGCCGCGCAGCGAGGCTCCCGCCTTCCAGGCCGGCGAAACGATCGATTGCCAGGGCCGCTGGATCACCCCCGGCCTGATCGATTGCCACACCCATCTCGTCTATGGCGGCGACCGGGCGCATGAGTTCGAGCTGAGATTGCAGGGTGCGACCTATGAGGAGATCGCGCGCGCCGGCGGCGGCATCCTCTCCACCGTCAAGGCGACGCGCGAGGCGAGCGAGGATGCGCTCTTCGCCTCGGCCGACCGGCGCCTCGCCGCACTGATGGCTGAGGGCGTCACTACCGTCGAAATCAAATCCGGCTATGGTCTTGAGCAGCAGGCGGAGCTGAAGCAGCTGCACGTCGCGCGCCGGATCGGCCGCGAGCGGCCGGTGACGGTTCGCACCACCTTCCTCGGCGCCCATGCCGTGCCGCCGGAGTACAAGGGCCGCTCAGGAGATTACACCGCGCTCGTCGCCGGGCCGATTCTCGATGCCGTTGCAGCCGAAGGGCTCGCCGATGCGGTCGACGTCTTCTGCGAAGGCATCGCCTTCTCGCCGGAGGAGACGAAGGCCGTCTTCAGCGCCGCCAAGGCCAAGGGCCTCGCGATCAAGGTCCATGCCGAGCAGCTCTCCAATCTCTACGGCGCCAAGCTCGCGGCCGAGATGGGAGCGCTCTCCGCTGATCATCTCGAATATCTCGACGAGGCCGGCGTGATTGCCATGGCCAAGGCCGGGACGGTCGCGGTCGTGCTGCCCGGCGCCTTCTATTTCCTGCGCGAAACGCAGAAGCCGCCCATCGAACTGATGCGCAAGCACGGCGTCGCGATTGCGCTGGCGACTGACGCCAATCCCGGCTCCTCGCCGCTGACCTCGCCGCTGCTGGTGCTCAACATGGCCTGCACGCTCTTCCGCATGACGCCCGAGGAGGCGCTGGCCGGTCTCACCCGCCATGCCGCCACGGCGCTCGGCCTCCAGAACGAGGTCGGCACGTTGGAAACGGGCAAGCGCTGCGACCTCGCGATCTGGGACATCGAACGCCCGGCCGAACTCGCCTACCGCATCGGCTTCAACCCGCTTCACACCCGCATCTGGAACGGACAATGACCACGGTTTCGCTAAACCCGGGCGCAGCCCATCTCACCGATTGGCGCACCATCCTCGACGGCGCCACGGCCGGCCTCGCCGGCGACAGCGCCACCTCCATCGCCTCCGGGCAGAAGATCGTCGAGGAGATCGTCGCCGCCGGCACGGTGACCTATGGCGTCAACACCGGCTTCGGCAAGCTCGCGAGCGTGCGCATCGCCGATGCCGATCTCGCCACGCTGCAGCGCAACCTCATCCTGTCGCATGCAGTCGGCACCGGCCCTGCCCTGCCCGACGGCGTGGTGCGCCTGCTGCTCGCGATGAAGGCGGCAAGCCTGGCGCGCGGCGCCTCCGGCGTGCGGCCGGTGGTGATCGAGGCGCTCACCGGCGCGCTCAGGGCCGATGCCCTGCCGGTCATCCCCGCCAAGGGCTCGGTCGGTGCCTCCGGCGACCTCGCGCCGCTCGCCCATATGACCGCCGCGCTGATGGGTGTCGGCGAGATCCGCCTGAAGGGCGAGACCCTGCCGGCAGCGGAGGCGCTGAGGCGCATCGGCCAGGCCCCGCTCGCGCTCGGCGCCAAGGAAGGGCTCGCGCTGATCAACGGCACGCAGGTCTCGACCACGCTAGCCCTGACAGGGCTCGCCGCGATCGCCCGCGTGTTCGACGCGGCGCTGGTCGCCGGCGCGCTTTCGGTCGATGCGCTCAAGGGCTCCGACACGCCCTTCGATCCGCGCATCCAGAACCTCCGGGGCCAGCCCGGCCAGATCAAGGTCGCCAAGACCCTGCTCGACCTGATCGCCGGCAGCGCGATCCGCGAGAGCCACCGCCATGGCGACAGCAAGGTGCAGGACCCCTACTCCCTGCGCTGCCAGCCGCAGGTGATGGGCGCGGTGCGCGACCTGATCGGCAACGCCGCCGCCACGCTCGGCATCGAGGCCAATGCGGTCACCGACAATCCACTGGTGCTCGGGCCGGGCGAGATCGTCTCGGGCGGCAATTTCCACGCCGAGCCCGTTGCCTTCGCCGCCGACATGCTGGCGATCGGCGTCTGCGAGATCGGCAACCTCTCCGAGCGGCGCATGGCGCTGCTGGTCGACCCCGTGATGAGCGGTCTGCCGCCCTTCCTCGCCCGTGACGCCGGCCTGAATTCCGGCTTCATGATCGCGCAGGTCACGGCGGCGGCGCTCGCCTCCGAGAACAAACAGAAGGCTTACCCTGCTTCTGTCGACACCATACCCACTTCAGCCAACCAGGAAGACCATGTCTCGATGGCGACGCATGGCGCCTTCCGCCTCATCGACATGGCGAAGAACGCCGCGAGCGTCATCGGTGTCGAGCTGATGGCGGCGGCGGAGGCGATCGAGCATCACCGCCCGCTCAAGACCAGCGCGCGGCTGGAGCCGGTCCTCGCCCTGCTGCGCAGCAAGATCGCGCCGCTGACCGAGGACCGCTACCTCGCCCCCGATCTCGCGGCGGCCACCGAGTTCGTGCTGTCCGGCGCCGTCGGCCGGGCCGCCGGCCTCGACAGCTTCGCGGAGTGCCGCGCATGAGCGCCGACATCATTTCGGTCACGCGGGGCTCCTCCCCGCTCATCCTCTCGATGCCGCATCCCGGCACGGCGCTGCCGCCGGAGGTCGCGGCAGCGCTGAACGAGCGCGGCCGGCTGGTCGAGGATACCGACTGGCATATGCGCCGGCTTTACGATTTCGCCGCGCATTTCCAGCCCACCATCGTCGAGGCGCAGCTCTCGCGCTTCGTCATCGATCTCAACCGCGACCCGGCCGGCGCCTCGCTCTATCCGGGCCAGGAGACGACCGACCTCGTGCCGACCACGACCTTCGACGGCGCGCCGATCTGGCAGATGGCGCCCGACGCGGCGGAGATCGAGCGGCGCAAGGCAGCCTATTTCCAGCCCTATCACCAGGCGCTCACCGCCGAGATCGCGCGGGTGCAGGCCGAACACGGCTATTGCGTGCTCTGGGACTGTCACTCGATCAAGTCGGTGATCCCGCGGCTGTTTGAAGGCACGCTGCCGACGCTCAACCTCGGCACGAACTCCGGCGAAAGCTGCGCGCCGAGCGTCGAAGGCGCGGCCATCGCCGCCATGGCCAGCCAGCCCTTCACGCAAGTTCTCAATGGCCGCTTCAAGGGCGGCTGGATCACGCGCCATTACGGGCGCCCCTTCGAGCGCGTGCATGCGCTCCAGATGGAAATCGCGCTCTCCGCCTATCTCGGCGAAGAGGCCGCGCCCTGGACCTTCGACGAGGCGAAGGCCGCCCCGCTCCAAACCGCCTTGTCAGCCATCATCGCCGCAGCCCTCGACGCGGCCAGGACTCTCGAACGGAGCCGTTCATGACCCGCCTCGACAACACCCGCACCATCCGCGCCGCGACCGGCACCGAGCTCACCGCCAAGAGCTGGCTGACCGAAGCGCCGCTGCGCATGCTGATGAACAATCTCGACCCGAACGTCGCCGAGAACCCGCATGAGCTTGTCGTCTATGGCGGCATCGGCCGGGCCGCCCGCTCCTGGGAGGATTTCGATCGCATCGTCGCAGCGCTGCGCCAGCTCGAGGCGGACGAGACGCTGCTCGTCCAGTCCGGCAAGCCGGTCGGCGTGTTCCGCACGCACAAGGATGCGCCGCGCGTGCTGATCGCCAATTCCAACCTCGTGCCGCACTGGGCGAACTGGGACCATTTCAACGAGCTCGATAAGAAGGGGCTCGCGATGTACGGCCAGATGACGGCCGGTTCCTGGATCTATATCGGCACCCAGGGCATCGTGCAGGGCACCTACGAGACCTTCGTCGAGGCCGGGCGCCAGCATTACGGCGGCAACCTCAAGGGCAAATGGGTCCTGACCGGCGGCCTCGGCGGCATGGGCGGCGCGCAGCCGCTGGCGGCGGTGATGGCCGGCGCCTCCTGCCTCGCGGTCGAGTGCAATCCCGACTCGATCGATTTCCGCCTGCGCACCCGCTATCTCGACGAGAAGGCCGAAACGCTGGACGAGGCGATGGAGATGATCGCCCGCTGGACCAAGGCCGGCGAGGCGAAGTCGGTCGGCCTGCTCGGCAACTGCGCCGAGATCCTGCCCGAGATGGTCCGCCGCGGCATCCGCCCCGACATGGTCACCGACCAGACCTCGGCCCATGACCCGGTCAACGGCTACCTGCCGAAGGGCTGGACCATGGGCGAGTGGAAGCAACGCCGCGAGGGCGATCCGAAGGCGGTCGAGAAGGCGGCCCGCGCCTCGATGCGCGAGCATGTCGAGGCGATGATCGCCTTCCAGGAGATGGGCATTCCCACCTTCGACTACGGCAACAACATCCGCCAGATGGCCAAGGAAGAGGGGCTGGAGAACGCCTTCGCCTTCCCCGGCTTCGTGCCGGCCTATATCCGCCCGCTGTTCTGCCGCGGCATCGGCCCCTTCCGCTGGGCGGCGCTGTCCGGCGATCCGGAGGACATCTACAAGACCGACGCCAAGGTGAAGGAGCTGCTGCCCGACAACAAGCACCTGCACAACTGGCTCGACATGGCGCGCGGGCGCATCTCGTTCCAGGGCCTGCCGGCGCGCATCTGCTGGGTCGGTCTCGGCGATCGCCACCGCCTCGGCCTCGCCTTCAACGAGATGGTCAAGAACGGCGAGCTCAAGGCGCCCGTCGTGATCGGCCGCGACCATCTCGACTCCGGCTCGGTCGCCTCGCCGAACCGCGAGACCGAGGCGATGAAGGACGGCTCGGACGCGGTTTCCGATTGGCCGCTGCTCAACGCCCTGCTCAACACGGCCTCGGGCGCGACCTGGGTCTCGCTGCATCATGGCGGCGGTGTCGGCATGGGCTTCTCGCAGCATTCGGGCGTGGTCATCTGTGCCGATGGCACGGACGACGCGGCGGCGCGCCTCTTGCGCGTGCTCTGGAACGACCCGGCCACCGGCGTGATGCGCCATGCCGATGCCGGCTACGACATCGCGCTGGACTGCGCCCGCGAGAAGGGGCTCAACCTGCCGGGGATTCTGGGCTGAGCCAGACTTCCGCTCTACAGCGTCATCCCGGGCGACCGAAGGGAGACCCGGGATCCATGCCGGAACGGTTCAGGCATGGATCCCGGATCTGCGCCGCTGACGCGGCTTGTCCGGGATGACCCGCGTCTTCTAGTCGAGGGACAGAGCACATGCGCATCATCCGCGCCGCCGAATGCAAGGTCATGCCGTGGAAGAACGGCGGCGGCACCACGACCGAGATCGCGGTGTTTCCCGAGGGAGCTCCCCTCAGCCATTTCGACTGGCGTATCTCGATGGCCCATGTCGGGCAGGACGGGCCGTTCTCGTCCTTCCCCGGCATCGACCGGACCCTGTCGGTGCTGAGCGGCAACGGCATCCGCCTCGCCTTCGGCGACGGCGAGACGGTATCGCTCGACCGGGCGTCGGCGCCCTTCTTCTTCGCCGCCGACCGGACCGTGGACGGCATGCTGGTCGAGGGGCCGATCGACGATCTCAACGTGATGAGCCGGCGAGGCACCTGGAGCCACAGCGTCGAGCGCCTGTCCGGCGACAGGCCGCACGAGATCGTGGCCGAGCGCGGGCTGCTGGTTCTCGTGGCGCGCCATGGAAACTGGCAGGTGAACGGCACGACGCTGGCCGCCGGGGACAGCGCGATCCTGCCGGTACCCACCACCGCCGGGTTGCGGGCTGAGCTCGGCGGCGAACTCTTCGCGATCCGGTTGGCGCCTGCGGAATAAGCCACCTGACGCAGCGTTCCGAGACATGCGCGACAGCCCCCTCTCCCCTTGCGGGAGAGGGTTGGGGTGAGGGGTCGCGCCGCCCTCGCCGTTTTGCGCTTGCAGGGCGCCGACCTCGGAAATGTCGCGAGACCCCTCATCCGGCGCGGCGCTGCGCGCCGCGCCACCTTCTCCCGCAAGGGGAGAAGGAAAGCACGGCACGACCTACGCCGCCTGCCGCGGCTGCGGGCCGACATAGATCGATTGCGGCCGGATCAGCCGGCCGCCGGCGATCTGCTCCTTGGCATGGGCGAGCCAGCCCGTGGTGCGGCCAAGTGCGAAGACGCAGGTGAAGGAATCCGGCGTGAAGCCCAGCGCCTCCAGCAAGAGCGCCGTGTAGAACTCGACATTGGTTTCCAGCGTGCGATTCGGCTTGCGCTCGCGCAGGATGGCGAGCGCCGCCTGCTCCACCGCCTCGGCCAATGCGAGACGCCCGCTATCGGCGCCGAGCCGGCGGATCGCGCCCTTCAGCGCATCGGCGCGCGGGTCGCGCACGCGGTAGATGCGGTGGCCGAAGCCCATCAACCTGTCGCCGCGGTCGAGCGCAGATTCCAGCCAGGCGCGAGCATTCGCCGGCGCGCCGATCGCATCGAGCATCTCGATGACCGGGCCGGGCGCGCCACCATGGAGTGGCCCCTTCAGCGCGCTGATGCCGGCGAGCACGGCCGAGACCAGCCCGGCGCGGGTCGAGGCGACGACGCGGGCTGCGAAGGTCGAAGCGTTGAGGCCGTGATCGGCAACCGTGACGAGATAGGTGTCGAGCGCAGCTGCCTGCTGCTTGGTCGGCGCCTTGCCGTGCAGCATGTGCAGCGTGTCGGCCGCCTGCGACAGCGACGGATCGGGCGCGACCGGCGCGAGCCCTTGCCGCAAACGCAAGGAGGCGGCAGTGAAGACCGCAGGCGCCGCCAGTAGCCGCAGGATCGTGCCGGCATCCTCACCGTCGCGAACAAGCGCGGTCATCGCCCTGATCATCTCGACCGGCCCGAGTGTCACGGGCACGACCGCCTTCGCGACGACCGTCTCGAACAACTGCTTTCGTGCCGCGCCCAGCGCCGCCGGGAGATCCTTCGTGGCGGGCAGGTCCGGCACGAAGCCGTCCAGCATCAGCGCAGCCATCTCCTCGAAGGAGGTGTGCCCCGCCAGCTCATCGAGGCTGTGGCCGCGCATCACCAGCCGGCCGGCCGCGCCATCGACTTCCGAGAGGACGGTATGGGCGGCAACGACATCTTCAAGGCCATCGGACATGGCGGTTCTCCTCAACATCTGAGGCCTTGAAGATTGATAGCCTCGCCGCTAGAATCAATCTTGAACAATATAATCAATGTATTTTCCGATGACCGACTGGCTGACGGCGCAACAGGTGATGCAGCGGCTCGGGCTGAAGCCGCAGACGCTCTATGCCTATGTCAGCCGCGGGCTGATCGAGGCACGCGGCGATGCGGGCGACTCGCGCCGCCGGCTCTACCGGGCCGAGGATGTGGCGCGGCTGGAGCATCGCAAGGCGCGGGGGCGCAAGCCCGCCACGATCGCGGAGGACGCGATTGCCTTCGGCGAGCCGATCCTCGCCTCGGGCATCGCCACGATCCAGCGCGGCAAGCTCTGGTATCGCGGGCAGGATGCCGAGACGCTGGCCGAGACGGCGAAGCTGGAGGATGTGGCACGGCTGCTCTGGGATTGCGGCTCGCAGCGCTTTCCGCCGCTGTTCACGATCGTGCCGGAGGCGCCGGCCCGGCAGCGGATGTTCGCGGTGATCGCCGCGCGCGCCGCCAGCGACCCGGCCATGGCGGGGCGTACGAAGAAGGCGCTCTATCTCGAGGCGGCATCCGTCATCGACGCGTTGGTCGATGCCATCGCCGGGCGGCCGGGCCAAGGCCCGATCCATCACCGCCTGGCCCTCTCCTGGGGCTGCGATGCGCGCGGCGCCGACCTGATCCGCCGTGCGCTTGTCCTGCTCGCCGACCATGAACTCAACGCCTCGACCTTCGCGGTGCGGGTCGCGGCCTCGACGCGCGCCTCGCTCGCGGCCTGTGTCCTGGCTGGGCTCGCCACGCTGTCCGGGCCACTGCATGGCGGCATGACGCCGCGCGTGCTCGGGCTGATGCGGGAAATCGCCGAGGATGGGGCGGAGGCGGCCATAGCTGCCCGCCTCGCAACGGGCATGCCCCTGCCCGGCTTCGGCCATCCGCTCTACCCGGACGGCGATGCACGGGCGCGTGGCTTGCTCATGGTGTTCACCCTGCCGCCAGCCTATGAGGAGGCTCGCCGAGCCGTCACCGCGCTGACCGGCGAGGAACCGAACATCGACTTCGTGCTGACAGCGATCGCCGCCGAGCTGGGGCTCGCCTCGGATGTCCCTTTTCAGATCTTCGCCGCTGCGCGCTGCGCGGGCTGGATCGCCCACGCGCTGGAGCAAAGCGAGACGGGGCGGCTGATCCGGCCCCGTGCCCGCTATGTCGGCCCGGAACCGGCCTAGGCCGTCTCGGCAACCTTCGTCGCAGCCGGCCTTGTCCCGAGCGTATCCTCGCGCTCCTTGATATAACCGCGCGTGATCGGCAGGCCGTCGAGCTTCTTGGCCAGCTGGAACTGGAACACCACCAGATCGTCGTGCCGGAAGCTCGCCTCGGAAGCGGCGAGGTAGAACTCCCACATCCGGGCGAAGCGCTCGTCATACATCGCCACCGCCTCGTCGCGCCGGGCGAGGAAGTTCTCGCGCCAGGCCTTCAGCGTCTCGGCATAGTGGATGCGCAGCACCTCGACATCGGTGATGACGAGCTCTTCCTGCTCGATCGCGGCCGCCACCTCCGACATGGCGGGGATATAACCGCCGGGGAAGATGTACTTGGCGATGAAGGGGTTGGTCGCGCCCGGCGGCGTCGAGCGGCCGATGGTGTGGATCAGCGCCACGCCATCATCGTTGAGCAACTCGCGGATCTTGCGGAAGTAATCGCGATAGAAGCCGACGCCAACATGCTCGAACATGCCGACAGAGACGATGCGGTCGAAGGGCTCGGTCAGGTGGCGATAATCCTGCAGCCGGAATTCGACCGGCAGCCCGGTTTCCGCGCCGCGCTGCCTGGCGATGGCGAGTTGCTCCTCGGAGAGCGTGATTCCGGTAACAGAAGCACCCGTCTCGCCGGCGATCGACAGCGCCATGCCGCCCCAGCCGCAGCCGATATCGAGCACGCGCTGGCCCGGCTGCAGATCGAGCTTGCCCATGATGTGGCGCTTCTTGGCGAGCTGCGCTTCGGCGAGCGTCATGTGCGGCTGCGCGAAATAAGCGCAGGAGTACTGCATGTCCTCGTCGAGGAAGAGCCGGAAGAAATCGCTCTTCAGGTCGTAATGATGTGCAACATTGCGCTTCGCCAGTGCTGGTGTGTTGTGCTGCTGGAAGCGGCGCACAGCCGTGCGCAGCCCCTCCAGCGTCTTGCCCCAGCCCTTCGGGCGCGCCTTGTGGACGGCGGCGACCAGCGCGTCGAGCAGATCATAGAGCGAGCCCTGCTCGACCACGACGCGCCCGTCCATCACCGCCTCGCCTAAGGCGAGCTCGGGATTGAGCGCGAGTTTCAGTTCCGTCGGCGCATCCACGATCCGCATGCGCAAACGCGGCACGGCGCCATGTCCGATGGATTGAAGCGTGCCATCGGGAAAAACGACATCGATACGTGGCTCGACCGCGAGCCGTGACAACATCCTGGCAATCAGCGAACGCATTGGCCCCACCTTCGGCAGCGCCCCTTTCGCTCAAAGATGGCAAGTCCGATCGTTGTCGTAACCGCCCCTCGGCGCAAGGCAGACACTCGCCTGCGACATGACAACGCAGGCAGGGCTATTTTGTTCTGCGCCGGTGTCATTGCGAGCGAAGCGAAGCAATCCATGGGGACGTAGCGCTCTGCCGCCCTGGATTGCTTCGTCGCTGCGCTCCTCGCAATGACGGCGTGGGCTAGCGAAGCATACCCATCGTCCGTGGCAGCCAGAGCGTCAGCTCCGGGATGAAGGTGATCGCGAACAGCGCCGCGAAGAGCGGCACGAGCCAGGGCAGGATCGCCATCGTGGTCTGCTCGACCGAGAGCTTGGCGACCCGCGAGAGCACGAAAAGCACCATGCCGAGCGGTGGGTGCAGCAGCCCGATCATCAGGTTCAGCGTCATGATCAGCCCGAAATGAATCGGGTCGACGCCGAGCTTGAGCGCGATCGGCAGCAGGATCGGCACGACGATGGTGATCGCCGCGATGGTGTCGAGGAAGCAGCCGATGAAGAGCAGCAGCAGATTCACCAGGATCAGGAAGACCCATTTGTTCTGGGTCAACCCGAGGATGGCATCGGAGAGGATCTGCGCGGTGTTCGAGACCGTCAGCAGCCAGGCGAAGATCGAGGCCGCCGTCACGATGAAGAGCACCGAGGCTGTCGTCTCGATCGTGTCGAAGGTCGCCTTGGCGAGCGAGCGCATCGTCATCGAGCGGTAGCGCACCAGGCCCAGGAACAGCGACCAGATCACCGCGGCGGCCGCCGCCTCGGTCGGCGTGAACCAGCCCATGGTCATGCCGCCGATCAGGATGACCGGCGTCATCAGCGCCATCACCGCCGAGAAGTCGAAATAGTAGTCGAGCGCGAGCAGGGCCGCGAGCGCGAGCCCGATCGCGACGTTTTCGGAAAGCCCGGCCCAGACCAGGAGATAGGCCAGGACCGGGAAGCCCATCACGACGAGGACTTCGAGGCCAGCGGTCCCGATCTGCTTCAGCGAGAAGGGCGAATCCGAGCCCCAGTTGCGCAACCGGGCGAAGATCGTGACCGTCGCCATCATGAACAGCGTCATCACCACGCCCGGGATCACGCCGCCGAGAAAGAGCGCGCCGATCGAGGTGTTGGCCATCATGCCGTAGATCACGAAAGGCAGCGACGGCGGGATGATCGGCCCCAGCGTCGCGGAAGCGGCCGTGACGCCAACGGAGACGTCGGTCGGGTAGCCGTGATCCTTCATCGCCTTGATCTCGATCGTGCCGATGCCGGCCGCATCGGCGATCGCGGTGCCGGACATGCCGGAGAAGATCACCGAGCCGATGATGTTCACCTGGGCGAGGCCGCCGCGCATCCAACCGACCAGCGCGACGGCGAAGGAATAAATGCGGCCGGTCACGCCGGCGATGTTCATCAGGTTGCCGGCGAGGATGAAGAACGGCACCGCCAGCAGCGGGAAGCTCTCGACGCCGGCGATCATGCGCTGCGCCATGATGACGTCAGGCACGGTACCCGTCGCGAGGATGTAGGTCAGCGAGGCGACGGCCATCGAGATGGCGACCGGCACGCCGAATATCATCAGAGCGAGGAAGGTTCCGACAAGGATCAGCATCGATCAGCCCTCCGATCCGTCGAAAGCGGCGGGGTTCTCGAGGACGGAGTAGCCGCGGCGCCAGTTCTGCCAGGCGACCTGGATCGCACGCAGCGTCATCAGCGCGAAGGCGGCCAGCACGGCGTAGAAGACGATCGATTTCGGCAGGTCGACCGTGGTCATCATCTCATCGGGGATGAGCGAGGCGTATTTCCAGACGAGCCAGGTCGCATAGCCGAGGAAGCCGATGCGCACCGCGTCCACTGCCGTGGCCAGGCCCCGGCCGGCCGGCTTCGGCAGGTAGCGGTAGAGGAAATCGACCTGGATGTGGCGCGAGGCGCGCACGCAGAGCGACGCGCCGAGGAAGACGACGACGATCAGGGCGTAGATCGCGATCTCTTCGGTCCAGGCCAGGCTGTTGTTGAGAACGTAGCGGGTGAAGAACTGCGCGACGACGCAGGCGACCATCAGCCAGAAGACGGCGAGCGTGATCCAATCCTCCAGTCCGTAGCCGGAAAGATCGGCAGCTGGAGGCGCTTCATCGAAGACATGAGCGATCTCTTCGCTCGTCACCGGGGTATGGATTTCCGGCTGGCTGGCGCTCGTCACGGGGAACCTCTCGACAGGGTCAGGCGCGTCGGATCGACAATCGGGATGAAACAGCCCGGCAGTCGCCTGCCGGGCCGCGGAGGCATGCGATAGCGGTTACTTGATCGCCTGGATGCGGTCCCAATCCGCCTTGCGGTAGCCGAACTGCTCGAAGGTGAC
This sequence comes from Bosea sp. F3-2, assembly GCF_008253865.1. Lineage (NCBI taxonomy): Bacteria > Pseudomonadati > Pseudomonadota > Alphaproteobacteria > Hyphomicrobiales > Alloboseaceae > Allobosea > Allobosea sp. F3-2. The sequence goes on from NZ_CP042331.1 coordinate 2,792,521, forward strand.
GTTCTTCTGGACGTTGGCGAGGAATTCGGCCTTGTCGACTTCCGTCACGGTCAGGCCCTTGTCCTTGAACAGTTGGACGAGCTTGACCTCGTCGGCCTGGATCTTCTTGGTCGTGCGCTCGGCTGCCTCCTGGGCAACGTCGGTGAAGATCTTGCGATCCTCCGGCGAGAGCTTGTCCCAGAGCTGCTTGGCGACAACCGTGTTGAGGTGGTCGACGATATGGCCGGTCAGGACGATGTGCTTCTGCACCTCGTAGAACTTCTTGGCCTCGATGGTCGTGAGCGGGTTCTCCTGCGCCTCGACCGTGCCGTTCTGGAGGGCGAGGTAGACCTCGGCGAAGGCGATCGGCGCAGTATTGGCGCCGCAGGCGCGCGGCATGGCGAGATAGGCCGGCACGTCGGGTACGCGGATTTTCAGGCCCTTCATATCGGCGCAGGCCTTGACCGGCTTGTTCGAGGTGGTGTGGCGCGTGCCGTAATAGCTCACCGCGACGATCTGGTGGCCGCTCTTCTCCTGGTAGCCCTTCGTCATCTCCTTGAAGACGTCGCTCTTGGTATAGGCCAGGAGGTGCTCCGGATTGCGGAAGGTGAAGGGGTAGTAGGTCACGCCGATCGGCGGATAGGCGCGCGCGGCGAAGCTCGATCCCGAAATGATGATGTCGACGGTGCCGAGCGTCAGCCCCTGGTTGATGTCGGTCTCCTTGCCGAGCTGCGAGGCCGGATAGACCGTGATCTCGTACTTGCCGTTGGTGCGCTTCTTGAACTCCTCGGCGGCCCAGACGGATTCGGTATGGAACGGCTCCGAGGTCTCGTAGACATGGGCCCATTTCAGCTTGGTCTGCGCCTGCGCGGGCGCACCGAGCAGGCTCAGGCCGGCGGCGAGCGCGGCCAGGGTGAGGCTGGTCTTCATGCGATGTCTCCCTGTTTGCGTTTCGATCCCGTCATGCGCCCATTCTTCTGGTTCGGGCCGACCTTGGCGCCGGCCGGCCCGTTGCCCTTTCCTGCATCGCCAAAGCTCTGCGAAAAGCGTTCCTGTGATTTCTGCAGATGCCGGCGCATCGCCTCGCGGGCGCCGGGCCCGTCGCCCCGCGCCAGCGCATCGCGGATCGCCCGATGTTCGGCGACCGCGCGGCGCCAGGACTCGGAGTTCTCGAAATAACGCGCAAGCTGCCGGAAATAAGGGCTGATGCGCTGATCGAAGAGATCGCCGACGCAGCGGATCAGCGCGCCGTTGCGCAGGATGCCCGCGAGCGCGACATGGAAAGAGCGATCGAGCGCGACGAGTTCGTCGCTGCCCAATCCTTGAACGGCCATCTGCTCCAGAACCATGTCGAGGGCCGCAATATCCGCTGGCTCGACGAGCGCGACCGCTTCAGAGCAGATCGCGCTTTCGATCAATTCGCGGGCCTTGAGGACTTCGAAGGGACCGTCAGGCTGGCGCCCCGCCCAAAGCCTGGCGATGGCCTGTGCCGGCGGGTCGACGACATAGACGCCCGAACCCATCCGGATGCGGACCCGGCCCTCGACCTCGAGCGCGATCAGGGCCTCGCGGACGGAGGGGCGGGATACGCCGAGCTTTTCGGCGAGCTCCCGCTCGGACGGCAGGCGGCTGCCGACCGGAAACTCGCCGCTCTCGATGAGATGGCGAAGCTGGTCGGCAATCTGGCGGTACAGACGTGACGTCTCGACAGCCTCGAGCGGCACAGACGGCTCCCCGGTTCCCTCTCCATGCTCCCGGTTCTTGCCGGGGATATTTTGGCCATGTGGTCAGGCCAATTCAGGCGAGGGAAACAAAGGTGCGACAATCTGTCAACCGGCTCAGTGATCGGCGGCGATGACCTCGGCCCGGATTTCCTCGACCAGCCGCTCCTTCAATGTGACGAATTCCGGCGTCGTCTTGATGGTGTAGGGTCGCGGATGCGGCAGATCGACCGGAATATCGGCCTTGATCCGCCCCGGGCGCGCGCTCATCACCACCACGCGGGAGCCGACGAAAATCGCCTCCTCGATGTCGTGGGTGACGAAGAGCACGGTCTTCTGCTCGCGCTCCCAGATGCCGAGCAGCATTTCCTGCATCAGCGCGCGAGTCTGGTTGTCGAGCGCGCCGAAGGGTTCGTCGAGCAGCAGGATCTTCGGGTCGTTGGCGAGCGCGCGTGCGATCGCGGTGCGCTGCTGCATGCCGCCCGAGAGTTGCTTGGGGAAATGATCGACGAAGCTGCCGAGCCCGACGCGCACCGCCCAGTCGCGGGCAATCCTCAGCCGTTCGGCCTCAGGCACGCCCTTCTCGCGCAGGCCGAAGGCGATGTTCTGCTGCACCGTCAGCCAGGGAAAGAGCGTGTAGCTCTGGAAGACGAAGCCGCGATCGGCGCCCGGCCCGGAGACCGGCGCACCGTCGAGCAGGATGCGCCCCTCGCTCGCCGTCTCCAGCCCGCCGATGATGCGCAGCAAGGTCGACTTGCCGCAGCCGGAGGGGCCGAGAATGGTGATGAAGTCGTTGTCGGCGACATTGAGCGAGGTCGGCATCAAGGCGCGCGTCGGCTCAGCCCCGCGCTGGCCTGCGAAGACCTTGCCGACATTCTCGATGACAAGCTTGCTCATGCGCGCGCCCATGGAAACAGGCGCTGGTTGACCGCCTTGAACAGGAAATCCGAGATCAGGCCGATGAGACCGATCACGATGATGCCGAAGATGATCTGCCCGGTGTTCAGCAACGCCTGGCTGTCGGTGATCATGTGGCCGATGCCGGAAGAGGAACCGATCAGCTCGGCGACGATGACATAGGTCCAGGCCCAGCCGAGGACGAGGCGGAATATCTCGGCGATCTCGGGCGCGGCATTCGGCAGCATGACGCGGCGCACCACGGAGCGGTCGGTGGCGCCCAGCGTATAGGCGGCGTCGACCAGATCGCGCCGGATCGAGCCGACCGAGACCGCGATCATCAGGATGAGCTGGAAGACCGCGCCGATGAAGATGACGAGCAGCTTCTGCGTCTCGCCGATGCCGGCCCAGAGGATCAGCAAGGGAATAAAGGCCGAAGCCGGCAGGTAGCGCGCGAAGGAGACGAAGGGCTCCAGGAACGCCTCGATCGGCTTGTAGGCACCCATCAGAATGCCAATCGGCAGGGCGACGATGACGGCGATGATGAAACCGCCAACCACGCGCCAGATCGTCATCATGATGTCGAAGCTGAAGCCGTAGCGCGTCATCAGGTTGTAGCCCTCGCCTACCATGGTCAGCGGGTCGGCTAGGAAGAGGCGCTGGACGTAGCCGCCGAAGGTCGCGACCGACCAGAGCGCGACGAAGAGCGCGAAGAAGGCCAGGCCATAGCCGATGCGGGCCGGGGCCGAGACGGGTTGCAAGGGTCTCATCGCGGTATCGTTCCGGTCACGGCCATGGCCAGTTGCTTCCAGGGTTCGATCGACCAGAAACCGGCTGCGGCGCCGGAGGTCGAGGGGAGGATGTAAATTTCGGCACCGGCCAGCGTCTCAGCCTGCCGCCCGTAGGCGAGCCGCCCTTCGCTCATCCCGAGGACGACCTGCGCCGCACGCTTGCCGTTGAAGGCAAGGATGCGCGGCGCGCTTGCAGCGATCCGCGCCTTGAAGCCGGCCACGTCGAAATGGCTGCCGCGTAGCGCGGAATCCGGACCGGAGCTGCGCTTGGCGACATCGGTCAGGCCGATGCCGTAGCGTGGCAGGTTCCGGAAATCCTCGGGCAGGAGTCTGCCCGGCACGAGCCCGGTCTGATGGAGCACCAGCCAGAACTTGTTGCCCGGGCCGGCGTAATAAGCTCCGCGCCGGGCCGAGGCGGCTCCGGCCTGCGTGCCGCAGAAGACGACGCGCAGGCCGGGCTCCAGAACATCCGGGAGGATGTCGCCGGTCACGCGTCGGCGTTCACTTGCCGGCGACGAACTTCGTCTCGACCAGCGAGGCGAGGTCGGGCTTGGCCTTGATCAGGCCGATCTCAAGCAGGAGATCTGCGGCCTTAGTCGAGAAGGCCTGCCAGTCGCCCGCAAAGAACGTCTTGTTGCCCTCGGCATCCGACCAGCGCAGGAACGCGGCCGACTTGCCGAATTGCTCGCCAGTCTGCTTCACATCCGCGCCCATGATCTCATAGGCCTTGGCCTGGTCCTTCTTGATGATCTCCAGCGCCTCGAAATAGCTCTGGGTCAGCGCGGCCGCGGCCTTGTCGTTGACGAGGAAAGCGGGCGTGCAGCCGAAGGTGTCCATCACCATCGGATAGTCGAGGGTGGTCGCGATGATCTTGCCGGCGTCCGGCTTGTCGCGGACGGTGGAGAGATAGGGCTCATAGGTCATGGCGGCGTCGTTCTGGCCGGCGATGAAGGCCTGCGCGGCCGGGCCGGGCTCCATATTGACGACCGTCACATCCTTCACGGACATGCCGTTTTCCTTGAGCATCCAGGCGAGCGCGAAATAGGGCGAGGTGCCGGGCGCCGAGGCCGCGACCGTCTTGCCCTTGAGGTCCTTGATCGAGCCGATGGCGTTGCGCACGGCCATGCCGTCGGCGCCGTAGCTCTTGTCGAGCTGGAAGATCTGCTTCGTCTTGATGCCGGCCGCATCCCAGACGATCCAGGTCTCGACCGTGGTCGCGGCGCACTGGATGTCGCCCGAGGCGATGGCGAGATGACGATCCTTCTGCGGGATCTTCTTGATCGTGACGTCGAGGCCGTTCTTGGCGAAGATGCCGGCCTCCTTGGCGAGCACCAGCGGCGCGAAGCCGGTCCAGCCGGAAATGCCGATATTGACCTTGGTCTGCGCCTGGGCGCCGCCCGCCGCCAGAAGCGCCGCGAGGCCGAAGCCGACGGTCGCGCCGATGCGCTTGAAAACTGCCATGATTGAAACCCTTCCCCTGCATTTTCGGCTGACGCGCCACTCAGACGCCTAGAGCGTCATTCTCGGCGAGATGCAACCTTCGTTCCAAAACAGGTTAAATGCATATGCAAATCCGTCAAGCGGTCGATCACCGTCGCTTGGGAAAGCGATGACATTCTCTTGTTTGACAGGGCGGGAGGAATTTTCTCCCCTTCGTCCGCCGGCGCAGGGGCGCCTTCTATCGAGTCGAGGTTTTCAGGATGAACGGCGCCGACCGCCTTTGCGACACGCTTCTGATCAACGGCGTCGATACCTGCTTCGCCAATCCCGGCACTTCCGAGATGCATTTCGTCGCCGCGCTCGACCGCAAGCCGCAGATGCGCTGCGTGCTGGGCCTGTTCGAGGGCGTGGTGACCGGCGCCGCTGACGGCTACGCCCGCATGGCCGACAAGCCGGCCGCAACGCTGCTGCATTGCGGGCCGGGCATGGCGAACGCGCTCGCCAACATGCACAATGCAAGGCGCGCCCGCACCCCGATGATCAATGTCGTCGGCGACCACGCGACCTACCATCTCCAGCACGATGCACCGCTGACCAGCGACATCGAGAGCCTGGCGCAGCCGATGTCGCATTTCGTCCGGCGCATCGCTTCGGCCGAGGATGTCGGCCCGGCGATCGGGGAAGCCTATGTCGCCTCGCTGACGCTGCCCGGCGTCACCACCGTGATCCTGCCGGCCGACTGCGCCTGGGGCAGCGTCGAGCCGGCCACTCTCAAGCCGACGCCGCTGCCGGCGCTGAAGAGTGTCGATTCCGCCACGCTCCGCGAGGTCGCAGCCGGCCTGCGCAAGCATGGTGCCCGCGCCGCGATCATGCTGACGGGCCTGGCCCTGCGCGAGAAGCCGATGGAGATGGCGGCCCGCATCTGCGCCGTGACCGGCGCCAAGATCTTCAGCCAGATGTCGAACGGGCGCACGCAACGTGGCGCCGGCCGCGTCGCCATGCCCAAGATCTTCTACCCGATCGACAAGGCGCTCGATCAGCTCAAGGACGTCGATTATCTCGTGCTGGTCGGCGCGCAGACACCGGTCGGCTTCTTCGCCTATCCGGGCAAGCCCGGCCGCCTTGTCCGTGACGGCTGCGAGGTCGCGACGCTGGCCAGACCCGGCGACGACCTACCCGCCGCGATCATCGCGCTCGCCGAGGAGATAGGCGCGACCAGGACCGCCCCCGCCTACATCGCCCCGCCGCGCAAGGAGCAGCCTGCCCTGCCGACCGGCAAGCTCGACGCCGACAAGGCCTGCGCCATCGTCTCGGCCCTGCTGCCGGAGAACTGCATCGTCTGCGACGAATCGGTCTCGTCGGGCCGGATGTTCTATTTCGACTGTCACAGCGCCCCGCAGCACGACTACATCCAGCTCACCGGCGGCGCGATCGGCGAAGGCATCCCGCTCGCCATCGGCGCGGCCGTGGCCTGCCCCGACCGCAAGGTCATCGGCATGCAGGCCGACGGCTCGGGCATGTACACGGTGCAGGGCTTGTGGACGCAGGCGCGCGAGAACCTCGACATCGTCACAATCGTCTTCGCCAACCGGACCTACCAGATCCTGCATGGCGAGATGCGTGCCGTCGGCGTCAACGACTTCGGCCGCAACGCCACGCTGATGCTCAACATCGACGAGCCGGCGCTGGACTGGGTGATGATGGCCCGCGGCATGGGTGTGGAGGCCGCGCGCGCCACCACGGCCGAGGAGTTCGCCAGCCTGTTCAAGGCCGCTCTGGCGCGGAAGGGGCCGTTCCTGATCGAGGCGGCGATCTGAAGCAGCCTATGCCGTCATTCTCGGGCGCCGAAGGCGACCCGAGAATCTCATGCCGTTGGGGCTCCAGCGCCCTTCCTTCAGGAGATGGTCGGGTCAAGCCCGACCATGACGTGGGCAAGCCTAGCCCCTGAACCCGCCCAGGAACGCATCGAGGCAGTCGCCGATCGCCTCGATCGCATAGCCGCCTTCCTGCACGACGAGCGTCGGCAGACCGAGCGCCTTCACCTGCCGACCGATGGTGCCGAAATCGGAGGCTTCGAGCTTGAGGACGCCGATCGGATCATCCTTGTGCGCGTCATAGCCGAGCGCGATCACCACAACCTCGGCGCCGAAGTCGCGGATCGCCTTGCCGGCCCGGTCGACGGCCGCCTGCATTTCAGCACCGCCCGTGCCGTGTGCCAGCGGCAGGTTGAGGTTGAAGCCCTCGCCCGGCCCGTTGCCGCGCTCGTCCTCATAACCGGTGAAGAACGGGTAGTAGTTCACCGGATCGGCATGGACCGAGATCGTCAGCACGTCGTCGCGGCGATAGAAGATCTGCTGCGTGCCATCGCCGTGATGGGCGTCGACATCGAGGATCGCAACCTTGCGGAATTTCGAGCGCAGGCGCTGCGCCGCGACCGCGGTGTTGTTGATGTAGCAGAAGCCCGAGGCTCGATCGGCGCGGGCATGGTGGCCGGAGGGCCGGCACAGCGAATAGACGGCACGCTCGCCCGCGAGGATCGCATCGGCGCCTGAGACCGCCGTCTCGGCCGAGCGCAGGGTCGAGTGCCAGCAATGCTCGCCGACGGGAACCGAGAGATCGCCGAGATACCAGCCCATCTGGCCGATCAGCCCCGTCGGGCGGCAGGGCGGACGGACATCCTCGTCCGGGCAGCCGCTCCAATAGGGGAAAGTGTTCGGCCAGGCTTCCGGGCCGCGCTCCGGCAGCACCTTCCAGCGATCCCACAGCGTTTCGAGAAAGCGGACGAAGCCCTCGTCATGGATTTCGAGGATCGGGTCGACGCCATGCGCTGCCGGCTGCTCCGACGCGATGCCATGCTTCGCCAGCGCGCCGAGCAGGCGCTGCGTCCGTTCCGGCAGGTCCTTGGGCGCGACGATCTTGCCGAAGCGCATGTACTGGAGCTGCTCATGCAGCGACTGGTCGGGGTGATAGAAGGCACGCATCCGGCTCATCGTCCTCGTGGGGCAGCGAGGCGATCTCGGCCCCGCAGAACGGATGCTAGCAACGGCCGCCGCGGCGGTCAGCTACGACGACGCCGCCCGCCCTTGCGCAGAGGGCGGAGCGGCCGGTGCGTCACGGCGAGAGCAGCGCCGCGAATTCGCGCGCCAGCGCGTCGATCTCAAAGCGTTCGGGCCTGTACCAGTCGGTCGAGCCGTTGAGCGCACCGAGCAGGAAGAGGCGCAGCACATCCGGCGAACGCTCCGCCGGCAGTGCTCCGGCCTGCTGCAGCTCCGCGATCAGTCCGCGCCAGACATCCTCATAGGCGCGCCGCACAGCGCGCACGCTTTCCGGCACCGGAGCCGCACCAAAGTTGAAGACCTTGATGCTGGCGCTGGTGTAGTCGCCGTGGCCGTGCAGCGCCGCGAGATGGCCGCGGATCGCCGCTTCCAGCCGCTCACGCGGCGGCGCTCCTTCCGTCGCGGCGAGTGCGGCAACGACGCCTTCATGCACGAAGCGGACTCCGTCGTTCACCACCGCCTCGACGATCTCCTCCTTCGAGCCGAAGTGGTAGTAGAGGCTCGCCTTGCGGATGCCGACAGCCTCGGCGATCTCGCGCAGCGTGGTCTGATGGTAGCCGCCGCTGCGCAGCAGCCGCGCGGCATGGTCGAGGATCAGGCGACGCGAACCGCCTTCGATGTCGCGCTGGGTTCGATCGACAGTGACGCTCATGAACCGACCCCGTCATTCCGGAGCGGGCCGAAGGCCCGAGCCCGGAACCCATGAACACCGTCCAAGCAATAAAAGGCGCCGGGCTCGTCGCATCCCATTCGAAACCACCTGAGTTCATGGGTTCCGGGCTCGCCGCGAAGCGGCGCCCCGGAATGACGGTGGCGTTTCATCACAGCCGCTTCGCCACCTCTTCGAGCATCACCTCGGTGGCGCCACCGCCGATCGCCTGGACACGCGCATCACGGGTCATGCGTTCGATCGTGCTCTCGCGCATGTAGCCCATGCCGCCGTGGAACTGCAGGCAGTCATACATCACCTCGTTGACCAGCTCGCCGCAGTAGGCCTTGACCATCGAGACCTCGCGGGTGGCGTCGAAGCCCTGCGCGTCGAGCCAGGCGGCGTGATAGACGAGCTGGCGGCCGGCCTCGACCTTGCTCGCAAGCTCGGCGAGGCGCTGGCGGATCGCCTGCTTCTCCCAGAGCGGCGCGCCGAAGGCCTTGCGCGTCTTCACATAGTCAAGCGTCAGGTCGATCGCGGCCTGCGCCTCGCCCATCGCCATGGCGCCGATCACGGTCCGCTCGTTCTGGAAATTGCTCATGATCGCGTAGAAGCCGCGCCCCTCCTGCCCGAGCAGGTTTTCGGCCGGCACGCGGCAATCGACGAAGGAGAGCTCGGCGGTATCGGAGGAGCGCCAGCCATGCTTGTCGAGCGCGCGTGAGACCGAGAAGCCCGGCGTGCCCTTCTCGACAAGGAAGATCGAGACCGATTGCGAGGGCTTAGCCATCGGATCGGTCTTGGCGGCGACGCAATAGAGATCGGCGTAGACGCCGTTGGTGATGAACATCTTGGCGCCGTTGAGGACGTAATGATCCCCCTCGCGCCGCGCCGTGGTGCGGATACCCTTCACGTCCGAGCCGGCATCGGGCTCGGTGACGGCGACCGCGACGATCTTCTCCCCGGCGATGATGGCAGGCAGATACTGGTCCTTCTGCGCCTTCGAGCCGGCATTGGCGATGTGGACCGAGGCCATGTCGGTGTGGACCAGCGCGGTGATGGCGACGCCCGAGAAGGTCGAGCGTCCGAGTTCCTCCGCCAGCACGACGGTCGCCATCGTGTCCATCTCCGAGCCGCCATACTCGGCCGGGTAACGGATGCCGAAGAAGCCGAGCTCGCCCATCTTGCGCAGCACCTCGCGCGGGACGAAGCCGTCCTCCTCCCATTTCAGGGCATGCGGCTTGATCTCGCTCTCGACGAAGCGGCGGACCTGATCGCGCAGCGCCTCATGCTCCTCGGTGAAGTAGGGCGAGCGGCGGGCGCCCTCGCCTGCGAATTTCTCGACTGCCGACATGACCCGCTCCTGCTTGACCGCCGCCTCGCGATCTGACTACCTACCGGACGGTAGGTGAATGAAGCGGCGAGATCAAGAGAGCTCGCCGTTCCTTCGCGAAACAAAGAATACGCCATTCCGGACAGAGCGCGACAACCGCGTCGCTCTGAAATGGCGGTAGGGACGGGAGCACTCGGATGTCGAACATGACAACGCTGGCGGCGGCCCCTCCCCCGCTTTCCCTGATGATCGAGACGCTGCGTGAGCGTCACGCGCTGGTCGCGGCGGGCGGCGGCGAGAAGCTCAGGGCACGGCATGAGGCGCGCCGCAAGATCATGGTGCGCGAGCGCATAGATCTCCTGCTCGACCCGCAGACTCCCTTCCTCGAATTGTCGCCGCTCGCCGCCTGGGAGCTCTACGGCAACGAGGTGCCCGGCGCCGGCATCGTCACCGGCATCGGCATCGTGCGGGGCCGCGCCTGCATGCTGATCGCCAATGATGCGACGGTGAAGGGCGGCTCCTTCTTCGCCGAAACCGTCCGCAAGCATTTGCGCGCGCAGGAGATCGCCGAGGAGCACCGCCTGCCCTGCCTCTATCTCGTCGATTGCGGCGGCGCCTTCCTGCCGGAGCAGGACCGCGTTTTCCCGGATCGCGACCATTTCGGCGGCTCCTTCTACAACCAGTGCCGGATGTCGGCCGCTGGCATCCCGCAGCTCTCGATCGTCTTCGGCGGCGCGACGGCGGGCGGCGCCTATATCCCGGCGCTCTCCGATCAGGTGATCATGGTCAAGGGCACCGGCCGCATCCATCTTGGCGGGCCGCCGATCGTGAAAGCGGCCGTGCACGAGATTGTCGATGGCGAGACGCTGGGCGGGGCGGAGATGCATACGCTCGTCTCCGGCGTCAGCGACCATCTCGTCGAGACCGAGATGGAAGGACTGGCGAAACTGCGCGAGATCGTCGGGGCGCTCGGCGAGATCGGCCGTATCGCGCCGCCGCCACAGGCGCCCGCGGCGCCGAAGCTCGATGCGGCCGAGCTCGTCGACATCGTGCCGACTGATCTGCGCCGGCCCTACGATGTGCGCGAGGTGATCGCGCGCATGGTCGACGGCAGCGCCTTCAGCGCCTTCAAGCCGGACTACGGCGCGACGCTCGTCACCGGCTTCGCCCATATCCACGGCTATCCGGTCGGCATCCTCGCCAATAACGGCGTGCTCTTCTCGGAAAGCGCGGTGAAGGGCGCGCATTTCATCGAGCTTTGCGACCAGCGCCAGATTCCGCTGCTTTTCCTGCAGAACATCACCGGCTTCATGGTCGGCACCGAGGCCGAGCGCGGCGGCATCGCCAAGCATTCGGCCAAGCTGGTCTACGCCGTCTCGAATGCGCGGGTGCCGAAATACACCGTGCTGATCGGCGGGTCGTATGGCGCCGGCAATTACGGCATGTGCGGGCGCGGTTTCCGCCCGCGCTTCCTGTTCTCCTGGCCGAATGCCCGCATCGCAACGATGAGCCCGGAGGTCGCCGCGACCGTGGTGACGGAGCTGCGCCGGCAGTCACTCAAGGGCGCCGCGGACGAGGCGGCCATCGCCGAGCTCGACAGGCGCACCCGTGCGCAGTTCGAGGAGCAGAGCGACCCCTATTACGCCACGGCCCGGCTCTGGGACGACGGCATCATCGAGCCGGCGCAGACGCGCGACGTTCTGGGCTTATGCCTTGCGCTGTCAGCGGGCGAAGCGCGCGATACCGGCCCGCGGCCGGTCTACCGGATGTGAGCGGCCATGCGCAGGAACCTCTGCCGTCATTCCGGGGCGCCGCGAAGCGGCGAGCTCGGAACCCATGAACACCGTCACTGCTCAAATGCACGAAACCCGAACCGTTCCGGCTTCATTCCCACCGTCGTGTCCATGGGTTCCGGGCTCATTGCTACGCAATGCCCCGGAATGACGGCAGAGGTTCCTGCGCATTTCCGGCGAGGCCATTGATGTTCAACACCCTGCTCATCGCCAATCGCGGCGAGATCGCCTGCCGCATCATCCGCACCTGCCGCAAGCTCGGCATCCGCACCGTCGCGGTCCATTCGGAGGCCGACAAGGACGCGCTGCATGTCCGGCTTGCCGACACGGCCGTGCATATCGGCCCGGCCCCGGCGCGCGATTCCTATCTGCGTGCCGACCGCATCATCGACGCGGCGCTCAAGACCGGCGCGCAGGCAATCCATCCGGGCTACGGCTTCCTCTCGGAGCGGCTCGACCTGATCGCCGCCTGCGAGGTAAACGGCATCACCTTCGTCGGCCCCTCAGCCCAAGCCATCGAGGCGATGGGTGACAAGATCCGCTCCAAGCAGATCGCCCGCGAGGCCGGGGTTCCGGGCGTGCCGGGCTATGACGGCGCCGACCAGTCGCCCGAGACACTGAAGCGCGAGGCGCTGCGCATCGGCCTGCCCGTCATGGTCAAGGCCTCGGCCGGCGGCGGCGGCAAGGGCATCCGCAAGGTCGAGGCCGAAGCCGATCTCGACGCCGCCATCGCCACCGCGAGCCGCGAGGCCGAAGCCGCCTTCGGCGACGGGCGACTGCTGATCGAGAAATTCGTGACGCGGCCACGCCATGTCGAAGTGCAGATCGCGGGCGACCGCCACGGCAACATCGTCCACCTGTTCGAGCGCGACTGCTCGGTGCAGCGCTCCAATCAGAAGCTGCTGGAGGAGGCGCCTGCGCCCAATCTCAAGCCCGAGGCGCGCGCTGCGCTGCATGCACACGCGCTGAAGCTTTCCCGCGCCATTTCCTACGACAATCTCGGCACGGTCGAGTTCCTGGTCGATGCCGTGATGCAGGAGGTGTTCTTCCTGGAGATGAACACGCGGCTCCAGGTCGAGCATCCGGTGACGGAGGCGATCACCGGGCTCGATCTGGTCGAATGGCAGATCCGCATCGCCGCAGGCGAGACGCTGCCGCGCCGGCAGGAGGAAATTACCTGCACCGGCCACGCCATCGAGGCGCGATTGACGGCGGAGCGGGCCGATGAAGGCTTCCGGCCAGACACCGGGACGATCGCGCTCTGGCGCGAACCGGAGGGCCTGCGCGTCGACAGCGGCGTCGCGACGGGCAGCCCTGTCTCGCCCTTCTACGATTCGATGCTTGCCAAGGTCATCGCCCACGGTCCCGACCGGGAGGCCGCGCGGCGGCGCCTCGCCGACGGTCTCGACCGCATGACGGTGCTGGGACCGGCAACGATCCGGCCTTTCCTCGTCGATGCGCTGAGGCAGCCGGTGTTCGCGCGCGGCGAGGCCACGACGCTGTTCATCGGCGAGACCTGGCCCGGAGGCTGGCAGCCTTCAGTCGGCGACGTCGCAGAATGCGACGCCATCGCTGCTGCGATCTGGCTCTCTGCACGAGGCAATGCAGCAGCAGGGCCATGGGGGACGCTGACGGGCTTCCGCCTGCTCGCTTCGGCCGGCAAAACCGGGGCCTGCCATCTCACGCTCGGCTCGGGGGACGGGTCCCGCAGGCTGCGCGTGGACGACACCGGCGATCGTCTTCGCGTGACGATCGACGGCCGGCACCGAGAGGTTGCCGTCGCTCCGATTGCAAATGGCGCAACGCGGTACACGCTTTTGCTCGACGGCCAGCGCCGGCTCGTCGACGCCGTGCCGGATCGCTCCGGTGTCTTCCTGCGCCACGGCAGCTTCGAAGGACGCATCGAGATCGCGCTTGCGGTGGAGGCAGCCGCCGCTGCGCGCGAGGCGCAAGGCCATGCCGGCGATTCCGTCCGCGCTACGATGCCGGGAACCGTCGCCGCCATCCATGTCGGCGAAGGCGACAGCATCGCGGCCGGACAGGTCGTGGCTGTGCTGGAATCGATGAAGCTCTTCATGGAGCTGAAGAGCCCGGCGGCGGGAACCGTCGCGCGCATCGCCACCCGGCCGGGCGCGACGGCAGCAGCCGGCGAGCTCCTGATCGCGATCACGCCCGCCCAGTGACGGCGAAAGGCGGCTAGATCTCCGCACGTCCTACGGGACGCGGTAACGGTGATCTATGTAATTGTTATCGCATCGGATTTTTCCGAAAAGTGGATTCCGCTTTTCGGTCCGATGCTATAGTACAGGCCGCAAAGCCGCCGCCTTCGCCTGCTTTCCTGAGCGGCCAAGCGCTGGCCGTCTCAGCATCCGTTCATCGTGACCCGGCTAGGAGGAAACGAATCGCCTCCCGCGCCGGGTCGCTGGCGGGAGAACGGAAAGGAAGAACCATGTTGCGTCGTCAGTTCACGATCTCGGCTCTCGCCTGCGCCGTTCTGCTCTGCGCCATCCCAGCCCATGCCCAGTATTACGGCGGGCCCTATCGCGCTCCGCCGTCCTATAACGATGACGACGAGGACGATCGCCCGCCGCCGCGCTACTACCGCCGCGACCGCGATTATGAACGCCCCTATTATCGGCAGCGCTACGGCGATACCTGCGTGACAAGCCGGGGCGAATGCACGACGCCGCCGCTGCCACGCGGAGCCGGCTGCGGCTGCTATATTCCCGGCTTCGGCAACAAGCGCGGCATCGTGCAGTGAGCGCTGCGCCGGCCGCGTTCAGGGCCGGCGCTGGCTCTCAACCCCGAGATAGCATAGGCCCTCGCCGGGCTTCGCCTTGGGATTGGGGAAGATGATGAAGCCGTCGCGCGGCATCGTCACGACGCTGCCGTCGGCGCGGCGGGCGATGGGCGTGCCCTTGGCGACGCGGTCGCCCGTCTTCCACATGCCTTCGACCCGGTCGCCCTCGGCCTCGCAGATGACGAGGTCGTCCATATGGACGACGGTGCGCTTGGCGGGGGCCGGCGGCGCCTCGTCCGTCAGCCCGAGATGGGCGAACACGTTGCGGATCGCCCGGTAGCCGACATCGACGGAGTCCGGGTCCTCGTGGCGGCCGCATTCGAGCGTCACGCCATAGCCGCCGGCGAAGCGCATGAACTCGGTGGTGCCGAAGCCCTCGGTCACGGCCAGTCGCGACAGGTTCAGCCGTTCGCGCGCGGCGATCAGCCGGACATAGATGTCCAGCCAGCCATGGATCATCAGATCGACGCCGAGGCAGGCGGCGAACGCCGCTTCGGCCGCGCCATGGCGGAAGGGCTCGAGCTCGCCGCGATTGTCGTCCGGCCCGAAGAAGACGAAGGGCACGCCCTCACCGGTGAAGGAATGGACGTCGAGCAGCATGTCGTGCTGGCGCAGTATGGCGGAGAGGCGGTTGCCGATCCGATCCTCATTGTCCCCCGGCTGCGGCCGCTCGCGCAGATCGCGGTTGAGGTTGCGGTCGCCCTCACGCGTGTTCTGCCGATAGGCCTTCGGATTGGCGACGGGCAGGAAGGTGACCTCGCCGCGCTGGATCGCAACGCGGCCGGCCCGGCAATCGTCGATCACGCGGGCGATGGCGTTCGGTCCGCAGGTCTCGTTGCCGTGGACGGCGCCGAGGACGAGGAGCTTCGGCCCGGCCTTCAGCCCGTGGAAGCGGATGGTTTCGAGCGGCGGATCGATCAGGTCTTTGGGCGTCTCTTGGGTCGTCATCGGTCTACTGTCAGGCTTTGCGAAGCTGCGAATGCGGATCGAGGATATCGCGCAGGCCGTCCCCTAGCAGGTTGAGGCCGAGCACGGTCAGGAAAATCGCGAGACCCGGGAAGATCGAGATCCAGGGCGCGGTCGAGATCTGGTCGCGCGCATCCGAGAGCATCGAGCCCCAGCTCGGGAAGGGCGGGCGGATACCGAGGCCGAGGAAGGAGAGCGAAGCCTCCGCCAGCACGGCGCCGCCCATGCCGAGCGTGCCGATGACGATGATCGGGCCGGCGATGTTGGGGAGGATCTGCGTCAGCATGATGCGGAAGGTGCCGTAGCCGAGCGATCGGGCCGCCTCGACATAACCCAGCTGCTTGACCGAGAGGGTCGCGGCGCGGGTCAACCGACAGGTGAAGGACCAGTTGGTCAGGCCGAGCGCGATCAGCAGGCTGGTCAGGCCGGGATTGAGGATCGCCATGATCGCCAGCGCGAAGATCAGCGAGGGAATGGCGAGCATCATGTTGGTAAGGCCGTTGACGAAATCGTCCCACCAGCCGCCCCAATAGGCGGCGGAAAGGCCGAGCGCGACGCCGATCACCGTGTTGATCAGCTGCGAGACGATGCCGACCGTCAGCGAGATGCGAGCGCCGTAGAGCACGCGGCTGTAGATGTCGCGGCCCTGCGCATCGGTGCCAAACCAGAACTCCGATCCCGGCGGGATCTCGGCGTTCATCAGGTTGGCGTCCATGACGGGGTCGGTATGGGCAAACCAGGGCGCGAAGACGCCGCCGGCCACGACGAGCGCGAAACAGGCACCGCCGATCCAGAGATTGGCACGAAACTTCATGGGCGAAAGCCTAGCTGTACTTGATGCGCGGATCGACGACGGCGCAGAGCACGTCGACGGCGATGTTCACGACGAGGAAGAAGAGCACGATCGTCAGGATGCAGCCCTGCACCACCGGGATGTCGCGCCATGTGACACTGTCGACCAGCAGCGAGCCGAGGCCGGGCCACGCGAAGAGCTTCTCGACGACGACCGCCTGGCCCAGCACCGAGCCGAACTGCAGGCCGAGCGTGGTCAGCACGATGACGAGCGCGTTGCGCGCGACGTGCCAGCGCATCACGCGATAGGAACCCGCGCCCTTGGCGCGGGCGGTGCGCACGAAATCGGCGTGCATGATCTCGAGCACGGCGGCGCGGGCCGTGCGCGCCAGCAGCGCCAGCGGCGAGACACCGAGCGCGATAGCCGGCAGCACGATGTAGCGCGGGTCGCCGTCGCCATAGCCGAAGCTCGGGAACCAGCCGAGCGTCAGCGCGAAGGCGTACATCAGGAGCAGGCCGAGCCAGAACATCGGCAGCGACAAGCCGGAAACGGCAAAGACCATCGAGAGCATGTCAACCCAGCTTCCCGGCTTCAGCGCCGCGAAGAAACCGAGCGGCACGCCGATGACGATGGCGAAGAGCATGGCCCCGAGCGCGAGCTGCAGGCTCGGCCAGAGCCGCTCGCCGATCAGATTGATCACCGGCTGGCGCGTACGGAAGGAATCGCCGAGATCGAAGGTGGCGAGGCCGCCGACATATTTCGCGAAACGCAGCGGCAGCGGGTCGTTCAACCCGAACTGCTGGTTCATGCGCGCGATGGTTTCGGCGTCGATATTGCTGCGCCCGTCAGCCATCTGGCTGGTGGCGAAATTGCCCGGGATGACGCTGAACAGCACGAAGATCAGCGCCGCGACCGCAAGCAGGATCGGGATCGCCTGCAGCAGGCGACGCGAGACATAAGGCAACATGACAAGGGCTCCTGACCGCCGCCGCGCAGAGCTGATCGATCACATCCGACGAACGCCGAAGGAGAGATCAAACCTCACTCGTCGTGCATGCTGTCCGAGGAAAACCAAATCGTCATTCCGGGCTTGCCCCGGAATCCATCGTAGAGCGCCGAGCCTTACGATGGATTCCGGATCGGCGCCGCTTCGCGGCTTGTCCGGAATGACGGAGGTGTTTCCGCCACCCGGACCGGTGGGTCCAGGTGGCGAGGCTCGGGTCTGGCCTACTTCGCCGCCGGCGAGGAGGCGTCGACCCAGAGGTCCTCGTAGCGCTGCAGCGCGAGCTCGGTCGCGTTCGGCTGGAGGCCGTGCAGCCAAGGCTGATAAGCCATGACCGCCTTGTTGTAGTTGAAGAACCAGACCGGGGCCTCGTCCTGCAGCATGGCGTTGGCCTTCTTCAGCAGCTCAAGCTGCTTGGCCGGATCGTTCTCGGCCGAAGCGTCGTCGATCAGCTTGTCATAGGCCGCGTTCTTGAAGGTGGTGTAGTTGCAGGAAGAACGGGGCGTCGCGGAGTGGAAGCACTTCAGCGCCGTCAGCGTGTCCGGCCCCGAGGTGTTCGACCAGATATAGGCCTGGAAGTCACCGCCCACGACGACGCCGCCCAGAGCCGAAGTCTCGACCGGCTTGACCTTCACCTTGATACCGACCTTGGCGAGCATCGGGATCGTCGCCTCGACGATCGGAATGCCCCAGCTCTCGTTCGGCGTCGCGGTCCATTCGAACTCGAAGCCGTCGGGATAGCCGGCCTCGACCAAGAGCTTCTTGGCCTTCTCCGGATCATAGGCGTAGGGCTTGGCGTCCTTATCGAAGGCTGGCGAGGAGAGCGGCAGCCAGCTCGCCGCGCGATAGGCCTTGTCACGGACGAGGCGCTTGATGATCAGCTCGCTGTCGATGGCGTGATTGATCGCCTGGCGCACCCGCTTGTCGGAGAAGGGCTTGAAGGTTGGGTTCATGCCCATGTTGCGGGTGAAGACCTCGGCGACCTCGAGGATGCCCTTCGACAGGTTCGCATCGGCCTTGTAGGCGACGTACTGCGTCGAGCCGAGGACCGAGACGTCGATCTCCTTGTTGCGGAAGGCGACGTCGCGCGCGGCCGCCTCGCCCATCGGCGAGATGACGAGCTTGTCGGCGTAGGGCTTGCCGGCCTGGTAGTACTTGTCCCAGCGCTCGAAGGCCATGCGCGAACCGGGAACGTGCTCGACGAACTTGAACGGGCCGAGGCCGATCGGTTTGTTGAAGAAGTCCGGCGCCTGCGCCTCCTTGGCCGGGTAGATCGCCGTCTGGCCCTGGAACAGGAAGTAGCCGGGATCGGCCTTCTCCGTCAGCGTCATCTCCAGCGTGGTGTCGTCGATCTTCTTGAGACCGGAGATCTCCTTCGCCTGGCCCTTCTGGACCTCGGTCGCGCCCTGGATACGGGCGACGTAGCGCGCACCGGGGAAGTTCTTCGATCCGTCCATGATCCGGGCGTAGGACCAGATGATGTCGTCGGCCGTCATCTTGCGGCCGTTGTGGAACAGCGCGTCGTCGCGCAGCTTGAAGGTGTAGACCTTGCCGTCGGCTGAGACCGTCACGCTCTTGGCGAGATCGAGCGCCGGCTTGCCGGCCTTCGAATCCCATTTGTAGAGCATGCCGTGCAGCGCGTAGGTGTAGATCTCGTCCTGGATCTGGTTCGAGACGTGGCTGTCATTGCTGACGAAGGACGCACCATAAGGGGCCGTGAAGCGGATCGTCCCACCACGGCGGGGCTCCTGGGCCTGTGCTTGCACCGTAAGGGCCGCCAGCGTCAGCGCGGTGGCGAAGGCAAATTTCTTCAACAACACGATTATTCCTCCCGTTTTTTCCGATCGGCTCCGGCTGATCCGGAGTTATTTGCTTCCAAATGGAACCATAACGGCTTTGCCGCGCCTGTCTTCCCCGGCGCGGCCCAGTCCCCAGCTCAGGCTGAACGCTCGTAGACGACCTCGCCGTCGAGAATGGTGAGGTCGCAGCGCGTATCCTTGAGGATATCGGCCGGATCGGCGGTCAGAAGGTCGCGCGAGAACACCGCGACATCGGCGAGGAAGCCCGGCGCAAGCCGACCCTTCACATTCTCCTGCTTCTGCGAGAAGGCGCCGAACTCGGTATAGGCCTGCAGGGCCTCTTCGATCGAGACGCGCTGGCCTTCGTCCATCACCGTGCCCTTCCAGGTCTGGCGGGTCAGCATGGTATGGAAGTTCGGGAAGGGATTGGGATCGCAGACCGGCGCATCGCTGCCCGTCGCCGGCTTCAGGCCGAGGTCGAACCAGGTGCGGAAGGGATAGCTCGGCAGTGCCCGCTCCGGCCCAAGCACCTTGACGTAGGCATCGCCGAAATCATGGATGAAGACCTGCTGCGGGCAGGGATAGATGCCGGCCTTGACCATGCGCTCGTGCTGGGCCGGGGTCGAGAAGCCGCAATGCTCGATGCGGTGACGCCGGTCCGGATCGGGATAGGCTGCGAGCGCCTTCTCGTAAGCCGTAATGAGCTGCTCGATCGCGGCATCGCCGATCGCGTGGCAGGCGAGCTGGTAGCCCTTCCTGTGAGCGTCGAGCACCATGCGCTCGAGCTCGGCATCCTCCCACATCCAGACGCCGGTGGTCTTGTCCTCGCCGAGATAGGGCTCGGTCATCCAGGCGGTGCGCCCGCCAGCCGAACCGTCGAGGAAGAGCTTCACGGCGCCGATCATCAGCATGTCGTCACCGGTGCCCGAGGTCAGGCCGGCTTCGTAGCACTGCGGCACGATCGAGCGGCCGTCGTCGCCGAGCAGCGTCAGCCAGGTGCGCACCGGCAGGCGGCCGTCGCGCTTGGCGCGGTGGTAGGCAGCGATCTCGCCGAAGCCGCCCTTCTGGCCGACGGCGGCATCCATGCAGCTGGTGATGCCGAGCGAGAGCAGATAGCGGCCGCCGCGCTCGATGCCGGCGATGAGATCCTCCTCGGTCGCCGCCGGGATCGCAGCCTGCACCGGGGCGCGGGCGTTCTCGGCGAGAAGGCCAGTGAGGCGGCCGTTCTGCTGCTCGATCAGGCCACCCTGCGGCGTCGGCGACATCTCGTCGATGCCGCCGAGGCGAAGCGCCTCGGAATTGCAGATCGCGATATGGCCGCAGGTACGCACCAGCATCACCGGGTTGTTCGGCGCCGCGCGGTCGAGCTCTTCGCGATAGGGATGGCGGCCGGTGTCGAGCTTGGTCTGGTCATAGCCGCGCGAGAGGATCCACTCGCCGGGCTTCAGCGTGGCGGCGCGGGCCGAGATGGCGCCGAGCAGCGCCTCAAGCGTCGGCGCAGCCTCCGGCTTGGAGTCGACCCAGCCCATGGTCATGCCGAGCGAGACAAGATGCAGGTGCGAATCGTTGAGGCCCGGCGTCGCCAGACGACCCTTGAGGTCGATCACACGCGTCTTCGGCCCGACGAGCGGAGCGATCTCGGCATCGGCGCCGGCCGCGAGCACCCTGCCCTGCCAGATCGCCAGCGCCTCGACGACGCCGTCCTCGCGCCCGCACCAGATCGGCCCGTTGCGCAGCACGATATCGGCCTGAACCGCCATGGTTTCCTCCTGTATTCCTGTCTTCGCCGGCGCTTAGATCATCGCGCGTCCGACGGACGCGATAACGATGATCTAAACATTTGTTATTGCATCTGATTTTTCCGAAAAGCGGATTCCACTTTTCGGTCCGATGCTATAGCGGCCGGCCGTCAGATGTCGTCGAGCGGGAAGATCGGCCGGCGCACCTTGCGGTAGGGCCGCTCCTTGAAATTGCGGGTCGAGATCGCGCCGGTGTCGACTTCAAGCACCTCGCGCGCGATCGGCTCGAAAGCGGCGCGGAAATGCTGCATCGACTTGACGATCACCGTCGATTTCCGGGTCGGATCGACACCGAGCGAGGTGAACTGGGCGAGATCGGTCGCCTGGCCGTTATGGGTGATGACGATGATCTCGACATCGTCGACCCTGAGCAGGGCCGAAAGGCCGTAGTTCCGCCAGACGCCGCCGGCCATCGGGCCGTAGCACATGAAGTACCCGTCGGTCAGCGCGACGACATGGGCGTCGAGATCGAGGGGCCCGCCACCCATGCTGGGATCGACCTTGCCGCCGAGCTTGAGCTTGACGCGGTTGCCGACACCAGCCGCCTGCGCGGCGAGCGCCGCTTCGGGGTCGCAGATCGCGTGGAAGCCGACATTCTTCAGCTTCGCGTCGAGGACGGCGCGCAGGAGGTTGGTGGCATCGCCATAAGCACCGGAGCCGGGATTGTCGGAGTAGTCCGAGATCACCACGGGCTTGTAGCCGGGCTTTCCGGTGTCGGCCTCGCCGGCCTTGGCGCGGGCCATGGCCTCGGCCAGCGGCGTGAAATGGATCGAGGAGAAGCGGCGCTGCTCCCAGGCATAGTCCATCAGCTCTTCAGCCACGGCCTGCGCCTTGCTGCGATCATCGGCCGTGACCGCGATCGACGGGCCGATGTCATGGACGTCAGCCGAGGAGAAGCCGGCCTGAACGCTGACGACCAGCGCGTCGCCGGATGCTTCCAGCGCATCGCCCCGGCGCAGCAATTCCTTGAAGGGCGGCGAGGTGGTGCGGCCACCATCGAGGGCATAGAGGATCGGGCGGCGGGCGAGCGCGACCTTCGGCCTGATTTCGCCCTTCATCGCACGCTCCAGCAGCTCCGCCGCCTGCCAGGTCCGCTCGTATTGGTCGATATGCGGATAAGTGCGGTAGGAGATCAGCGCGTTGGCATTGTCGGCCATGAGCTGCGTGACCGTTGCGTGCAGGTCGAGCACTGCAACGATAGGCACGTCCGGGCCGATGCGCTTGCGCAGGCGCGCCAGCAATTCGCCCTCGCCATCATCCGAGCTTTCGGTCGCCATCGCGCCGTGGAGGTGCAGCAGCACGCCGTCGACGCCCTCAGCCGCATTGACGATATGGCCGGCGAAGACATCGAAGGCGGCATCGGTCACGCGGCCCGAGGGATTGGCGCCGGTCACCAGCGGATGGGTGGGGCTCCAGCCGAACTTGTCGGCGGCCTCGAAGGCTGCGCCCATCGAGGTGCGGGTGCCGCGGAAGGCCTCGGGGATTTCGTTGCCGAGATAGGCGCCATGCGCCCGGAAGGTGGCCTCGTCCGTGAGCTGAACACTGAAGGTGTTCGTCTCATGCATGAACTCGGCAATCAGCACGCGCCGCGTCATTCTCTCCCTCATCGTCTTGTTCAAATTTTTTGACAGTTTTGGCGAGGCGCCTTCGCAAAGCCATTGATTTCCGCGCATGCACCTCCTCGAATGAGGGCGCTTGTCGAAATGTGGTGAGTATGCTGAACTCGGCGGAACCAACTTGGTGCCGGCGCATTTCCGCAGCAGTGATCTGCGAGCCCACGCCATGCCGGTCTCCCCGCAAGCTAAACGACGCCCCGCCAAGACGCGACTGCGGCGCGTTTCGTCTGACGAACTCACGATCCGCCGTGTCCGCCATGGACGTTTCTTCGGCTATCGCGATGCGCAGGGTGAGAAGATCACGGATGAGGACATGCTCGCCCGCATCCGTTCGCTCGCGATCCCACCAGCCTATGAGGACGTCCGCATCGCCGCCGATCCACAGGCACATCTGCAGGCCATCGGCCATGACGAGGCCGGCCGCACCCAGCACCGCTACCATCCCGAATGGGAGAAGGTGCGCGAGCGGCGCAAGCTGAAGCGCCTCGGCCGGCTGATCGCGGTGCTGCCGAAACTGCGCGCCCAGATCGCCGCCGATATGCGGGCGCATGCGCTTTCCCACCAGAAAGCCCTCGCCTGCGCCGCCGCCATCATCGACCGCTGCCATTTGCGCGTCGGCAATGAAAGCTATGCCGAGAACAACGGCAGCCACGGCACCTCGACGCTGCTCAAGCGGCACGCCACGCTCACGGATACACGGGTCGCGCTGCATTTTCGCGGCAAGGGCGGCAAGGAGATAGCCTGCGCAATCGACGACGCCGCACTGGCAAGGGCGCTGGCGCGCATCGCCAAACTGCCGGGCCGGCGACTGCTGCAATATCGCCGCGAAGACGGCTCCTCCGCGCCGATCCGGGCCGCCGAGGTCAACAGCTATCTCAAGGATGCCTGTGGCCTGCCCGTCAGCAGCAAGGACCTGCGGATGCTTGCCGCCAACGCTGCAGCGGCGGAACTGCTTCTTGCGGGCGAGGAGGTTACGAGCGAGACCGGACGCAAGCGCCAGCTTGCCGACATCATGCGGACGATCTCGGAGCGGCTGGTCAACACGCCAGCCGTTGTGCGCAAGAGCTATGTCCACGCCATCGTCATCGATGCCTATGCCAGCGGACGGCTGCAGCGCAGCTATGCCAAGGCGCGCGCCCGGGCCGGCTGCTCGCGGATCGAACGCGCGCTCGGGCTGCTGGCAGCTTGAAGCCAGCGGGAACAATGCCGTGGCTCGGAGCTTGGTTCAGTATCTGACACGCACCCACGGAGGCTGAGATGCTCAACCGTGTCGGTTCACCGAAGCCGATCGAGACGCCGCAGCGGCCCGGTCAATCGGCCGCCGCCGAGAAGCGGCCCGGGCCGTCGCCACACTCCGCTCATCCGACAGGCCCCGCTCCGCCGTTCGAGTACGAAGAGGAGCCGCCGCAGACGGATATCCAGGCCGCCGCGAAGAGGGTACCGTCCAGCGAGGGCTCTGGACGGAGTTGACGGGCATGAACGGGGATTGGGGCTTCGTTGTGTGGATCGTCGTGATCGCGATTCCACTCGGCATCGCCCTGGCGGCGCGCTGGGCGCGCGCGCGAGGGCCCGGCGCCGCCATGCTGGACAAGCCGAGCGCCGAGGATCCGCGCGACCCCATCTAAAGCACTGATATCGCTAATCCATTTATTTTGACGAGATTGTCGGGAACCTGCCTGCGCGCCTCCGCGTTTCCTCGCCGCTGAATCCTGGCGGCGGAGACAGACATGGACGAAGAGAGAATCAAGCGCATTGCCCGTGCAATGTGCAGGGCGGCGCGGCTCGACCCCGACAAACCGGCCGGCAACAAGGGCCCCTATACGATGTCGATGCGGGAACCGGGGCACGAAAGCCCGCAGCCTGCCTGGATGCTGTTCCGGAAGGAGGCGGCGCAGTTCGCCGCACAGCATAGCGAGGTCGCCGTCCGGCTCTGACCTCATCCCGAAGCGGCCATTCGCCTGCATGCGACGGTGGCCACGACAGGGCCCGGCACTCCGACAGGAGGCCGGGCCTTTCTGTGAAAGGTTTTGCAGCGGACGCGTGCCGCGCTTTGATAGAAGCGCGGTCATCCCGGCCGGAGCCCTCGGGTCCGATCTTCGATCGGCCCAAGGATAAGCTCCGCGGAGAGCCGGGATCCATGCCTGAACCTTAATAGGAAGGGCTCTGGCATGGATCCCGGGTCAAGCCCGGATGACGCCTTGGTTCCGTGCAAAATCAGCACGCTCTACAGCGTCTTGAATGTCGGGTAGTAGCCGCGATAGCTCTTTTCGAGGATCGCTCCGCCGCCGCGCGACTTCAGCGCCTCGGCGACGACAAGGCCGAGTTCCCGCGCCTGTTCGGGCGCGGCGCTCGCGCTGGCATCGACACGCTCCGCCCCTTCGACCGAGGTGACCTGCGCATGCAGGGTCAGGCGGCCATCGGCCCAGCTTGCGCAGGCCCCGACCGGCAGGCTGCAACCGGCGCCCAGCGCGTGCATCATCTCACGCTCGGCCTCGACCTCGGCACGCGCCTTCGGGCACTGGATCGCCTGCAGGATCTCGATCACGGCAGCATCCTCGGCACGGGCTTCCAGGCCGAGCGCGCCCTGCCCAACGGCATAGGGAAAAAGCTCGGGCGCCAGAACCTCGGACGAAGCCCCGTCCAGCCCGAGCCGGCGCAGGCCGGCATGGGCGAGGATCACGGCGTCGAGCGCGTCCTCGCCGCCGATCTTGGCGAGGCGCGGGCCGACATTGCCGCGAATCGGCACGACGGTGACGTCGGGCCGCAGATTGAGGATCTGGGCGCGGCGCCGCAGCGAGCCGGTGCCGACCCGCGCGCCCTGCCTGAGCGAAGCCATCGTCGCGCCGCAGAGCGCGTCGCGCGGATCCTCGCGCGGCGGCACGGAGGCGAGGACGAGCCCCTCATGCAGGGCGGTCGGCAGGTCCTTCAGGGAATGAACGACGAAATCGACCTCGCGGCGCACGAGCTGCTGCTCGTGCTCGATAGCGAAGACGCCGACCATGCCGAACTGGTGAAACTCGGAGACGCGGTCGCGATCCGCGATGGTGGCGATCTGGCAGAGGGTGAATTCCGTCTCCGGGAATTTCTCCCGGATCAACCCCATGACGTGATTGGTCTGCGCCATCGCCAGCGGGCTGCGGCGCGTGCCGATCCTCAGATGCATGACTTCTTACTTTCGATCCTATCCGGCTGGGCCGGTTGCGGCGGTCTATAACAGGGGGGCAGCAGGCTGACGAGTGGCTCGTGCCCGCGGGCGCTGCGCCGATCAGCCGCTGCTCCGCCGCAACTGCTCCAGCCCCTGCTGCAATACCTCAAACACAAGCGGATCGCGCGACTGGGCGACGTTGAAGCGCATGAAGCCGCCCGCGTTCTGCGAGACGCTGAAAACGTTTCCGGGCGCCAGCACGACGTTCCGCAACAGGGCCAGCCGCGCGAGCTCGGCGGAATCGATCCCCTCCGGCAGGCGGCACCAGAGGTAGAAACCGCCGCGTGGCTTGAGCCATGGCATGATGCCGAGTGCTTCCAGCCGGGTTGCGGCCTCGCGGCGGGCCTGGACGAGGCGGCGGCGCACCTCCTCCATATGCTTACGATAGCCTCCACCGGCAAGAACGCCAGCAACCAGATCGGCCGCGACCGGGCCGGGACCGCCGAAATTCGTCGCGACCTGAAGGTCGACCAGCCCCTCGACCCAATCCGCCCGCGCGGCGATGTAGCCGCAGCGCAGGGAGGCCGAGAGCGTCTTCGAGAAGCTGCCGATCCGGATCACCCGGTCGAGCCCGTCGAGCAAGGCGAGGCGAGCCGACGGTTCGGGCTCGAAATCGGCGAAGATCTCGTCCTCGACGATCGTGAGATCGTGAGCGGCGGCGGTTTGCAGGACACGGAAGGCCGTCTGTGGCGAGAGGCTGGCCCCCGTCGGATTATGCAGCCCGGAGTTGGTGAGGTAGAGCCGCGGCCGCTCGGCAGAAACCAGCGCCTCGAAAGCGGAGACGTCCGGCCCAGAGGGCGTATAGGGCACGCCGAGCACGCGCAGTTGGTGCGCCCGCAGCAACGCCTGAAAATTGAAATAGCAGGGGTCGTCGACAAGGACCGTATCGCCTGGGCGCAGCAGGAAGCGGCAGACCAGATCGAGCGCCTGCGTTCCCGAGCCGGTCAGCAGGAGCTGTTCGGAACCGGCGGCGAGCCCCTCCTCGGCAAAGCGCCCGAGCAGATGGCGGCGCAGCACCGGCGAGCCACGCGTCCCGCCATACTCGGAGAGAACCGGGTCCTGCGCCCTTGCCAAAGCGCGAAAGCCGCGGCGCAACGCCTCGCCCGGCATCCAGTCGGCCGGCAGCCAGCCACAACCCGGCTTCAGAGCGGCGTCATCCGCATCGAGCGACTGGCGCGAGACCCAGAAGGGATCGACGGCGCGCTCTCGTGGCGATGCCGCCTGCGTCAACCCCAGGGGCGGCAGGCCACTGCCGGTAACGTAGAAGCCGGAGCCTTGGCGGGCGCGGATCAGACCTTCCGCAGCCAGACGATCATAAGCCTCGACCACGGTGGACGGCGAAACCTGCATTGTCGCGGCGAAACGGCGGATCGACGGCAGCCGGTCGCCAGGCGCCAGGGACCTTGCCGCGAGCTTGCCCCGAATGGCGGCCATCACCGCCGCCGTCCGCCCCTGCCCGCCGTCGATTTCGCCCGGGTCTAAAACTGTCATGATAGCCATACCCATACAGTTCGCCACGAACGTATCGGATTGTCGCTGTCCCGGCGAGCACGAACCACCTAGCTCTGCGAAGATGCAGAACAAGGCAACGACGATGCAGCAGGACTGGGCCGGCAAGGGATGGGGCAGCGGCCTCATCGGCGTGCTGATCTTCAGCGGCTCGCTGCCGGCGACGCGCGTCGCGATCGCCGGCTTCTCGCCGCTGTTCCTCACCTCCGCCCGCGCGGTGATCGCGGCGCTGCTGGGCGCCGCCTTCCTTGTCCTGCTGCGCCAGAAGCGGCCGGAACGCTCCGATCTCGGTCCGCTCGCCATCGTCGCGCTCGGCGTCGTGGTCGGGTTTCCGCTACTGACGGCGCTGGCGCTGCAGCACATCGCCGCGGCCCGCTCGATCGTGTTCGTCGGCCTGCTGCCGCTGGCGACGGCGCTGTTTGGCGTGATGCGTGCCGGCGAGCGGCCGAAGCCGGCCTTCTGGCTGTTCTCCGTGCTTGGCGCTGCGACCGTTGCCGGCTTCGCGCTGGCTCATAGCGAGGGCGGCTCAATGATCGGTGACCTGCTGATGATCGCTGCCATCCTGCTCTGCGGGCTCGGCTATGCCGAAGGTGCCGCGCTTTCGCGCCGGCTCGGCGGCTGGCAGGTGATCTCCTGGGCGCTGCTGCTGTCGCTGCCGGCGATGGCCCTGCTGACGCTGCTGTTCCTGCCGGCATCCTGGCAGGGGATCGGGACGCCCGCCTGGCTCGGCCTGGCCTATGTCTCGGTCTTCAGCATGCTGGTCGGCTTCGTGTTCTGGTATCGCGGGCTGGCGCTCGGCGGCATCGCCGGCGTCGGCCAGCTCCAGCTCCTGCAGCCCTTCTTCGGCCTCCTGCTCGCTGGCCTGCTGCTGCATGAGCCCATCGCCTGGACGATGATCGCGGCGACCGGCGTGGTGGTCCTCTGCGTCGCCGGGGCAAAGCGCTTCGCCTGACAAAAGCAGGGCCGGCACGGAGCGGGGCTTACCTGGCCATCAACGCGACCAGGATCGGTCCCCAGGCGGTCAGGAGAATGTTTCCGATCGCATAGGGCACCGTGTAGCCCAGAGCGGGGACGCTGCTCTGGGCTTCGTCCTGAATGGCCCTGAGGGCTGCCGTGATCGTTCCCGCCCCCGCGCAGGCACCGAGTACGATGAGAGGATTCATCTTCAGGACATAACGCCCGAAGAGGATGCCCAGCGTATGCGGAAGCAGGGCCGAGACCAAACCGACACCGACCAGGCTGAGGCCGGTCGCTTTTAGACCGGAGATGAAGCTCGGCCCTGCGCCGAGGCCGACAATGCCGATGAACATGCATAAGCCCAGCGTATCGAAAATCCAGATCGCCGGCTCGGGTATGCGGCCGAAGAAGGGATAGGCCGACCGCAGCCAGCCGAAGGCCAGCCCCATGATCAGTGCGCCGCCACTGGCGGTCAGCGTCAACGGAATACCGCCGATGACGACGCTCAGGAGCCCGACGAGACCGCCCAGGAAGATGCCGAGCCCGACGAAAACCATGTCCGTCGCCGATGTCCGCCTGTCGGGGTAGCCGAGTTTCTCCGCCGCACGCTCGACAGCCGATAGAGGTCCGATGAGAGAGAGGACGTCACCGCGATTGACCTGGCTTTCCGGTTTGATCGGCATGGCGAGGCCGGCGCGCATCAGCTTGGCGAGGAAGACGCCGCGGGCGAACTCCCGGCCCGCGAGATCCGCCAAACTCCGCCCATCGAGAGAGCGGTTGGTCAGCACGACGTCGAGCGACTCGATGGGGATGTCGAGAAGGCTGGGGTCGCTGACTTCCGGGCCGATCAGGTCGCCGTGCTGGGCATGGACCTCCTGCCGCGCCATGACGGCGACGACATCGCCCGCGCGGATCACGAGACCGGGTTCGGGCTCCCGCACGGAGCCGCTCGAACGGACGCGCAGCAGATAGGCGCGGGCGACGCGAGGAAGCGCTTCGATTTCGGCGACCGTCTTGCCGATGAACTGCTCATTGGCAACGCGATAGGTCCGTACGTCGAACAGACGCGCGGCAGAGACCACGCCCTCGACCTCGCTGACCGATCCCGTTGATTGCGCGGCCATCTCGGCCGCGGTCTCCTTCAGATTGATGCCCATCAGCCTGGGGCCGATCTTCGGCAGGAACCAGACCAGGGATGCGGTGCCGACGAGATAGGTGACCGCATAGGCAACGGGGATGTTGTTGACCAGCGCCGTCCGTTCGGACTGGGGACGATTGAGGCGCTGGATCGCCTCGCCCGCGGTTCCGATCACGGTCGATTCCGAGAAGGCGCCGGCGAGCAGGCCGGCGGCCGTGCCGACGTCGTAGCCAAGCAGTTTGGCGAAGCCCCATGCCGTCAGCAGGCAGGTGACGCAGAGCACGACGGTCAGGGCGACCTGCGGGATCGCATCGCGCTTCAGAGCGCGAAAGAACTGCGGCCCGACCTTGTAGCCGGTCGTGAACAGGAACAGGTCGAAGAAGACCGCCTTCACGGCAGGAGGCACCTTGATGTCGAGTTGGCCGATCAGGACGCCGGCCAACAGGCAGCCGACCACGGTTCCGAGGCTGAAGCTGCCGATCTTCACCCGGCCGATCAGGAAGCCTAGGGCGATGGTCAGGAAGATCGCGAGCTCGGGATTGCCGCGCAATGCATCGACGACGAAACTCATGCCCCCGCCCCGCAGCTATCGTCAGGCATTCGGCCGAAGGAGTCCCGGGCGCTGATCTGCGATCGGGGCCGCCTCGTCAGGATTTCTGTTTGAGTGCGAGATTGTAGGCGTCGAAGGCCTGCCGATAGCCACGAGCCACCGCGCGCGTGGCGCGGCCGATCTGGCCGTAGACCTCGTCGTCGAGATTGGCGAAGGAGACCCGCACCGACCAGTCCGGGGCGGAGAAGCCGCCTCCGTTCAGCAGCACGATGCCATGGTCCTCGGCCAGCCGGAACACGATGTCGAGCGGGTGGATATGCTCCTTCATATAGGCCACCACCTCGGGGCCGACATATTTGTTGGCCCAGAACTCGAAATCGACCAGGCCGTAATAGCGGTCGTGAAGCGGATTATCGGGCACGTCGATGCCCAAGCCCTCGATCATCCTCTGGGCGCGGGAATGCACGATTTCCATGCAGGTCTTCTGGTAGAGCTTGGCCTCGTCCATCATCTCCGAGAGCGAGAACAGCGACATCATCACCTGCT
The DNA here is from genome assembly GCF_008253865.1 of Bosea sp. F3-2. Taxonomy (NCBI): domain Bacteria; kingdom Pseudomonadati; phylum Pseudomonadota; class Alphaproteobacteria; order Hyphomicrobiales; family Alloboseaceae; genus Allobosea; species Allobosea sp. F3-2. Next base: position 2,822,858 of record NZ_CP042331.1, read on the forward strand.
GCGGAAGCGAAAGACCGGCGGTGTGATTGAGGGCGATGTCGCGGCTGTCGGCGACGATGCGGTCGATCAGCCTCATCTCGCGCGGCTTCAGCGTGAGCGGTCCGTAGCGCGTATCGAGCGCCGTCAGGATCTTTTCCGGATGGCTCGCGATCGCCTTGTCGAAGATGTTGTCGCGGTGGATAGCGATGACACCGAGCCGCCAGCCGGTGCAGCCGAAATACTTGGAGTAGGAGTAGACGCCGATCGTATTGCGCGGGAGAGCGCCGAGCAGGCCGCGGAAGCCCTTCACGAAGGTTCCGTAGACATCGTCGGTCAGCAGCAGCAGATCGGGGCGCTTCGTCTCGACCAGCTTGACGATCTTGGCGATCGTCTCCTCGCTCAGCGCGACGGCATAGGGATTACCGGGATTGACCACGAAGAAGGCCTTGACCTTCGGATCCTCGAGCTTCTTCAGCTCCTCGTCGGTGAACTGGAAGCGGTTCTCCTGCGGCGCCGCGACGCTGACGACGTTAAGGCCGTAATCCTCGAGATGCGGCATTTCGAGATAGGGGGTGAAGATCGGCGTCGCCAGGGCGATCGTGTCGCCGGGATTCAGCAGCCGGTTGGCTTTCAGCGACTTGAAGATGTAGCACATCGCCGCCGTGCCGCCCTCGACGGCATAGAGGTCGAACTGCCCGGACGGGCGCGGCTCGCCGCACATCGCCCACATCAGGTATTCGTGCACGATGCGCTCGTTGTGGACGAGCATGCGGTCCGGCACCGGATAGTTGTCGCCGATGATCGAGTCGACCAGCTCGTGGACGAAGGCGTCGGGCTTGAAGTCGAACCTCTTCACCGCGAAGGCGACCATGTCACTGAGGAAGGTGGCGCCGGGGGAATCCTTGTGCGTGGCCAGCCAATCCTCAAGCCGTGCGGCGATGCCGTCGGCCTTGGGCATGCCGCCGATGCCGGCGGGCTTGCTCATCACGCGGCGGCTTTCGGTGATCGCGAATTGCCCGAGCAGGAAGAAGCCTTCGCGCGGGGTCGTCGCCACCCAGTTCGGATTGCCGCGGCCGGCGTTGAGCAGCGCGATCGAAGAGGTCTGCGCCGTCAGCTTGGCGAGGCGGATGAGCTCGTCCTTGATCTCGAAGGGGCTGAGTTTCTCGAAGCTCCGCAGAGTGACAGGATCCATGACAAACTCCCGGTCAGAAACTGAAATCGAACGGTTCGCGTCTCGCTTGCTCAGGTCAGCAGGATGATGATCACCATGCCCCAGATCGTCAGAAGCGTGTTCCCGACCGCATAGGTCACGGTGTAGCCGAGCGCCGGGACCTGGCTGCCGGCGGTCTCGCAGATCATTCCGAGTGCAGCCGTCGTGGTGCGGGCGCCGGCGCAAGCGCCCAGCAGGATCGCCGGATCGAACCGGAACACGTATTTGCCGGCGAACATCGCCAGGATCAGCGGGATGGCCGTCGCCAGCGCGCCCCAGAGAAAGAGGCCGACGCCCTGCGTCTGCAGGCCCTTGACGAAGCCAGGGCCGGCCGAGATGCCGACGACCGCGATGAACATGTTGAGGCCGACCGAATTCATGAACCAAACGGTCGAACTCGGGATACGGCCAAAGACCGGGCGCACCGACCGCAGCCAACCGAAGACGAGGCCGGAAATCAGCGCGCCGCCGGCCGTCGACAGCGTCAGCGGGACACCTCCCACCTTGAACACGAGCGCGCCGATGAGCGCACCGAGCGTGATGGCACCGCCGATGAAGGCGACATCGGCGACATCGCTCGGGCGATCCGGATGGCCGATGGTCTTTGCGACGGCGGCGATGTCCTGGGTGCGGCCGACAACGGTCAGGATGTCGCCGCGATGAATGACCGTGTCCGGCAGGATCGGGATGCTGACGGCGGTCGCGCCGCGGACGATCTTGCGTAGAAACACGCCGCGCGCGGTCGGCATGCGGGAGAGCTCGGTCAGCGTCCTGCCGTCGACATCCTTGCTGGTGACGTAGATGTCGACGCCCTCGGCCTTCAGGTCGAGCAGCTCGGGGTCCTCGACCTCCTCGGCATTCTGGCCGATCAGATTGACCAGCGTCTCGCGCGGACCGGCGAGAGCGATGATGTCGCCGTCCCGCAGGATTGTGTCGGCGGTCGCATCCTCGATGACGCCATTGCGGCGGATGCGCTCGACGAAAACGCGGGCGTCCGGCACCAGGGCCTCGGCTTCCGCCGCGCGCATGCCGGCGACCCTGGCGCCCTCGCGCAGGCGAAAGGCGCGGAGTTCGAAGCGCCGCCAGGCCGAACCGGGGCCGCCGATTTCCTTGCCGCCGCCGAGCCGGGCCTCGTAGTCCTTGCAGGCCTTGGCGATATCGATACCGAGCAGCTTTGGACCGAGCTGCGCGAGAATGACGGCCGAGCCTACGGTGCCGAAGATGTAGGTGACCGCATAGGCGACCGGCATCGCATCGAGATATTCCTTGGTTTGCTCTGCCGACAGCCCGAGGCGATTGATGGCGTCGGTCGCCAGGCCCATCGAGGCCGAGATCGTCTGCGATCCGGCATAGAGACCGGCGGCGTAACCCGGATGGTAGCCGGCGATCTTCGCGATCACGACGGGAACCGCGAGGCAGAAGACGGTGACGACGACCGCAAAGATCGCCTGCGGCGCTCCATCCTTGGCGATGCCGCGAACGAATTGCGGCCCGACGCCGTAGCCAACCGCGAACAGGAAGAGCAGGAAGAAGGTCGATTTCACATTGGGCGAGATCGTGATGCCGAGCTGGCCGATGATGACCGCGGCAATCAAGGTCGAGGTCACCGCGCCCAGGCTGAAGCCCTTATAGGCGAAGCCGCCGACATAGTATCCGATCGCCAGCGACAGGAAGAGCGAGATCTCCGGGTAGCTTCTCAGGGTGGCAACGAACCAGTCGAACATCGCAATCCCCCAGTTGCTGGCAGGCAGGAGCGACGAACAGCTAGGCTGCTCGCGGCTTCTTCTGATCCTTTTCTGAACTCACATCTTTCTTGCCGGAAAGCGCGTCCGGCCTCAGCAATTTGAGACCCTTTGCTTTCTCGTAGCCGTGGATTTCCTTCACATCGAGCTTGCGCATGAAGGTGATCGTTTCATGCGTCACGACCTGGCCCGGCACCAGGATCGGGAAGCCCGGTGGGTAGGGGATGACGAAATTGGCCGAGATGAGCGCCGGGCCCTTGTCGATGCGACGGTCGCATTCGGGGCTGTCGATCGGCAGATATTCGCATTTGTCCTCGGCATAGGCAGAGAAGAACGCCGTGCGGATATCGCCTTCCGGCGTATTCTTGCCGGCATCGCCGCGAAACGCCTCGTGAAAGCGGCTGAAGTCCGGGAGTTCGGGCACATCCTTCATCAGGCTGCGCACACGGGCCTCGAAGACCCGGCGTTCGCCTTCGCCGCCCTGACGCAGGCGCGTCTCGATCTCGTTGCAGATCTTGAGCAGGACGCTGATCAACAACGCCACGTCGCTGCGTGTATTGTTGATGTTGGACTGGATGAGGACCGAGTTGCGCGAGGTCTTGTTGACCTGAATGTTGTACTCGGAAGCCAGCAAACCCTTGAACGACGTGCCGTCGAAGCCCGCCGTGCCGCAGACCAGCGTCATGCGCGTCGGGTCGAGGCAGAATTCATCCTCGCGCATGCTGCGCAGCTGATCGTCCCACCGCGTCTCGGGCGCAAGGAAGTCGACGAAGCCACTGGTGCGGTACTGAGCGGGCACCATTCCGTCGGCCCCGACGATCTTGAAGTATTTGGAGATCAGCGGGTGGATGGCGATCTCACGCCTGATGTCGAGCGCCACCTCGATCGCGTTCATCACCAGCCCGTAGCCCTCAAGCTCCATCTGCCGGCGGGCGACGTCGAGACTGGCGATCAGCTGCTGGTTCGGGCTGGTCGAGGCATGGGTGAAGACCGCTTCGTGGAACTGCGCCTCGACCTTGTGGAAGTCGACGTCCCGGACCAGCACCATCGATCCCTGCCGGATCGCCGACATGGATTTATGGGTCGAGTTGGTCTGGTAGACACGCAGCCGGACAGCGCGCGGATCGGGAATCAGGCGCGTGTCCAGCAACGTTTCGACGGACGGCGCCGCGCCGAGTTCCTTGCGCTGCCGCTCATAGCTGTCGACGGCTTCCGGGCCCTCCATCCAGGCTTCGATGTCGGCCGCCGCCCCCATCGCCGTTCGCGGCCTCAGGAAGGGCGACCAGCGCGCGAAGCCGAACCACGCCTCGTCCCAGAGGAAGATCAGGTCCGGCTTGATGGCAAGGCATTCCTCCATCACGCGCCGGGTGTTGTAGATATGGCCGTCGAAGGTGCAGTTGGTCAGGTCGACCATCTTGACGCGATCCAGGCGGCCTTCCGCCTTCAGATCGAGCAGGGCCTTCTTGATGGTGCGCAGCGGCACCGCCCCGTACATCGAGTATTCCGTCATCGGGAACGCCTCGACATAGACGGGCTGCGCGCCGCTCAGCACCAGGCCGTAATGGTGCGACTTGTGGCAGTTGCGGTCGAGGATGACGATGTCGCCGGGCGCGATCAGCGCCTGCAAAACCATCTTGTTCGAGGTGCTGGTGCCATTGGTCACGAAGAAGACGTGGTCGGCGCCGAAGGCGCGCGCCGCCATCTCCTGGGCGCGCTTGATGTTGCCGGTAGGCTCCAGCAGGCTATCCAGGCCGCCCGTGGTGGCGCTGCTCTCCGCAAGGAAGAGATTGATGCCGTAGAACTGGCCCATGTCGCGGATCCAGGGCGAGCGGAACACCGACTTGCCGCGCGCGATGGGCAGCGCATGGAAGGTGGCGACCGGCCTTTGCGCATAGAGCTTGAGATTATCGAAGAAGGGCGTGTCGTAACGCGCCTTGATTCCCTCCAGCACCGACAGATGCAGTTCGAGCGGCTCCTCGACCTGGTACATCACGCGGCGGATCATCGCGGCGCGCGGATCGCCCGCCAGCTTCTCGACGCGCCGATCGGAGAGCAGGTAGATGTCGAGCTCGGGCCGGATCGCCTTCAGTCCGGCGGCGAGGCGCAGGGCCATGTCGGCTTCATCAGCCTTGTCGAGGAACGGCTGCTGCGCGGCGAGGACGCTGCGCAGGATCGGAGCGTCGTGCCGGGACCTCAGCGCAAAGCCTTCGTAGATGGCGACAGCGGCGATGTTCGGGTTCAGCACGGCTGCGCAGATCGCATCCTCCAGGCTGCCGACCAGCACCGCTTCGTAGACGAACGCGTCCTCGGGGCGTCTCAGGCGACGGAACTCGGCCGCGATATGCGGCCAACGGCCCGCCGGGGCCGGCGTCACCAGCAGCATCTCGAAATAGGGACGGTACGCCGCGTTGTCCCCCAGCGATGACGGGATGACATCCACCGGTTCCGCCAGCGAGAGATCGGTCGACTGCCATTCCTTCGCATCGTGCTTGTAGTTGCCCGTGATGATCGCGAGCGAGATGCGCTTGGCGAGCGACAGGAAACCGTTCGCGTCGTCGTTCTGCAGGAAGCCTCGCAGGGTTGCGAGCAGCTCCGCCCCCGGGAATGCATGGAACTCCTCGATGACGCCGAGTTCATTGAGCGCAATCTCGACCACGCGACGGCTCTTGCCGCCCTTCGACCAGGAACGCGCCGCGGCGTGGAGATCTCGCCAGCGGTCGGTTCGACCGGAGGGTGCCGAGAAGAAGTGATCGATGCTGCGCGATTCCTGAACTGGAGAGGCCATCGTGAATCCTTCCCTCGGGCTGCAAGATCCGTATGGCGCCTGCCGGCCGCCAAATTCAGCACAACGAGAGAAGACCGCGTATTGTCCTTGGGGACAGGTTCCGGCCTTTCGGGATGGGAGTATTCGTTAGATCAATCAGCATTTTTTCAGCCCCATGACGAAAGGTCATGGCGCGCGTCTTGGTTGCGTGCAGCCATGTGCGGGCCGGACGCGCCTCAGACGTTGTTCAATGCTTCAGCGTGGAGCTCGTCACATGGATAGAAAAATGCTCATTCTTGCCGGAATAGCGGCGGCTGGCGCAGCCATTTTCCTGTCGGCCGGTTCGCAGCCGGCGACGGCCTGCAATCGCACGGCGGGATGCGCCATGGATGCTCTGCAAGAGGGGCACGACATGATGCAAGACGGGCGTGCAGCCGAAAACATGCGCGCGGCCCAGGAGAACATCAATGCCTTCAAGCGCCAACAGGCGGCCGACGAGGCAGCGATCCGAGCCCGCTCCGCGAGGAAATAAGCACCGGCGCAGCGCGATGGGCGGGCAATCCGCCAAATACGAAAAAACCGGCCGTTTTGGCCGGTTTACGAACGTCAGCGAACGTGGGCGAATATGAAAGTGGTGCCGCAAGAGGGATTCGAACCCCCGACCCCCTCATTACGAATGAGGTGCTCTACCAGCTGAGCTATTGCGGCAACGGGTGGCGCTGTAACAGCAGGCGGGGTGCTTGGCAAGCCGCAACCGCTGCTCACCACAGGCATCTGCGCCTTTTCAATCCTTGCGCAGCTTTTCGGTCTCCGGCTTCTCCTGGCCGAGCGCAACGATACCGCGACGGATGGCGCGGGTGCGGGTGAAGTGCTTGTGCAGCGTCTCGCCATCGCCATAGCGGATGGCGCGGGTGAGCAACGCGAGGTCCTCGTTGAAACGGCCGAGCATCTCCAACACCGCCTCCTTGTTGTGCAGGAAGACGTCGCGCCACATCGTCGGGTCGGAGGCGGCGATGCGGGTGAAGTCGCGGAAACCGCCGGCGGAAAACTTGATCACCTCGGATTGCGTCACCGCCTCGAGATCCTCGGCCGTGCCGACGATGTTGTAGGCGATCAGATGCGGCAGGTGGCTGGTGATGGCGAGCACGAGGTCGTGATGCTGCGCGCTCATCACCTCGACGAGTGCGCCCATCCCCTCCCAGAGCTGGCGGGTCTTCGCGACCGCGGCGGGGTCCGTGCCTTCCGGCGGCGTCAGGATGCACCAGCGGTTGAGGAAAAGGCTCGGGAAACCGGCATCGGGGCCGGAATTCTCGGTGCCCGCGACCGGATGAGCCGGCACGAAGGAGACGCCCTCCGGCAGATGCGGCAGGACCGCATCGACCACCGAGCCCTTGACCGAGCCGACATCGGAGAGGATCGCGCCCGGCTTCAATTCGGAAGCGATCTCGGCCGCGACCGCCCCGCAGGCGCCCACGGGCACGCAGAGGACGATATGGTCGGCATCGCGCGCCGCTTCGGCCGCCGTTTCGGCAACGGCATGGCCGAGGCCGAGCTCGCGGGCGCGCTGGCGAACAGTTTCGTCGCGATCCGACAGCACGATCGTGCCGGCGAGGTTCAGCTCCTTCGCCGCCCGCGCGATCGAGGAGCCGATCAGCCCGATGCCGATGATGGCGAGACGGCCGAAGACCGGCTCACTGCGGCGCGGTGCGAAGCTCTCCGCCATCCGCGTCAGGCCTTGCCGGCGAGGAAGTCTGCGAGCGCGGCGACGACGAGGCGGTTCGCCTCCTCGGAGCCGATGGTCATGCGCAGCGCATCCGGCAGGCCATAGGAGGCGACGGCGCGCAGGATGAGCCCGCGCTGGGTCAGGAAGGCGTCGGCCTCCTTCGCCGTCTTGCCCGGCGTCTTCGGGAAATGGATCAGGATGAAGTTGCCGACCGAGGGCGTGACAGTGAGGCCGAGCTTCTCCAGCTCGGCCGTCGTCCAGGCCAGCCACTTCTCATTGTGCTCGATCGCGGCGGCGACATGAGCCTCGTCGGCAACGGCGGCAGCGCCCGCCTCGATCGCGGCGCCGTTGACGTTGAAGGGGCCGCGGATGCGGTCGAGCGCATCGACGATATGGGCCGGCGCGTAGAGCCAGCCGATGCGCAGATTGGCGAGGCCATAGATCTTCGAGAAAGTGCGGGTCATCACGACGTTCTCGCTCTCGGCCACGAGTTCGAGGCCCGACGCGTAGTCGTTGCGGCGGACATATTCGGCATAGGCCGCGTCGAGCACGAGCAGAACGTTCGACGGCAGGCCGGCATGCAGGCGCTTGACCTCGTCGAACGGCAGATAGGTGCCGGTCGGGTTGTTGGGGTTGGCCAGGAAGACGATCTTCGTCTTCGGCGTCACCGCCGCGAGGATGGCGTCGACATCGGCCGTATAGTTCTTCTCCTTGACGACGACGGGCTTGCCGCCGGCGGCGAGGATGGCGATGCGGTAGACGAGGAAGCCGTGCTCGGTGAAGACGCCCTCGTCGCCGTCGCCGAGATAGGCCTTGGTGATGAGCTGCAGCAATTCATCGGAGCCGGTGCCGCAGAGAATGCGGGCGGGATCGAGGCCGTAGCGGCCGGCAATCGCGGCGCGCAGCTTGTTCGAGGAGCCGTCCGGATAGAACTCCAGCTTGCTCGCAAGGCTCTGGAAGGCCTCGACCGCCTTGGGGCTCGGGCCGAGCGGCGTCTCGTTGGAGGAGAGCTTGTGCAGCTTCACGCCGGCAGGCGCTGCGGACTTACCGGGGACATAGGCCTCGATGTCGAGGACACCGGGACGCGGGGTGGGGCGGGAGGCGGTCATCTTTTGGTCTTTCGGTTCATATCCGCATCGTCATTCCGGGCGACCAGAGGGAGATCCGGGATCCATCGGAGGGCGCCGCACTCTACGATGGATCCCGGATCTTCGCTTCGCTCGTCCGGGATGACGTCAGAGGATCAAGGGAAATTCATAAAGGTCACGAACGGGCGGATTTGACAGAGAAACGAGCGGCGTGGCTGCCGACTTCCGAGAAGTCACTGAGGCCGGCCGGCGCCAGCGCATTGCGGATCGCGGCCTGATCGACCTCTCCGGAGGCCGCGACCAGCAGCGACAGATGCGAGCCGTCCGCTGCCGAGGCCGAGACTTCGGCCAGATGCTCGGCGAGGCCGTGGCGCAGTGTTTCCGACCAGCGCTCGACGCGGGCGGCGTAGAGCACGATCTCGCGCACAGCCGCGTCGGTCAGCGGCTTGGCGATGCAGTAGACCGGCGTGCCGGCCGGATGGTCCGGGCGCTCGATGAAGGGCAGGCGCGCGATGATCTTCGGCCTGTCCGGCCCGATCAGGTCGCGCCACCAGATGCCGGCGCTGGCGCCCTGGTCCATGCGGAAGATACCGAGATCGCCGGCGGACTCGGCCACGGCGCGAATGACGGCACGGGCATCCTCATGCGGAACGAAGGGCACGGTGAAGCCGAAATGGAAGCGGGCGGAATCGCGCATCGCCGGGTCGCCGCCGGAGACATCGGCATGCACCGAGTAATTCGCCTGCACATAGGTGAAGGTGGCAATGATGATCCGCCAGATGCTCTCGACCGTGTCGAGCGGCAAGAGCCCCTTATGGCGCAGCGCAAGGCGCTTCATCATGTCGGCCTCGCGGCCGGGGCGGAAGGCGGAGCCGGAGGCTTGCGTCTTCTTGACGGAAATCAGCGTCTCGATGATCTGCGAGCGCTCCATCAGCAGCGCATGCATCTCGCTGTCGATACGATCGATCTCTGCACGCAGATCGGCGAGGGTCGTGGGGGCGGCTTCGGTCATGGCAAGAACGCGCTTTCCGGCAAGGCCACGCTCCTTAGCGCTCCAACGCGGCCTTGGCAAAGCCGGCTGCGCAGTCCCGCGTTGACAGCGCTGCTTTCACGCGGCATCGCTAGAGTTCGATTTTCCGAACGCCTGGACCGGCAAGACAAATCACTCTGTCGAAGCGGACGAAATGAGCGATCTCTCCCCTAGCCTGGCCGATCCGCAGAAGGAGGCAAACGAGCCTTCGAGCCCGGTCGCACGCTTCGGACCGGACACGCCGCTGCTGATGGATTGCGGCGTGGTGCTCGACCACTGGCAGATCGCCTACCAGACCTATGGCGAGCTCAACGCCAACAAGTCGAACGCGATCCTGGTCTGCCATGCCCTGACTGGCGACCAGTATGTCGCTAGCCGCAACCCGATCACCGGCAAGAGCGGCTGGTGGACCGCGATGATCGGACCGGGCAAGCCGATCGACACCGAGCGCTTCTTCGTGATCTGCGCGAACGTCGTCGGCGGCTGCACCGGTACGACCGGGCCGGCCTCGACCAACCCGACAACCGGCAAGCCTTGGGGCCTGTCCTTCCCGGTCGTCACCATCCGCGACATGGTGCGGGCGCAGGCCGCGCTGGTCGACTCGCTCGGCATCGAGACGCTGTTCTGCGTCGCAGGCGGTTCGATGGGCGGCATGCAGGTGCTGCAGTGGGCGGCGAGCTATCCGAGCCGCGTGTTCTCGGCGCTGCCGCTGGCGACCGGCGCCAAGCACTCGGCCCAGAACATCGCCTTCCATGAGGTTGGCCGGCAGGCGGTGATGGCCGATCCCGACTGGCGGCAGGGGCGCTATCTCGAAGAGGGCACGCGCCCGGCCAAGGGGCTTTCGGTGGCGCGGATGGGCGCGCATATCACCTATCTCTCGGAGCAGGCGCTGCACCGCAAGTTCGGCCGCAAGCTGCAGGACCGGGAGGCACCGACCTTCTCCTTCGATGCGGACTTTCAGGTGGAAAGTTACCTCCGCCATCAGGGGCTGAGCTTCGTCGAGCGTTTCGACGCCAATTCCTATCTCTACGTCACGCGGGCGATGGATTATTTCGACCTCGCAGCCGACCATGACGGCGGGCTGGCGCGTGCCTTCACGGGCACGAAGACGCGCTTCTGCGTGGCGTCCTTCACCTCGGACTGGCTGTTCCCCACCGCCGATTCCCGCGCGATCGTACATGCGCTCAATGCGGCCGGCGCCTCGGTCTCCTTCGTCGAGCTGGAGAGCGACAAGGGGCACGATGCCTTCCTGCTGGAAGAGCCCAACCTCTTCGCCACGACGCGCGGCTTCATCGGCGCAGCAGCACGGGCACGGGGGCTTTGATGGTATTCCCCGCGCAACTGCGCCCTTCCCTTCTCCCCCTGCGGGAGAAGGTGGCCGTGCAGCGGCCGGATGAGGGGTCGCGCAACGCTCCAACACCATTCGCCAGCGACTTCTGTCGCGAGACCCCTCACCCCAACCCTCTCCCGCAGGGGGAGAGGGGGCAGGTAGCGCCATGAGCCTTCCCGACAACCAGACCAATCGCATCGACCTCAGACTCGTCGCCGAGATGGTGATGCCAGGCACGCGCGTGCTCGATGTCGGCTGTGGCGATGGCGCGCTGCTGGCCCTGCTCGCCGACACCCGCAGGGTCGATGCGCGCGGCATCGAGCTTTCGCGCGAAGGCGTCGCCGGTTGCGTGGCGCGGGGGCTTTCGGTGATCCAGGGCGATGCCGATACCGACCTCGCCGACTATCCCGACGATTCCTTCGACTATGTCATCCTGTCCCAGACGATCCAGGCGACGCGCAATCCGCGACTCGTACTGGAGCAGATGCTGCGCATCGGCCGGCACGCCATCGTCTCCTTCCCGAATTTCGGGCACTGGCGGATGCGCAGCCAGGTGTTCTTCCAGGGGCGGATGCCAGTGACGGACGCCCTGCCCTATTCGTGGTGGGACACGCCCAACATCCATTTCTGCACGATCCGCGACTTCGTCGCGCTCTGCGACCAGATCGGCGCCAAGAAGGAACGCGCCGTGGCGCTCGACGCCGCCGGCGGCAAGGTCGGCGTCAACGCGCCCTGGTGGTTCTGGAACCTGTTCGGCGCGCAGGCGGTGTTTCTGCTGAAGCGGCGGTGACGGGCGCCTTGCGCCCGTCATGCTCGGGCTTGACCCGAGCATCTCTCAACGAGATCCCCGGGTCGCCGCTGCGCGGCGCCCGAGGATGACGCGGCTTCGCCACGTCAGTTCAGCGCGACGCCCGCCGGCCGCTTCTCCTTCACGGCCGCGATATCGCCCAGCATCAGCGATCCCGGCCCGACGGTGACCGGAACCGTCTCGCCGTCGACGATCTCGCCGGCGAGGATGGCTTCAGCCAACGGATCCTGCACCGACTTCTGGATGACGCGCTTGAGCGGACGCGCGCCATAAGCAGGGTCGTAGCCCTTGTCCGCCAGCCACTCGCGCGCCTCCTTGGAGAGCTCGAGCGTGATCTTGCGATCAACCAGAAGCTTCTGCAGGCGGGCCATCTGGATATCGACGATCGCGCCCATGTCCTGCCGCCGCAGGCGGTGGAACAGGATGATGTCGTCGATCCGGTTCAGGAACTCCGGCCGGAAGGCATGGCGGACCACGCCCATGACCTCGTCGCGAACCGCATCGCTGTCCTGCCCCTCGGGCTGGTTCACCAGAAACTCCGAACCGAGGTTCGAGGTCATGATGATCAGCACGTTGCGGAAATCGACTGTGCGGCCCTGACCGTCGGTCAGGCGTCCGTCGTCGAGAACCTGCAGCAGGACGTTGAACACGTCCGGATGCGCCTTCTCGATCTCGTCGAAGAGCACGACCTGATAGGGCCGGCGGCGCACCGCCTCCGTCAGCGCCCCGCCCTCCTCATAGCCGACATAGCCGGGAGGCGCGCCGATGAGCCGGGCGACCGAGTGCTTCTCCATGTATTCGGACATGTCGATGCGCACGAGCGCGGTGTCGTCGTCGAACAGGAACGAAGCCAACGCCTTGGTCAGCTCCGTCTTGCCGACGCCGGTGGGGCCGAGGAACATGAAGGAGCCGATCGGACGGTTCGGGTCCTGCAGGCCGGCGCGCGCCCGGCGGACAGCGGTCGAGACCGCCTCCACCGCCTCACGCTGCCCGACGACGCGGGAGGCCAGAACCTCCTCCATGCGGAGCAGCTTCTCCCTCTCGCCTTCGAGCATCTTGTCGACGGGCACGCCGGTCCAGCGCGAGACGACCGCCGCGACATGGTCCGGCGTCACCGCCTCCTCGACCATGCCGGCGCTCTCGCCCTTCTCCTCGATCTCGGCCAGCCGCTTCTCAAGCTGCGGAATCTCGCCATAAGCGAGCTCGCCCGCCCGCTGGTACTCGCCCTTGCGCTGCGCCTGGGCGAGCTCGTTGCGGGCATTGTCGAGCTTGGTCTTGAGCTCCGCAGCCTGGCCGAGCTTGTCCTTCTCGGCCTTCCACCTGGTCGTGATCGTGTCGGAGCGCGTCTCCAGATCGGCCAATTCGGATTCGAGCCGCCTCAGCCGCTCCTTCGAGCCGGCGTCGTTTTCCTTCTTGAGCGCCTCCTGCTCGATCTTCAGCCGCACGATCTCGCGGTCGATCGAATCCAGCTCCTCGGGCTTGGAGTCGACCTGCATGCGCAGCCGCGCCGACGCCTCGTCGACGAGGTCGATCGCCTTGTCGGGCAGGAAGCGGTCGGTGATGTAGCGGTTCGACAGCGTCGCGGCCGAAACCAGCGCCGAGTCGGTGATGCGAACGCGGTGGTGCTGCTCGTACTTCTCCTTCAGGCCGCGCAGGATCGAGATGGTGTCCTCGACCGTCGGCTCGTCGACGAAGACGGGCTGGAAACGCCGCGCCAGCGCCGCGTCCTTCTCGACATATTTGCGGTACTCGTCGAGCGTGGTCGCGCCAATGCAGTGCAGCTCGCCGCGCGCGAGCGCCGGCTTCAGCAGGTTGGAGGCATCCATCGCGCCATCGGTCTTGCCGGCGCCGACGAGGGTGTGCATCTCGTCGATGAACAGGATGACGCCGCCATCCGAGGAGGAGACCTCGGTCAGCACCGCCTTCAGCCGCTCTTCGAACTCGCCGCGATATTTTGCACCCGCAATCAGCGAGCCCATGTCGAGGGCGAGCAGTTCCTTGTCCTTCAGGCTCTCGGGCACGTCGCCATTGACGATGCGCAGCGCGAGGCCCTCGGCGATGGCGGTCTTGCCGACGCCGGGCTCACCGATCAGGACAGGGTTGTTCTTGGTCCGGCGCGACAGCACCTGGATGGTGCGACGGATCTCCTCGTCGCGGCCGATGACCGGGTCGAGCTTGCCCTCGCGCGCCGCTGCGGTGAGGTCGCGGGCGTATTTCTTCAACGCGTCATAGGCCTGCTCGGCCGAAGCGGAATCGGCGGTGCGGCCCTTCCGGATCGCCTCGATCGCGGCGTTGAGCGCCTGCGGCGTCACGCCGGCCTTCGACAGAGCCTTGCCGGCCTCGGTGTCCTTCTCGATCGCCAGAGCGAGCAAGAGCCGCTCGACCGTGACGAAGCTATCGCCGGCCTTCTCCGCCGCCTTCTCGGCGGTGTCGAAGACACGCGCCAGGCCCGGCGTCAGGTTGAGGCCGCCCGAACCGCCTGAGACCTTCGGGATCTTCGCCAATGCCTGATCGACGAATTGCAGCGCGACACGCGACTGCCCGCCGGCCCGGTCGATCAGACCGGCCGCCATGCCCTCGTTGTCGTCGAGCAACGCCTTGAGCAGATGCTCCGGCGTGAACTGCTGATGCCCCTCGCGCAGCGCGATCGTCTGTGCCGCCTGGAGAAAGCCCTTCGCGCGATCCGTATATTTTTCAATGTTCATTCAAGTCACTCCGCCCGCGGAACGCGCCCCGTGGCGACGTGTTCCGCTGCCCTTTCATCAGGATGGGGCGCCGCGATGGGCCGCCCCTCGCCCACCAAGATAGTGTGGCATTGGCGCAACGGAAGAGGGGCGGACCCACAATTGACCTGGCGCAAGCGGCAGGCACAGATCGGGCATGGCCGGGACCAAGCGACAGCAGGCGATTCGCAAGGCGTTGAGGGCGCTGGCGCCCGGCATTCCGCTCTCCGACGCGGAGGCGGTGATCACGCTGGCGGAGCGGCGCCATATGAAGGACCTGCCGCCTTCGACCGCGCTCTGGCTCGCGCTCGGCAGCCATGTGCGCCATGTCCATACCGACTACGAACGCCTGCTGGCGGAAGGCTATGACCGCGACGCCGCCCGCTTCTTCGTCGCCGACGAGACCGATGCCGTGCTCGCCGGCTGGGGCTGCCAGCGCTCGGTCAGCGATGGCGAGGACGAGTAATGCAGCATCGGCTATCCCGAAAACCGGTTCCCACTTTTCGGGCCGATGCCAGCGACTGATCGAAACAGATACAAGATTTGATCTGTCAGGACCGGCCGGCAAGGCTATGGTCCGCCACCTTTTGCCTGCTCAGGTCGGACCATGCGCATCGAAACGCTCTATCGTTACCCTGTGAAGGGCCTCTCACCGGAGCCGCTTCAGGGCGCCGAGCTGCCGACTGAAGGCTACTTTCCCGGCGACCGGCTCTTCGCCATCGAGAATGGCCCCTCCGGCTTCGACCCGGCCGAGCCGGTGCATCAGCCGAAGATCAAGTACCTGATGCTGATGCGCAACGAGTCGCTGGCGCGGCTGCGCAGCCGCTACGACGATGCGAGCGGAGACCTCGTCATCGACGAGGGCGGCCGGGAGGTGCTGCGCGCTGCGGCCGCCAGCGAGGACGGCCGGGCGGCGATCACACGCTTCTTCGAGGGCTTCATGCCGGACGAATTGCGTGGTGAGCCGAAGCTGCTGACGGCGCCCTCGACCTATCGCTTCACCGATTCCCGCTCGGGATTCGTCTCGATCATCAACCTCGCCAGCGTCGCCGATCTCGAAGAACGGCTGGGAAAGCCGGTCGATCCGCTGCGCTTCCGCGGCAATCTGATGGTGAGCGGGCTCGCCCCCTGGGCCGAGAACGAACTGGTGGGCCGCGATCTCGACGGGCCGGACGGCCTGCGGCTGCATGTGATCAAGCCGATCGAGCGCTGCGCGGCGACGAATGTCGACCCGGAAACCGGCGCGCGCGACATGCAGATCCCGAAGGCGCTGATGCAGAATTACGGCCATGTCGATTGCGGCATCTATTGCCGCATCGTCGCGGGCGGGCGCTTGCAGGCAGGCGACGTGCTAACGCCGGCGGAGGCGCCGGCTGAACTCGGGACCGCCTGAGAGCGCAGACCAACAAAAAGGGCCCTCACGGGCCCTTTTTTAAAGCTGTCAGCGAATTCCGCGGCTTACTCGGCCGGCCCATCCGTCTCGGAGCCAAGAGCGTCCATGACCTCGCGCGGCGAGCGGCGGCGGCGGGTGCGCTTGGGCGCCGGCTCCGCAGCGACCTCGGCAGCCGCCTCAACCGGAGCCGCAACCGGCTCGGCCGGTGCTGCCTCGACCGGCTCCGGCGCCGAGACGCGCACGGGGTTGGTCAGGAAAGACGGTAGGGCGGCGGCGACATCCTCGCCCGCATCCGTCTCGATCTCGCGCTCACGGCGCGGACGACGCTCGCGCTGGGGACGTTCACTCCGCTCGAAGCGGCGCTCGCCCTGGGCCTGCTCGGGAGCAGCCTCGGCCGAGCCCTCACCGGCAACCGGGATGTCGGAACGCGGCGCATCAGGACGCGGTGCATAGCCGCCGGGCGCCCCACCCTGGCCACCTTCGGCATTGCGATCGAAGCGACGCTCACCGCGATCCTGGCGGTCGAAGCGGCGGTCATTGTTGAAACGCTCGCGGCGATTCTGGCGATCGAAGCGCTGGCCGCCCTGCTGCTGGCCCTCGCCGCCCTCGCCCTCAGTGCGCTGGCCGCCATGGCCGTTGTAGCCGTTCGGGCCGGCATAACCGTTCTGCCCACGAATCTCGGGCTGCGGCCCCGTGCCGGGCTGGAAGGGCTGAGCCTCCTCGTCGCCCTCTTCGTCACCCTCATCCGCGTCCTCGACGAAGGCGCGGTTCGGCGGGAAGGAGTGGCCGAACTGCTGGGCCATCTGCTCCTGCGCCGCGAGCAGGATGCGATAATAGTGCTCGGCGTGCTGGAAATAGCTCTCGGCCGCGACCGTATCGCCAGAAGACTGGGCGTCGCGTGCAAGCTGCAGATATTTCTCGGCGACATGCTGCGCCGTGCCCCGGACCTTTACGTCCGGACCGTTTGATTCGTAGCTACGCTGCAGCGGATTGGGAGATTTGCGATTGCCGTTGTTGTTGCCGTTGTTGTTACGGCCGCGCATACGCCGGTTCTGACCTGGTCTCATTCGCGTCTGTCTCGCGCTTCTGTGCTCAAAGCAACCGTGGTGCCGTTATGCGCGTTGCGACACACAGCGGGTTGCGACGCTGTGCCGGACTGAGTTGACCCGAAGGGGCGATACGCCGTTTCTGGTCTTCACGCGCTCTTTTCCAAAACGGGGCTCCCGCCCCAAAAGGGGCCTCAACCCCATGAGCCGATCGGCGCCACGCGCCTTCGGGGCTCCACCCGGCTTGTCAGCTGCACCGCTTCAGGAACACGCCTGCAAACGATGCCGAACTCGAGCAAATCCTGTACGATCGGAAACTGCCCAGAGGCTCGGCTCTGACGCCACCAGCTTCGGCTGAAATGCTGCATAGCGGCTTTTGGCTGCTTCTCCAAGTGAAATCGACCAAAAGCCTGTGCATTTTCAGGCGAGCGCGAAGATCAGCGCTCGCTCATGCCCTCCTAGATCGTTCCGGCTGCCTCGGAATTCAAGCCCTCCGGCCTGCATCAGCGCGACGACATCGGGTCCCTGCCCGGCACCGATCTCAAAGACGACGAGGCCGCCCGGCGCCAGCAAAGCGGGCAGGGTTCTGGCGAAGATTCGATAAGGCCCCAGCCCATCCTCCCCGCCATCGAGCGCCAGCAACGGGTCATGCTCCCGCACCTCGACGGACAAGCCGGCGATCTCGGCCGAGGGAATATAGGGCGGGTTGGACAGGATCAGGTCGAAGTGGCCGCTCAGGCCCTCGGTCCAGTTGCCTTGTCGGAAGCGCGCGCGATCGGCCACCCCGTTCAGCGCAGCGTTGCCGGCCGCCGTCAGGCTGGCCTCCTCCGACAGATCGACGCCGATGCCCGTCGCCCGTGGCAGCTCGCTCAGCAGCGCGATCAGCAGGCAGCCGGTTCCGGTTCCGAGATCGAGCAGCTTCAGGGCCTCGCCCCGGCGATCAGCCAGTTCCTTCAAGGCTGCTTCGACGATGGTCTCACTGTCCGGTCGCGGCTCCAGCGTCGCGGGCGAGAGCCGGAATGGGAGGCCCCAGAATTCGCGCTCGCCGAGGATGCGCCAGACCGGTTCGCTCGCGATGCGCCGCACCGCAAAGTCGCGCAGCCTGGCAAGCGCCTCTGCCGGCAAGGTCATGTCGGGGTCGGGATTTTCGACTCCCAGACTGCCTTCGACGAGGAGGCGGGCATCGAGCCCGGCGGTTTCCGAGCCGGCCTGGATCAGACGCTGCGCAAGCAGACGCCGCGCCTCCCTGACGGTCGGCACGGCGCCCTCCCCTGACCCATCGACGCCGGCGGGCGAAGCGCTCGCCAGAGTTGCGTCTTCGATCAGCTGTTGCCCTGCATCTTCTGATCGATGCACAGCTTCATCTTGGTATTGATCGAGGCCTTGCTTTCGCGAGCGCCCTTCATCTCCATCTGGCAGGCCTTGCGCGCCTGTGACTGGGTCATCGACCCCTGCAAGGCCGCTGGCGGGCCGGAGGTGATCTTGCGAAAGGTCTTCTCCTGAGCCTGCGAGACTCCGCTCATCGCCAGCGCCATCAGGCTGGCCATTGCAACCGTGGAAACCGTCTTGATCATGGGAGGCTCCCCCCTTTGCTGGTGTCGATACGTCACCAACGTCGATCGGGCGATTTGGTTTCATCGCCACGGACCTAGAGGCTGTTATGAACCATGGGAGCGATTTGACGCTGGCGATTTTGCGCGAATGCAAGGAGTTCGAGGACGCAAACCTTTCGGTTTGCTACGAAGAACGACACGGCAGTCGCGCAAAAGCGCCGCGCCCTGCGGGTGAGGTGAAAACCTCATCAAATCGGTCTCATGGTCCATAACGGCCTCTAAGCCGCTCCTTCCTCTGCCAGGAGCCTTGCCTGATGCTCGGCGGTCAGAGCATCGAGGATCTCGTCGAGAACGAGACCCTGCATCATCTCGTCGAGCTTGTAGAGCGTCAAGTTGATGCGATGGTCGGTGACCCGCCCCTGCGGGAAATTATAGGTGCGGATCCGCTCCGAGCGATCGCCGGAGCCCACCTGCGAACGCCGATCGGCGGCGCGCTCCGCATCGGCGCGCAGGCGCTCCATGTCGTAGAGTTTGGCGCGCAGCAGTTCATAGGCCCTGGCCTTGTTCTTGTGCTGAGAGCGCTCGTCCTGGACCAGCACGACGATATTGGTCGGAATATGGGTGAGGCGCACAGCCGATTCCGTCTTGTTGACGTGCTGGCCACCCGCGCCGCCGGAGCGCAACGTGTCGATGCGGATGTCGGCATCATTGAGCACGACATCGACATCACTGGCCAATGGCAGGGTCGCGACTGTCGCCGCCGAAGTATGGATGCGCCCGCTCGCCTCGGTATCCGGCACACGCTGAACGCGGTGAACGCCGGATTCGAATTTGAGCCTGGCATAGACGCCGCGGCCGTTGATCTCGGCGATGACTTCCTTGTAGCCGCCGACAGTTCCCTCGCTTTCCGAAAGAATGTCGATGCTCCAGCCCTTCTGGGCGGCATAGCGCTGATACATGCGCAGCAGATCACCGGCGAAGAGCGAGGCTTCATCGCCTCCCGTTCCCGCCCGGATTTCGATGATGACGCCGCGCTCGTCGGCCGCATCCTTCGGCAGCAGCGCGATCAGGATCTCGCGGCCGCGCGCCTCGATCTCGGCGCGGGCGGCGTCACGCTCCTCATAGGCGAGATCGCGGAACTCCGGGTCAGTCGCGGGATCTGCGATCAGTCCCTCAGCCTCCTCCAGCGAGACCTGCGCCTGGCGCCAGGAAGCGATCGCGGAAACAACCGGATCGAGCTCCGAGAGCTCCTTCGCCAATTCGACGGTCCGCACCGGGTCGCTCGCGTGGTTGATCTCGTCCGTCGCGGCGGCATGACGCGCCACGATGCTGTCGAG
Source organism: Bosea sp. F3-2 (assembly GCF_008253865.1). NCBI lineage: Bacteria > Pseudomonadati > Pseudomonadota > Alphaproteobacteria > Hyphomicrobiales > Alloboseaceae > Allobosea > Allobosea sp. F3-2. Next base: position 2,842,584 of record NZ_CP042331.1, read on the forward strand.
ACGATCCTGGGGAAGCTGAAGGGACATCGGAGAACTCTAACAAAGAACAGAAGGTCGGGTGCGAGGACCAGCCTCGCTAGACCGGGACCTTGAATTCGGCCGCGAAGGCGGCGAGGTGCGGGCGCAGGCTGGTAGCACCTTCCGGCGAAGCGAGCATCCAGTCCATGCGTTCGCGAAGCTTGCGGACGTCGAGCGCACGCAACATCGCCTTGACCGGGCCGACCGAGGCGGCCGACATCGAGAAGCCGCGATAGCCGAGCCCGATCAGCGCCATGGTCTCCAGCGGCTTGCCGCCCATCTCGCCGCAGACGGTCACCGGGCAGCTGGTTTCCGACGCCGCATCGACGATCCGGCGCAGTGCCCTGAGCGCACCGACACCGAGCGGATCGAACCGGTCCGCCACGCGCTTGTTCTCGCGGTCGGCCGCGAACAGGAACTGCATCAGGTCGTTCGTCCCGATCGAGAGGAAATCCGCCTCGCGGGCGATTTCCTGCAACTCGAACAGAAGCGAAGGCACCTCCACCATCACGCCGACGCGCAGATCATGCGGCGGAGCGACGCCCTGCTTCTCCAGCATCGCCTGCTCGCGGCGGATGATCACGCGGGCGCGACGGAACTCGTCCGTGGTCGCGACCATCGGCAGCATGATCTTGAGATCGCGCCCAGCGCCAGCACGCAACATCGCGCGTAGCTGCGCCCTGAGCAGGCGCGGCTTGTCGAGCCCGATGCGGATCGCTCGCCAGCCGAGCGCAGGGTTCTCCTCCTCGACCCGCTCCATATAGGGCAGCACCTTGTCGCCGCCGATATCGAGGGTGCGGAAAGTCACCGGCAGCGCACCGGCCGCGTCCAGAACCGCCGCATAGAGCGCCTGCTGCTCGGCGGTGGTAGGCATGTGCTGCGCCACCATGAACTGCAGCTCGGTGCGGAAGAGGCCGATACCAGACGCTGCGGTTGCCTCGATGTTCGGCATGTCGACGATCAGGCCGGCATTGATCTGCAGGGTGATCTCGACACCATCCTTGGTCGCCGCCGGCAGCTCCTTCAGCTTCTCGTACTGCTTCTGCTTGCGGGCGCGCAGCCGGGCCTTGTCCTTGTAGGCGTTCTCGACATCGGGCTGCGGACGGATCTGCACCTCGCCCGCCTGGCCATCGACGATGATGGCGTCACCCGCCTGGACGAGCGCGGTCGCATTGGCGACCTCGCCGACTGCCGGAATGCCCAGCGCGCGGGCGACGATGGCGATGTGGCTCGTCGGGCCGCCTTCCTCCAGGACGAGGCCGCGCAGATGCGCGCGCTCATAGTCGAGCAGCGCGGCGGGTCCCATGGAGCGGGCGACGAGGATTGCGTTCTCCGGCAACTTCTCGTGCGCGACGCCATTGGCTTTGCCGAGAAGGGTGCGCAGGAGCCGGTTGGCGAGATCGTCGAGATCGTGCAACCGCTCCCGCAGATAGGGATCGGTCTGGCGCAGCATCTTCGCGCGGGTGTCGGACTGGACGCGCTCGACCGCCGCCTCCGCGGTAAGGCCCGTCAGCACGACTTCGCGCATCCGGCGCAGCCAGCCCTGATCATGGGCGAACATCCGGAAAGTCTCGAGCACGTCCCGGTGCTCGCCGGTATGGGCAACGTCGCCACGCTCGATCAGCTCGTCGATCGAGGCGCGCATCTCGCCGATCGCAGCCTCGAGGCGGCTGACCTCAGCGGCCGGGTTTTCGGCGATGAGGTTGCTGATCGCGACACGGGGTTCGTGCAGCACGGCATGCCCGAGGCCGACGCCGTCAGCCAAGATCACGCCGACGCCGTGGATCGGCCGGTCGAGACCGATGGAGGCGCCGGGTGCGGCCAGCGATTTCAGCCCGCCGGCCGCGATCATCTCCGCCATCAGCATGGCGGTGGTCTGGAGGGTCTCGATCTCCTCTTCGGAATAGATGCGCGAGGCCCGGTTCTGGATGACGAGCACGCCCATCACGGCGCCGCCACGCAGGATCGGCACGCCGAGGAAGGAGCGATAGACCTCCTCGCCCGTCTCGGGCCGGTAGGAGAAGGAGGGATGCGCCTGCGCGTCCGAGAGCGCCAAGGGCTCGGCCTCACTCGCGATCAGGCCGACGAGGCCCTCCCCGGCGCGCATGGTCGTGAGGTGGACGGCTTCGCGGTTGAGGCCTTCGGTGGCGTAGAGTTCGAGCGAGCCGTCCTCGCGCAGGACGTAGACGGAACAGACTTCCGCGACGAGATTGCCGGCGATCAGGACGACGAGCCGATCAAGCCGTTCCTGCGGGCTGATCGATGCGGCCATAACCTCGCGGAGGCGGCGCAACAGAACGCCCGGTCCTCCCAGAGCGCCTCGCATCGATCTCAGCCCTCCGCCCGCCTCCTCAGCCATCGATGATACGATGCCTGTCCGACCCTGAGTCGCCCAACCCGGTCATGCTGCGTTCTAGCGACCAAAGACCTTATTCGGCAAGGGCTGTGAGCAGCCCGCGAAACATCCCCCCAAGATTTCGACCGTTTTCGTCGTGATTGGGACAAGGTCTCATGGCTGAACCACCGCCAAATGAGGCACCGCGGGGCCTCTTCGCTTCCGAGGTGATCCTTTCGAGACCTTGCGGCTCTTCGCATCCTGGGGTGGCCGTTTCGCGATGGCGGCGGCGGCCCGCGCAGGGCGCCGGGTTCCGATTCTCGGCTTCTTGTGCTCGGCTTCCGCGCTCGACACGGCGCCACCACCCGCCAACGCGTCGAGATATCGCTGCGCCCACCAATCGATGTCCGTCGCGGCAATCGTGGCGTAAAGCGCCTCGAAACGCCGAATACGTTCGGTCTTCGGCATGGCGAGCGCGGTACGGATCGCTTCCGCCACCTCATGGGTATCGTAGGGATTGACGATCAGGGCCTCGCGCATCTGCTGGGCAGCGCCGGCGAAGCGCGAGAGGACAAGGACACCCGGATCCGCAGGATTCTGCGCGGCGATATATTCCTTGGCGACGAGGTTCATCCCGTCCCGCATCGGGGTGACGAGACCGACCTCCGCGCGGCGATAGAAGCCGGCGAGTGCATTGCGGGAATATGCCTTTTTGACCACCCGGATCGGCGTCCAGTCAAACTCACCGAGCTGGGCGTTCAGCCTGCCCGCAACCTCGTCGGAAAGACGGTCGAGCTCGGCATATTCGGGCACATCGCTGCGCGAAGGCGGGGCGATCTGCAGAAGGCTCACATTGCCGCGATGCTCCGGATGGCTGCGCAGGAACTCTCCGAAAGCTTCGAGGCGCTGCACGATGCCCTTCGAATAGTCGAGCCGGTCGACACCGACGACCAGTTTGCGCTCGCCGAGGGATTCCCGCGTGGCTCGCAGCGGCGTCGGCACCTGACGCGTCGAGGCCGTGGCGAGGCGGCGGAAAGCCTCGACGTCGATGCCGATCGGGAAGGCCTGTACTTCGGTCTCGCGCGTGCCGACACGCACGCGCTGCCCGTCGCTGCGGCCGCCGCATAGCGCCTCCAGCCCGCCGATCAGGTTGCGGACATCAAGCTCCGTCTGCATGCCGACCAGATTATAGGCAGCGATGGTGCGGATCAGCGTCCCGCTGAACGGCAAGGCCCCGATCACATCGGCCGAGGGCCAGGGGATGTGGTGGAAATAGCCGATGCGGTTGGTAACACCGCGCCGGCGCAGCTCCGCCGCCAGCGGGATCAGATGGTAATCGTGGATCCAGATGACGTCGTCGGGCTGGATGAGGCTCGCCAGCGCCCGGGCGAAGCGGCGATTGACGCCGAGATAGCCCATATAGTCGCTGCGCTGGAAATCGGTCAGCCCGAGTCGGTAATGCATCAGCGGCCAGAGAGCCCGGTTCGAAAAGCCGAGATAATAGCTCTGCCGTTCGGCCTCGCTGAGGTCGGTCACGGCATAGGTCACGTTGCCGCGCTGGACCTGCCGGACGTCATGGACCGTCGCGTCACTGATGCCGCCGCTCCAGCCGAACCAGAGGCCACCATGCTGCTCGAGCGCCTCGCGCAGCGCCACCGCCAGCCCGCCCGCCGTTGCCTTTTCCTGGCGATCGGGAATGGTGACGCGATTCGAAACGACGATGAGACGCATAACGACGAATTTCTCCAGGAGGGCCGCCCGATTTTCGCCATCGGCGGCAGGAACAGAACGCCCAGGCAAGCGTAATGTTTCCGGGGTGCAGGGCTGGCCGCATGGCGAAGCGGCGGCAGTGCTGCGGTGAAATCGTGATCGCCACTATCGGTCTAACAGTAGAATGAGACAACCCCGATGACGATTTTTCCGCGCCGGTAGCCGCGCGCGGGCAATGAGAAAGGATTGTCAGCGAGGACAGCCGTTCTTCTGCCGTCTTCCCTGCCCAAATAGAAAGCGATGACGACATTGATCGAACCGGCAACTGTCCAGAGCACCCGTGATATCGCTGCGGAGGCGGAGCAGATCGCGCTATTCCTGGACTTCGACGGAACATTGGTCGAGATCGCACCCTCGCCCGAGGATGTTCAGCTCGACCGCCGCGTCGCCCCGGCGCTGGAAAGCCTGCGCAGCCAGCTTGGTGGCGCGCTGGCCCTGGTCTCGGGACGCCCGATCGCCTTCCTCGACGAGATGCTGGCACCGCACCGCTTCGATATCGCCGGGCTGCACGGCGCACAGATCCGGATGGGCGGCGAGCTCCGCTCGCAATCCGAGGCGCCCGAACACATGCGTGATGCGGTGCGGGACCTCGTGCGTTTCGCCAACAGCCATGTCGGCATCATCGTCGAGGACAAGCGGATTTCGGCGGCGCTGCACTGGCGGCTCGCGCCCGGGCTCAAGGACGAGGCGCTGGATCTGATGCGCAAGGCGGCTGCAAAGCTCGGACCGGGCGTGCGCCTGCAGGAGGGCAAGTCCGTCGCCGAGCTGGTGCCGGCCAGCGCGAGCAAGGGCGTCGCCATCGCCTGGCTGATGGCGACGCCGGGCTATGCCGGCCGCCGCCCCGTCTTCATCGGCGACGACATCACCGACGAGGACGGCTTCGAGACGGTCAACGCCATGGGTGGGCTTTCGGTCCGTATCGGCGCGGATCGGGAAAGCCTGGCGACAATCCGGCTCGCCTCGCCGACCGCCTTGCGGCATATCCTTCTCGAAGCCGCCGAGAATGGCGGCCTCACCACCTCCAGCTTTGCCCAGGATTGAGGGTCCAGCCATGACCGTAATGACCACGGCCGCGGGGCACCACTCCGCCTCGCTCGACCTCGGCGTGATCGGCAACTGCTCGATCGCCGCGCTCATCGACCGACGCGCCCGCATTGTCTGGGGCTGCTTCCCACGCTTCGACCGCGATCCGGTGTTCTGCTCGCTGATCGACAACGAGGCCGATGACGGCAATGAGGAGCTGAAGAAGGGCTTCTTCGCCATCGAGCTCGTCGGCATGACGCGCTGCGAGCAGGGCTATCTCGACAACACCGCGATCCTGTCCTCCGTCCTCTCGGACGACCAGGGGAACGCCATCGAGATCCTCGATTTCGCACCGCGTTTCGTGCGCTATGAGCGCTTCTTCCGGCCGCCGCAGCTCGTGCGCCGCGTGCGCCGGATTTCGGGCCGGCCGCGCATCCGCGTCTTGCTCAAGCCCAGCCTCGGCATCGGCGAGGAGCCCGACGAAATCACGCGCGGCTCCAACCATGTCCGCTTCGTCGGCGCCGATCAGACGATCCGGCTGACGACGAACGCTCCAATCTCCTACGTCATGGAGAGCACGCCCTTCGCGGTCGATCAGACCTATTCCTTCGTCATTGGCTCGGACGAGGCGCTGCGCGCGGAGATCGAAACGGCATCACGCGAATTCCTCGACAAGACGACCGATTACTGGCGCGACTGGGTGCGCTCGCTCTCGATCCCGTTCGAATACCAGCGGGAGGTGATCCGCGCGGCGATCACGCTCAAGCTCTGCTCCTTCGAGGAAACCGGCGCGATCGTCGCGGCGCTGACCACCTCGATCCCGGAGGCGCCGGGCACGCAGCGCAACTGGGATTATCGCTATTGCTGGCTGCGCGACGCCTATTTCGTCGTCCATGCGCTCAACCGCCTCGGCACGACGCGGACGATGGAGGACTATCTCGGCTTCATCACCAACATCGTCGACACCTTCTCGGAGAGCGGCGCCGAGCACCTGCCGCCGCTCTATCCGATCACGCGTGGCGGCACGCTGATCGAGTTCGAGGCCACGAGCCTCTCAGGCTATCGCGGGCACCAGCCGGTGCGCTTCGGCAATGGCGCGGCGGTGCAGATCCAGAATGACGGCTATGGCGCGGTCGTGCTGGCGGCGACGCATTCCTTCTTCGACCGCCGCCTGATCCAGCCCGGCAAGGACACGCTGTTCAGCCAGCTCGAACGCATGGGCGAACTGGCGATCTCCGTGTTCGACAAGCCCGATGCCGGCCCCTGGGAGCTGCGCGAGAAGGAAGCGGTGCACTCCTTCTCCAGTGTGATGTGCTGGGCCGCCTGCGACCGGCTCGCCCGCATCGCCGGCACGCTCGGGCGCGCCGATCGCAAGGAATACTGGAAGGGCGAGGCGAAGCGGCTCAAGACCATCATCGCCGAGCGCATCTGGAACGGCGAGAAGGGCCATTTCGTCTCGACCTTCAACGGCCAGGATCTCGACGCGACACTGTTGCTCCTCGCCGAGATCGGCTTCGTCAAACCCGACGACGTCCGCTTCATTGCCACCGTCGAGGCGATCGGCCGCGACCTGAAGCGCGGCGATCTCTTGCTGCGCTACGCGACGCAGGACGATTTCGGCTACATGCACACCGGCTTCCTGATCTGCGCCTTCTGGTATGTCGATGCGCTGAACACGATCGGCCGCTGCGAGGAGGCCAAGGAGCTGTTCGAGCGCATCCTGAAGCGGCGTAACAGCTTCGGCCTGCTTTCGGAGGATGCCGACCTCGAAACCGGTGAGCTCTGGGGCAATTTCCCGCAGACCTATTCGATGGTCGGGCTGATCAACTGCGCGATGCGCCTCAGCCGCGACTGGGAAGAGGCGTTCTGAGGCATCCTCAGCGGGGCGACCCGAAACGGAAGGCGATCGGGATCACCCCATAGACCATCGCCAGCACCATCGGCGGCACGGCCAGGGCGGTGACACCGAGCGTCGGCCAGCCCTGTGTCACCGGGGCGAGCAAAGCCAGCAGGAGATTGATGGCGCCATAGGCACCGGCAGTCGCAACCGCGAGGAAGCGCAGGCGTGCCGCGAAGCGCGAGAGGGACGAAGGCGTGTCCATGAGATGGCCTCATTCATAACGAAACGTACCGTTTCGATTCGTTGATCTAAACGGCCCGTTTCGTTATGTCAAGAAGCAGGGCCGCCGAAGTCACAAGGACGGGAATGCAATGGAACCGCGCGTGAAGCGCCGGGCATCGATCGGCGCGCGACGCAGCCCCGAGACCGAGGCCGCCGTGAAGGCGGCGGCACGAGCCCTGCTGGCGGAGAAGGGTTATGCCGGCTTCTCGATCGAGGAGGTCGCCCGCCGCGCCGGTGCCGGCAAGCCCACGATCTACCGCTGGTGGCCGAACAAGGCCGACCTCTTCATCGCGATCTATGGCGGGGAGAAGGATGCAGCGATCTCCGTGCCTGACGAAGGCTCGCTGCGCGCCGACCTGCTCCGCTACACGAAAGACCTCTGGCGCTTCTGGCGCGAGGATGCCGCCGGCCGGGTCTTCCGCGGGCTGATCGCCGAGGCGCAGAGCAGCGAGAGCGCGCTCGCCGCGCTGCGCTTCAAGTTCATGCCGGAACGCCTCGCCTCACCGCGCGGGATGTTCGTGCGCGCCGCCGAGCGCGGTGAGTTCGCTCCGGACGAGATCGACGACCGGCTCGAACTCTGGGTCGGCTTCAACTGGCTGCATGTGCTGACCGACCGGCTGGACGAGGACGAAGCTTCGCTCAGCCGCAAGATCGATCTGCTCTGCCGCTGAACCTCGCTCAGCCGACCCTCGCGGCGGCACGCATCACGGCAAGCGCGAGCACCTGCGCCGCCGGCACGAGGCTTTCGACCTCGAGGAACTCGTCCGGCGTATGCGCCATGCCGCCGATCGGACCGACGCTGCACAGCGTCGGAGTGCCCTGCGCGGCGGTGAAGCCGGAATCGGCGCAGCCACCGGTGAATTCTGCGGTGACGCCGATCCCGAAGGCGGAAGCCGCCTCGCGATAGGTGTCGTACAGTGCCGCCGATTCCGGCGAGCGCTCGAGCGGCAGGAACTCTCCCTTGATCGAGAGCGCAGCGCTGGTGCCCTGCACCTCCGGCGCCTCGACGATCGCCTTGATCTTGCCGACCATCTCGTCGCGCTGGGCGGCAGTGACGTAGCGCAGATCGATCTCGCACCAGGCATGCGGGGCGATGGTGTTGACCGTCTGGCCGCCGCCGATCAGCCCGACATTGACGGTGACGCCTTTCTCCAGATCGGTGAGGCCCTGCAGCTTCGGGATCTTGTGGCCGAGATCGACGATGGCCGAGGCGCCCTTCTCGTAATTGGCGCCGGAATGGGCCGGCTTGCCGGTGAACTCGGCACGCATGAAGACGCCGCCCTTGCGGCCGCTGGTGACGGACTGCTTATGGTCCTTCGCGAAATCGGTCCCGGCCGGCAGGCGGCTGGGCTCGGCATTGAAGACGCAGCGCGACTCGCGCGCCGCCTCCTCGATGACGGGTCGCGAGGACGGCGAGCCGATCTCCTCGTCGCTGGTCGTGAGCATCAGCAGCGGCGAGGCCAAGCCGCCGCATTCGGAGAAAGCCGCGGCGACGAAGGCCGAGATCACGATGCCGCCCTTCATATCGGCAACGCCCGGCCCGTAGGCGCGCGCGCCCTTGATCGTGAAAGGCCGGCGCGTCGGTTCGCCCTGCGGGAAGACGGTGTCGCGATGGCCGAGCAGCAGCACGGGGCGCTGGTCATTGGCCGCCGGGTTGGGCAGGCGCGCCTTGACCGCATCGCCGAAGCGGGTGTCCGGCACGATCTCGACATCGAGCCCGTTCGCCTTGTGGAAGCGCGCGACGACCTCGCCCGCGCGGTCGACGCCGGCCTTGTCGTAGGAGCCCGAGTCGGTGTCGACCAGCTCGCGCAGCAGCGCGACCATGCCTTCCTTGCGGCTCGCCAGCCACTCGGTGACCTTCTGTTCCTCGGGGGTCAAAGCGCTCATCGGCTCACTCGCAGTCGTTCCAGACGGGACAATGCGGAGAGCTTATAGGCTGTAGCCCCGTGGGCAATGGCAGATGGCGGCGGCGATGCCATTCATGCCGCGCATGCCGTCGAAGGCGTCAGACGAGGCCGGCGTACCAGGCCGCGACATAGACGAGCGTGCCAATGGCCATTGGCAGCAGCGGGTTCAGCTTCGAACGATAGGTCACCAGGGCGGTCGCCGCGGTGACCGCGAAGCCGAGGAGACCGGCATCGGCTGCCAGCGTCGCGACCGCGCCGCTCGCCAGCATCAGGCCGAGCGCGATCGGCACCAGCGCCAGCGTGACGATCCGGACAATGCGGTTGTCGCTGAAGCGCTGCAGCCCGCGGCTGCAGGCGAGCGCCAGCAGCGAGGACGGCAGCAGCATTGCCGCTGTAGCGACCAAGAGACCGCTCGTGCCGGCCACATGCCAGCCAACGATGCTGGCAAGCATCACGTTGGGTCCCGGCGCGGTCTGCGCGATGGCGAAGAGGCGGGCGAAGGTCGGTGCGTCCATCCAGCCGAGGATGTCGACGATCTGGCGGTGGACCTCCGGCACCACGGCATTGGCGCCGCCGATGGCCATCAGCGAGATCGTGCCGAAAGTGACGACCAGCTGGCCGAAGATGCCGCGCTCCATCAGACCCGCCGCGCTCCGAGAGAGGCCGCGACCAGCCCGAGCGGGACAAGCACCAGCAGGGTCGGCAGCATCGGCAGCCGCAGCAGACCGACCGCGGCGAAGGAGGCGGCCGCCATCACCCAGGCCCAGCGGGCGAGGCCGGCCTTGGTGAGGAGCCGCGCGGCCGTGCCGAGGATGAGCCCGGCGGCGCTGGCGGCGGCGCCCGTCAGCGCGACCTGCGCCAGCGGATGGTCGGAAACAGCGCCGTAGATGTTTGCGATTGCGATCAGCGAAAGCAGCGGCATCGCCATCAGAGCGAAGACGCAGGTCAAAGCGCCGATCGCGCCACGAAAGCGGTCGCCCAGCATGACCGCGGCGTTGACGGTGTTCGCGCCCGGCAGCGCCTGGCAGATCCCCATCAGCTCGGCATAGCCACGATCGTCGAGCCAGTTGCGCTCGGCCACGATGATGTGCCGCGCCACCGGGCCGACGCCGCCGAAGCCCATCAGCCCGATCTTGAGGAAGCCGGTGAACAGGTTCGGCAGGCTCGGCCGGGGCGTGTCCCTCGCGGTTTCGAGAGCCGTCATCCGGGATGGCTAGCGCCGTGCTTCCATCGCCATGCGCAGGGCGAAGCCGGCAAGCACAGTGCCCATCAGCCAGCGTTGCACCAGTGACCAGAACGGGCGCGTCTTCAGGAACAGCGCGATGCTGCCCGCCGCCGTCGCGATCAGCGCGTTGACGCTGCCGCTGATCGCGATCTGGATGAAGCCGAGCACGACCGACTGGGCCAGCACGTTGCCGGCGGCCGGGTCGATGAACTGCGGCAGCAGCGCGAGATAGAACATCGCGATCTTGGGGTTGAGCAGGCTGGTCAGGAAGCCCATGGCGAAGAGCTTGCGCGGCCCGTCATGCGGCAGATCGCGAACATGGAAGGGCGAGCGCGCGCCTGGCCGCACCGCCTGCCAGGCGAGCCAGAGAAGATAGGCCGCGCCACCAAGCCTCAGGGCGTCATAGGCATAGGGCACGGCGAAGAGCAGCGCCGTGATGCCGAAGGCGGCACAGAACATGTAGACGAAGAAGCCGAGGATCACGCCGCCGAGCGAGATCAGCCCCGCTCCCCTACCCTGCGCGATCGATCGCGAGATCAGGTAGATCATGTTGGGGCCAGGCGTCAGCACCATGCCGAGCGCGATCAGGGCGAAGGTGAGGAGGGTTGTCGTCTCGGGCATGGGCAAGCGCTCCAGCGGAACTCCGCGCTTGGAGCATGGATCGCGATAGCCGGCAATCGCGCCGCCGCGGGGCCGCCATGCAAGCTTTCGATGCATCGAGAAAAGCGCCGCAGGCCGCCGTGACGGAACCCGCTGCTGTGCGGGCGGTTGTCGCCAACAAGCGGATCGAGGGGGAAACATGACGCTGTTCAGCCGGCTGCTCTACACGGTCATCGCCTTCGCGCTGCTCGGCGCCTCGATCATCCTGATCGGCGTCGCGGTCTGGCGCACCTCGCACGGCTTCTGGACCGGCGACGGCGCGCTCGACACCATGCTCGACGCGATCGGCCTCGTGATCATCGCGGTGGCGGTCGCCGATGTCGGCAAGTTCCTGTTCGAGGAGGAGGTGGTGGCCGACCGCGAGATGCGCAGGCCGGCCGAGGCGCGGGGCTCGCTGACCAAGTTCATGTCGATCATGATCGTGGCGCTCTCGCTGGAATCGCTGGTGCTGATCGCCAAGACCTCGCGCGAGACGATGCGAGACCTCGTCTATCCCGGCCTGCTGGTGCTGCTGGCCGTGCTCGCGCTGGTCGGCCTCGGCCTCTTCCAGAAGCTCAGCCAGAACGCGACGGCCGCCGTGCCGCCTGATCACGAGCGGGACGGCCAGGAAAGCCGCGATCGCGAGCGGAGGCGCGCGAGCGTCCCCTCTCCCCTTGCGGGAGAGGGTTAGGGGTCGCTCAACGATTCTCGCCCGCGAGATTGCGCAAACGATCGGGACCTGAGCCCCCTCATCCGGCGCTTCGCGCCGCCTTCTTCCGCTCCGATGCCGGCTGTTGCCGACATCGGCATTGTAGATGCCCGTCTCGGGCAAGCCCGAGATGGGTGGGAGAAGGTCACCACTCACCGCGGCTCGTCGACGAGCATGAGGTCGGTATCATCCGGCCGCGCCCCCGCCGCGGTCAGCATGGTGTGGATCTGGCCGCGATGATGCGTCTGATGATTGAAGAAATGGGCAACCAGCAAAGCCTTGGGTCTGGTGAGCTCGCGGCGGGAGATGCCCGAGACCCAGGTCAGATCGCCGGCGAGCCATTCCGGCGAGAGTCCGGCCGCCCAATCGCCGATCAACGCGTCGGTGGCCCGCCGTTCGGCGACGAGTTCGTCCCACCCCTCTATCATCCGGGCGGATTCGCTGCCCGGAACGCCGGGTTTCGGCGTACCGGCGAATCGCGAGAGCCACATCCGATCGCCCCAGAGCAGATGGCAGAACGTGCTATGAATCGAGCCGAAGAAGGCGCCGCGATCCTGCCTTCGCGCCGCGTCGGTCAAGGTCGCGGCCGCGCCGTAGAGACTGTCGTTCTGCCAGGCATTGTAGCGCGCCATGGTTGTGACGAAAGTCTTGTCGATCATGACTGTTCCCTCCGATAGTCGCTCTGCGAGCACCATCACCCTCTCGCAACCGCCCCTCAGGACGAGGGCAGCGAGGCTCGACCGGGAATTCGTATCAGATGACGTTGGCCTCCTTGAGCGGCCTGCCCTCAACGATGCGCGCGTGGCCGAGATCGGCAAGGTCGAGCGAGCGATAGCTGCCATGCGCGATATGCTCGGCGAGCCCGCGCCCGACCGCCGGCGACTGCTGCAGGCCGTGGCCGGAGAAGCCGTTGGCGAGATAGAGATTGGGCGCGCCGACCGCAGGCCCGACAATGGCGTTATGGTCGAGGCCGCACATGTCGTAGGGGCCGGCCCAGGCGCGGCCGGGCTTGATCTGCTCGAAGGCCGGGATGCGATGGGCGAGCGCCGGCCAGACTGCATCCTCGAAGAAGCCCCAGTCGACATCCTCTGCCGCCGGATCGGTTTCGATCCATTCGACATCCTGTTCCGGCGTCAGCGGCGAGCAGCTGCCGATGAAGAGCTGGCCTTCTGCCGTGCGCTTGCCCTCCTGCCGGCACCAGGCGCCGGTGGTGTCGATCAGGAGCGGGCAGCCATCGACATCGCCCTTGCAGGTGAAGGTGAAGACGTAGCGCTTCATCGACTTCACCGGTATGGAAATGCCCGCCGTGGCGGCGAGCTTCGCGCCGTGGGTGCCGCTGGCGTTGACCACGGCGCCGCAGGCGATGCGGCTGCCGTCAGCAAGCTCGACGGCGGTGACGCGGCCGCCCTCGGTGACATAGCCAGCGACTTCGCCCTGCCGGTACTCGACGCCGAGGCTGCGCGCCTTCTTGCGGAAAGCCTGGAGCAGCGCCCAGCCATCGAACCAGCCTTCGCCGCTGACACCGAAGGTGCCGCAGGCGAGATCCTCGACATTGAGCCAAGGGAAGCGCTGCTTCAGCGTGGCGGGATCGTAGAGGGCGATATCGGCGCCCTCGGCCGCCTGTAGTTTCTGGTTGGTCGTGAGGACCGGGGCGCCGGCCTCGCTCGCGACATAGAGATAGCCGCCCTCATGCAGGTCGATCGCCGGCACTTCGCCGTCGACCGCGAGATGGCGGCCGATATTGCGCAGGAAATCGATGCCAAAGAGCGAGATGCGGATGTTCACCGCGCTCGAGAATTGCTGCCGGATCGAGGCGGCCGAGAGCGCCGAGGCCGAGAAGCGATAGGTCGGGTCCTTCTCGATCACCACGACGCGGCCGGAGAAGCCGGGATCGGCTGCAAGATGATAGGCAACAGAGGAACCGATCGCGGCTCCACCGCAGATCACGACATCGGCGCTTTCGGAGACGGGCGGCATGGCAGGCCTCGCGCGGCCGGCTTCAGGCGGGAAGCCGGGTTGGTGAATTTCGCGCATGAATGACTGAGCGCGGCGCGCTTGTCGAGAGGCGCCTCAGCTCGTCGGCGCGCATTCCCCGAGCAGCCAGTCGCGGAAGGCGACGACCGTCGGCAGATTGGCCTTCTCCTCGGGATAGACGAGGTAATAGCCGTCCTTGCCCGTCACCGGCCGGTCGATCGGGATGACCAGCGAGCCGGAGCGCAGCTCCTCCTCGACCAGGAAGCGCGGCACGATGGCGAGCCCGAGCCCCGCCACGGCCGCCTGTGCGATCATGGCGAACTGCTCGAAGCGCGGGCCCATCAGCGCCCGCTCCGGGGCAAGCCCCTGCTGTTCCAGCCAGTTCGCCCAGGCACGGGGTCGGGTCGATTGCTGGAGCAGTGGCACACGCAGCATGTCGGCCGGCTCGGCGATGCCGGCGCGCATCAGCAGGGAGGGCGCGGCGACCGGCACAACCTCCTCGCCCATCAACCGGTGCAGCCGGGCGCCCGGCCAGCTTGCGCCACCGAAATGGACGGCGGCATCGACCTGCTCGCGGGCGAAATCGAAGGGCACCAGCCGCGTGGTGAAGTTGATGGTAATGCCGGGATGCGCCTCGATGAAGCGGGGCAGGCGCGGGATCAGCCAGCGCGTGCCGAAGGTCGGCAGGGTGGCGAGATTGAGCACGCCGGCCGCGCCGCGGAAGGCCATGGCCGAGACCGTGGCAGCAGCAAGCCGCGAGAGCCCGTCGCGGATCTCGGCGGCATAGGCGGCGCCGGCCGCCGTCAGGCTCACCCGCTTCTTGACGCGCTCGAACAGGCTGACGCCGAGCACCTTCTCCAGATGCGCGACCTGCCGGCTGACCGCGCCTTGCGTGAGATTGAGTTCCTCCGCCGCGCGGGTGAAGCTGCCATGCCGGGCCGCCGCCTCAAAGGCTGCGAGCGCCGAGAGCGAAGGCACCGAGAGGCGGCCGGGAACGAGCGCGTCATCCATGATAAATTCTCACCAAGTGGTGAGAACATATCGGTTGCCGCCGCCCTATGAAAGAGGGCATTCTCCCGGCCCAAAGCGCGGCGGCTCCGGTTTCCGCGCCATTTGTTCATGCGCCTTGGGGTCATGCACCCTTTGGCACCCGCCCGCGACCGCTGGAAGACAAAGATGGCCACAGCTCTGCCGAAAGACACGCTCGCCCTGCTCAAGCGCCTCGGGGTTTCCGAAGCGTCTTATGCCGATGCCGGCCTTTCGGCGCGTTCGCCGATCACCGGCGAGACCGTCGCGACCCTGCGCGAGACTTCCCCTGCCGAAGCCGAGGCCGCAATCGGCCGGGCGCAGTCCGCCTACCTCGCCTGGCGCAAGGTGCCGGCGCCGCGGCGCGGCGAGTTCGTGCGCCTGCTCGGCGAGGAGCTGCGCGCCGCCAAGACCGATCTCGGCCTGCTGGTGACGCTCGAAGCCGGCAAAGTCACCTCCGAGGGCCTCGGCGAGGTCCAGGAGATGATCGACATCTGCGATTTCGCAGTCGGCCTGTCGCGTCAGCTTTACGGCCTCACCGTCGCGACCGAACGCCCGAACCACCGCATGATGGAGACCTGGCACCCGATCGGCGTCTGCGGTGTGATCTCGGCCTTCAACTTCCCCGTCGCGGTCTGGTCGTGGAACGCGGCGCTCGCCTTCGTCTGCGGCGACAGCGTCGTCTGGAAGCCCTCCGAGAAGACCCCGCTCACCGCGCTCGCCGTCCAGGCCATCGTCGATAAGACGATGAAGCGCTTCGGCCCCGAGGCTCCGGTCGGCCTCTCCGAGGTGCTGATCGGCGGTCGCGAGCTCGGCGACATCCTCGTCCAGGATCACCGCGTGCCGGTCGTCTCGGCGACGGGCTCGACCCGCATGGGCAAGGAAGTCGGCCAGAAGCTTGCGGCGCGCTTCGCCCGCGCCATCCTTGAGCTCGGCGGCAACAATGCCGCGATCGTCGCGCCGTCGGCGGATCTCGACATTGCGCTGCGCGGCATCGCTTTCGCGGCGATGGGCACGGCCGGCCAGCGCTGCACCACGCTGCGCCGCCTGATCGTGCACGAGAGCGTCTACGACCAGCTCGTGCCGAAGCTCGCCAAGGTCTACGGCTCGGTGAAGATCGGCGATCCGCGCGAGGCCGGCGTGCTGGTTGGCCCGCTCGTCGACGAGGCCGCCTATCACGGCATGCAGAAGGCGCTCTCCGAGGCCAAGGCCGAGGGCGGCAAGGTCCATGGCGGCGAGAAGGTCGATGTCGGCGCGGGCGGCTTCTACGTCCGTCCGGCGCTGGTCGAGATGCCCCGGCAATGCGGCCCGGTCGAGCGCGAGACCTTCGCCCCGATCCTCTATGTGATGAAGTACAAGTCCATCGACGAGGCGATCGCGATCCAGAACGCGGTCGGCGCCGGTCTCTCCTCCTCGATCTTCACGCTGAACATGCGCGAGGCCGAGCTCTTCGTCTCCGACGAGGGTTCGGATTGCGGCATCGCCAACGTCAATATCGGCCCCTCGGGCGCCGAGATCGGCGGCGCCTTCGGTGGCGAGAAGGAGACGGGCGGCGGCCGCGAGGCCGGCTCGGACGCCTGGAAGGCCTATATGCGCCGCGCCACCAACACGCTGAACTACGGCACGACGCTGCCGCTGGCGCAGGGCGTCAGCTTCGACGTGGATGCGTGATCGATAGACGCTAACAACATCCGCGCCGTCATCCCGGCCGGAGCGAAGCGCAGAGCCGGGATCCATGCCTGAACCGCTCCGGCATGGATCCCGGGTCTCCCTCCGGTCGCCCGGGATGACATCGCAATGAGTTCAAGGGAGACGAAGAACATGGCCGGCAGCCACAAGCTCGCGAAGTTCACCTGGGACGACGCCTATCTGCTTGATGAGCAACTCACCGAGGACGAGCGGCTGATCCGCGACACGGCCCGCGCTTATGCGCAGGAGAAGCTCGCTCCGCGCATCCATGACGCCTATCTCGACGAGAAGACCGACCGCTCGATCTTCAACGAGATGGGTGAGCTCGGCCTGCTCGGCGTCACCATCCCCGAGGAATACGGCTGCGCCGGGGCCAACTACGTCTCCTACGGCCTCGTCGCCCGCGAGGTCGAGCGCATCGACTCCGGCTACCGCTCGATGATGTCAGTGCAATCCTCGCTGGTGATGTATCCGATCTATGCCTATGGCAGCGAGGAACAGCGCAAGAAGTACCTGCCGAAGCTCGCCAGCGGCGAGTGGGTCGGCTGCTTCGGCCTGACCGAGCCGGATGCCGGCTCCGATCCCGGCGGCATGAAGACCCGCGCCGAGAAGGTCGCCGACGGCTACAAGCTGACCGGCTCGAAGATGTGGATCTCGAACTCGCCGATCGCCGACGTCTTCGTCGTCTGGGCGAAGTCGGCCGCGCATGACAACCAGATCCGCGGCTTCGTGCTCGAGAAGGGCATGAAGGGCCTCTCCGCGCCGAAGATCGGCGGCAAGCTCTCCCTGCGCGCCTCGATCACGGGCGAGGTCGTCATGGACGGCGTGATCGTGCCGGAAGAGAACCTGCTGCCGAACGTCTCGGGCCTGTCGGGTCCGTTCGGCTGCCTCAACCGCGCCCGCTACGGCATCTCCTGGGGCGCAATGGGCGCCGCCGAGGACTGCTTCCACCGCGCCCGCCAATACGGGCTCGACCGCAAGCAGTTCAACAAGCCGCTGGCACAGACGCAGCTCTACCAGAAGAAGCTGGCGGACATGCTGACCGAGATCACGCTTGGCCTGCAGGGTAGCTTGCGCGTCGGCCGCCTGCTCGACGAGGGCAAGATGGCCCCGGAGATGATCTCGCTGGTCAAGCGCAACAACTGTGGCAAGGCGCTCGACATCGCCCGTCAGGCCCGCGACATGCATGGCGGCAACGGCATCCAGATCGAGTACCATGTGATGCGCCATGCGGCGAACCTCGAGACGGTAAACACCTATGAGGGCACGCATGACGTCCACGCGCTGATCCTCGGCCGCGCGATCACCGGCCTGCAGGCGTTCTTCTGAAACCCGCCCGTCATCCCGGCCGCAGCGAAGCGGAGCGCCGGGATCCATCGTAAAGCTCGGAGCCTTACGATGGATCCCGGGACAAGCCCGGGATGACGGCGTTCAGGCTGTCTCCATGTCCCTCCCCATGCCTCCCGCCCCTCCCCTCGCCGGCCTGCGCGTCCTCGAACTGGCGCGCATCCTCGCAGGTCCCTGGATCGGCCAGCTCCTGGCCGATCTCGGCGCCGATGTCGTCAAGGTCGAGGCGCCCGAGGGCGACGACACCCGCAAATGGGGCCCGCCCTTCGTCGAGGGCACGGGCGAGGAGCATCTCTCCGCCGCCTATTTCCACGCCGCCAATCGCGGCAAGCGCTCGATCACCGCCGATTTCCGCACGGCCGAGGGGCAGGCGCTGGTCAAGCGACTCGCCGCCCATGCCGATGTGGTGATCGAGAACTTCAAGGTCGGCGGCCTGCAGAAATACGGGCTCGACGCCGCCTCGCTGCGCCAGGAATTCCCGCGCCTCGTCTATTGCTCCGTCACCGGCTTCGGGCAGGACGGGCCCTATGCGCCGCGCGCCGGCTACGACTTCCTCGTCCAAGGCATGGGCGGGGCGATGTCGATCACCGGCGAGCCCGCGGGCGCGCCGATGAAGGCCGGCTATGCGGTCGCGGACATCTATACCGGGCTCTATGCCACGGTCGGCATCCTCTCGGCGCTGCGCCAGCGTGATGCGACCGGCGAAGGTGCTACGCTCGATCTCGCCTTGCTCGATTCCCAGGTCGCGGTGCTCGGCAACCAGGCGATGAACTATCTGGTCTCGGGCAATCCGCCGCCGCGGCTCGGCAACGCGCATCCGAACATCGTGCCCTATGACGTGTTCCCGGTCGCGGATGGCCACATCATCATCGCAACTGGCAATGACGGGCAGTGGCGCAAGCTCTGCGAGGTGCTCGGCGAGCCGGCGCTGGCCGAGCTGCCGGACTATGTCGACAACAAGTCGCGGGTGAAGAACCGCGTCGCGCTGACGGCGCGGCTGCACGAGCTCTGCCGGCGCCAGACCAAGGCCGAGCTGCTGGCCGGGCTGGAGAAGGTCGGCGTGCCAGCCGGGCCGATCAACGACATCGGCGAGGTCTTCGCCGACCCGCAAGTGATCGCGCGCGGCGTCAAGGTCGAGCTGCCGAGCGCAGCCGCCAAGGCGGGCCACATTCCGACGGTCGCCTCGCCGATCGTCATGAACGGCGTACGGCAGGTGGCCGGGCGACCGAGCCCGCGGCTCGGCGAGCATGCAGACGACATTTTGAACGATCCGGCCTGGGGAGGGCCGCAGCATGGCTAATCGTACCGGCGGGCAGATCCTCGTCGACCAGCTTCTGATCCATGGCGCGACCGACGCCTTCTGCGTCCCGGGCGAGAGCTATCTCGCGGTGCTCGACGCACTGCACGACGCCTCGATGAAGGTCACGATCTGCCGGGCCGAGGGCGGCGCCTGCATGATGGCAGAGGCCGCGGGCAAGCTCACCGGCCAGCCCGGCATCTGTTTCGTGACGCGCGGCCCCGGCGCCACCAATGCCTCGCCCGGCATCCATATCGCCGATCAGGACTCGACCCCGCTCATCCTCTTCGTCGGCCAGATCGAGCGCGGCATGCGCGAGCGCGAGGCCTTCCAGGAGCTCGACTACCGCGCCGTCTTCGGCACCATGACGAAATGGGCGACCGAGATCGACGATGCCGCGCGCATCCCGGAGATCATCAGCCGCGCCTTCCATGTCGCGACCTCGGGCCGCCCCGGCCCAGTCGTGATCGCGCTGCCCGAGGACGTGCTGACCGACATGGCTGACGTCGCCGACGCCGAGCCCTATCAGGTCACCGAGCAGCATCCTTCACCGGTGCAGATGGACGATCTCGCCAGGCGCTTCGCCGCGGCCAAGTCGCCGATCGCGATCCTCGGCGGCTCGCGCTGGAGCCCCGAGACGATCGCGCAGTTCCAGGCCTTTGCCGAGCGTTTCGACCTGCCGGTGGCGGTGTCGTTCCGCCGGCAGATGCTGTTCCCGGCCGACCATCCGAACTTCGCCGGCGATCTCGGCATCGGCCCGAACCCGAAGCTTCTCGCCCGCATCAAGGAGAGCGACCTCGTCCTGCTCATCGGCGGGCGCCTCTCGGAGATGCCGAGCCAATCCTACACCCTGTTCGGCATCCCGAATCCGGGCCGGCCGCTCGTCCATGTCCATCCCGATCCGGAAGAGCTCGGCCGGGTCTATCGCCCGACGCACGCGATCAACGCCTCGCCGGCCGGCTTCTGCGCCGCGCTGGCTGCGATCGAGCCGCCCAAGGCTCCGGCCTGGACCGGGGCGAGCGCGACCGCCCATGAATCCTACATCGCTTGGAGCGAGCAGCCGGCGCCCGTGCCCGGCGCGTTCCACCCCGGCGAGATGGTGCGCTGGCTGCGCAGCCAGTTGCCGGACGACGCCATTATGTGCAATGGCGCGGGCAACTACGCGACCTGGGTGCACCGCTTTCACCGCTTCAACAAGTTCGCGACGCAACTCGCCCCGACCTGCGGCTCGATGGGCTACGGCGTGCCGGCGGCGATCGGCGCCAAGCGCATCTTCCCCGAGCGCACTGTCGTCGCCTTCGCCGGCGATGGCTGCTTCCTGATGAATGGGCAGGATTTCGCGACGGCGGTGCAATACGATCTGCCGGTCATCGTCGTCGTGGTCGACAACGGCATGTACGGCACGATCCGGATGCATCAGGAGCGCGAATATCCCGGCCGCGTCTCGGCGACGACGCTGAAGAACCCGGATTTCGCGGCTTACGCCAAGGCCTTCGGCGGCCATGGCGAGCGCGTCGAGACGACGGCGGAGTTCGCGCCGGCCTTCGAGCGTGCGGTGAAGAGCGGCAAGCCCGCGATCATCCACTGCCTGCTCGACCCCGAGGCGATCACGCCAGCCAAGTCGCTCTCGACGATCCGAGCCGAGGCCTTCGCCGTCAAGGGCAAGCACTGATCGCGCCGAAGCAAAAAACTCGCCGTCGCGCCTGAACCGGAGCCGAACCTTTCGCGACCAAACGTCGTTGAGGAGACGACGATGCGGAGGGCTCGGCGATGAGGCACGGATTTGCGATCCGGTTCGGGACAGCGGCTCTGCTCGCCGCCACGGCCGCGCCCGGCGCCAAGGCGGCGGGGCTCTTCGACAGTCTGGCGCGGGCGATCTTCGGCCCGCCCCGCCTGCATGCCTCACCGATCTATGAGTTCGACGACGAGAGGCCGCGGGCCAGGCCACGCCCGCGGGCGCCCGAAGCATCGTCGAAGCCCAAGCCCCCGACCGCCAAACTCGACCCGCAGACCGACCGGAACTGGTATCTGAAGGACCCGACGCTCCGACGGGGCGATATTGTCGTCACCGCAAGCGGCGTGCTGGTTTACCAAGGCCGCGACAGCGATGCGACGCGCCCCGGCGATTTCGTCGCCCTTGGCGGCAGCGACGCCAAGGGCTGGAAGCAGAATCTGCAGACCGCAGCCGCCGGCGGCCGCACCATGTTCCATAGCAACCCAGTCAGGACGGACGCCGTGACAGCGGAAGCCAGCGACAACGGCCAGCCGGCGACGAGCCGCTAGACACGTCTACGGTCAACGCGACCGAACCACATCCGGCTGAGAAGCCCGTCGCGCCAGACCAGCATATGGACGGCAACCGCCGCCACATGCACCACGCCGAGCGCGATCAGGACATTGCCCGCCCAGCCGTGCCATGCCAACATCCGGCGATAGGTTTCCGGGTTTGGACCGATCGGGTGCGGCACGGAAAACAACCCGAAGTAGAGCGTCGGGATCTGGATCGGCGAGGCTGCCGCCAAGAGGAGCCCCGTCACCGGCAGCGCCAGCAGGCAAAGATAGAGACAGGCATGGACAGTGCCCGCCGCGCCGCGCAGCCAGGGATTGCTCTCGAACGGACCCGGCTGCGGGACGACGAGACGCAGGACAAGCCGCAGCACGACGAAGAGCGCGATCGTCAGCCCGACGGATTTATGGCGCTGGTAGAGCTCGAAGCGGGAGATGAGGTCGCGGCTCTCGTCCCGCATCGGGCCCGCGATCCAGAACTGGAACAGCACGAGCAGCAGCGTCAGCCAGTGCAGCACCACGCTGGCCGGATGCCAGCGGGCAGGCTGCTTCGCCCCACCTCTCATCGCTTCAGGCGCCCCTTGATGACGATGTCGATCCGGTCGTCGACAACGTTTACGTCGCGACCGATGCCGTAGGCCGGCCGCAGGAAGCTGCCGCTAGCCTGGAAGGGCAGCGCATCGCCGCGCTTCGCCCGCTCGATGTCACCGTCCACGGTCGCCTTCACATCGAAAGGATGCGTTACGCCCTTGATCGTCAACCTGCCGCGGATGTCGAGGCTGTGCTCGCCAGTGCGCGACACGTTCTCGGAAACGAAGCTCGCCACGGGATAATGGGCTGCATCGAGCATGCTCTCCCCAGAAATGAAGCCGTCGACCAATGGTGAGCCCGCCTTGATCGATGCAGTCTCCAGCGTCACGCGGACGCGGCTTCGCTCAGGATGGTCGAAATCGATGGCGAAGCTGCCGTCATAGCGCTCGAAGCGCCCGTTCGTAACCGCGGCCCCGAAACGGTGCCCGATAAAGCTGACTTCGGTCGAACCCCGATCGAAGCTCCAAGTGGACTGGGCCTGCGCCTGCGATGCGGCCAGCAGGGCTGCGAGTGAGAAGGCAACGATCCTGATCATGGTGGCACCCGGAAGCTGCCTGGGAAGAAGCGACCATCCGTCAACTTGAAGGAAATGCCATGGCCGCGAGAGCCGGAACACGGAAAGGTGATTCAAGATCGACCTATCAAGGTTGATGGCAGCTTCCCACATCCGCAGCGGGTTGACTGGCCGTTAAGCGCGCCGGCGCCGTGTCGTTGAAACTTTGCATGAACTCGTCAGTTGTTATTCCGGCAGGAGGCCGCGAGATGACGGGACGGTTGCGTAAGGTCGTGTGTGTCGCAGCGGTGGCGACCATCGCCGCGACCATGCCGGCGGGCGCTGCCGGCTTCCTCGACGATCTGGCCAATGCCCTGTTCGGGCGGCCGCGACCGCGCCCGATGATCGCGATCGAGCCTTATGATCCACTCAACGTCACCGTGAAACCGCGCCGCAAACGTGCGGCGGCCGAAGTCGCTTCCAAGCCGAAGCCGCCCGTGGTGAAGCTCGATCCGCAGCGGGACCCCGACTGGTACCTGAAGGACCCGACTTTGCGACGCGGCGATGTGGTCGTCACGGCGCGCGGCGTGCTGGTCTATCAGGGCCGCGACAGCGATCACATGATCGAGGGTGACTTTACCGCGCTAGGCGGCAAGCCCGGCGAGAAGAGCTGGAAGGGCCAGCTGCAAGCGGCCGCGGCCGGCGGCCGCAGCTTCTTCCGCGATTTCCGCGACGCACCGCCCAGCCCGGCCGACATCTCCCTGGTCCAGCCGACGGTCCTGCGCGAAACCGCTCAGCCCTAGATCGCCGTGCGTCCTATCGGACGCGAAGTAGCGATCTATCCCTTTGTTTGAGCATCGGATTTCTCCGAAAAGTGGATTCTGCTTTTCGGTCCGATGCTCAAGCCTTCCCGCATCAGCCCCGCGACCGGACCCCGTCGAAGGTCGAGCGAATGGCGCGCGCCAGCGCGATCGCCGCCCAGCCCTGGAAGATCAGTTCGATCGCCAGGAAGGTGCCGAGCACCCAGAGGCTCGAGGCGGGCCACTGCGCCAGGATCATGCCGCCGAGCAGCAGCGACAGCACGCCGGAAAACGCGACCCAGCCCCAATAGGGCAGCTCCCGGTTCTGGAAGGCCATGACGAGGCGCAGCACGCCCGTCGCAACCAAAGCTGCGCCGGCCAACAGGGTCAGCGAAGCCGTCGCCACCAGCGGATTGACGAAGGTCATCACGCCGACCGCGACGTAGAGCACGCCGATCAGGATGTGCCACAGCCTGCTCTTCCAGCCCTGATGGCGGAAGGCGTCGATCAGCACGACGATGCCGCCGACGAAGATCATCGCGCCGAACCAGATCGCGCTCGCGAGGCTGAGCAGCGCCACGGCGCCAAGCCCGAGGACGCCGAGGATGACGAGGACTATACCCTCGGCCAGCAGCCAGCCCCAGTTGCGCCGGAGCGGAATGAGATGCGTACCGAGGGAGGGAGGATTGGAGGCTTCAGACGGTGTGCTCATGGCAGCCGACTCCGTTCCGGGCAGGCCGCGACAGCCGTGGCCGCCTCATCGACGGATCGCATGAGAAACCCACGCAGCGGTTGCGTCAATGATCTGACGCAAGCCGGGCGTCAGTAGGTGGCGCGCCCGCCCGAAAGATCGAACACCGCGCCGGTCGAGAAGCTGCAGCGCTCGCTCGCGAGCCAGACGACCAACTCGGCCAACTCCGCAACCGTGCCGAGGCGCTCCAACGGACTCTTGGCGATCATGGTCGCGACCGTCTCCTTGCTCATCTGCTGCAGCAGATCCGTCTCGACCGCTGCCGGCGCGACGGCGTTGACCAGAACGCCGGTTCCCGCGAGCTCCTTGCCATGCGCCTTGGTGAAGGCGATGACGCCGGCCTTGGCGGCGCTATAGGCGGAGAGCATCGGCGTGCCCTCCTTGCCGGCGAGCGAGGCGATGTTGACGATGCGGCCGTAGGCCCGCTGCACCATCGCGGCCGCCACCGCACGCGAGCACAGGAACGTCCCGGTCAGGTTGATCGCCTGGATCTTCTGCCATTGCGCGAGTGGTGTCTCGGCAACCGCCGTCGAGGGACCGGTCAGGCCGGCATTGTTGACGAGGACCGCGATCGGGCCGTGCTCGCGCTCGGTCGCGCCCAGAGCCTGCGCGACGGCAGCCTCATCCGAGACGTCGCAGGTGATATGGCGGCGCCCGGCGGTGGCCGGAGCGGTGATGTCCCAGATGACGGGCGTCAGGCCGTCCTGTTCCAGCCGGTCCGCCACTGCGGCGCCGATGCCCTTGGCGCCGCCGGTGACGACGGCGATCCGCCGCTCCGCCATGACGGCCTCAGCCGAGCTTTTCGGCGACGAGCTTGCGCAGGCCGCGCAGGTCCTTGACGAAGCCGCGGATGCCCTCCGCCAGCTTCTCGGTCGCCATCGCGTCCTCGTTCATCGCGAAGCGGAAGGCCTTCTCGTCGAAGCCCAGTCGCTTGTTGAAGCCCGACGCCACCTGCGGCGACGAGGCCGGGGACAGGCGCCGCGGCAAGTCGCCGGTCGCGGCGGCGAGTTCGTCGAGCAGGCCCGGACCGATGGTCAGGCGGTCGCAGCCCGCCAGCGCCTCGATCTCGCCGGTGTTGCGGAAGGAGGCCCCCATGACGACCGTCTTGATGCCGAAGGTCTTGTAGTAGGCATAGATGCTCTTCACCGAAACCACGCCAGGATCGGTGTCGGCCGTGTAGGGGCCGCCGCCCGCCTTGACGTGCCAGTCGAGAATGCGGCCGACGAAGGGAGAGATCAGGAAGGCGTTCGCCTCGGCGGCGGCAATCGCCTGCGGCAGCGCGAAGAGCAGGGTCAGATTGCAGTCGATGCCCTCCCCCTGCAGCACCTTGGCCGCCTGCAAGCCCTCCCAGGTCGAGGCGATCTTGATCAGGATGCGGTCCTTGCCGACGCCGCGCTCCTCATAGGCGGCGATGATGGCGCGGGCTTTCTCGATGCTCGCCTGCGTGTCGAAGGAGAGATCGGCATCGACCTCGGTCGAGACGCGGCCGGGCACGATCCTGGACAGCTCGGTGCCGAAGCTCACGGCAAGGCGATCGCAGACAGCGTGGACCGCCTTTTCTCCGCTCCCCTGCTTCTTGCCCCAGCCGATCGCCTCGTCGACGAGATGGGCATAGGCCGGAGTCTCGACGGCCTTGAGGATCAGAGTCGGGTTGGTGGTGCAGTCGACCGGCTTCAAGCGGCGTACGGCCTCGATGTCGCCGGTGTCGGCGACGACGGTGGTCATTTCGCGGAGCTGGTCGAGCTTGGAGGCGGTCATCGTCTTTTCCTGGAAATCGTCTTCGTCAGGCTATAACATCGGACCGAAAAGTGGAAACCACTTTTCGGAAAAATCCGATGCAATAACAAATGCATAGATCACCCTTACCGCGCCCCATGGGACGCGCGGCGATCTAACGCCTGCAATGTGACGCCTGTTCGGCACGATTGCGAGAGGGGAGAGGCAATCCGGCTATGCATGGCCGGTTCCCGTCATGCTCGGGCTCGACCCGAGCATCTCTTTCAGGAGTTCTCGGGTCTCCGCTTCGCTGCGCCCGAGAATGACCCGCGTCGGCAATCGAGCCCTCAGCTCTTTACCGCGCCCGAGGTCAGGCCGCCGACCATGTTCTTACGGAAACCGTAATAGATCACTGCCGGCGGGATGGCGTAGAGCAGGCCTGCCGCCATCAGCAGGTTCCAGGGCGCATCGTCAGCCGAGAGAAAGAGGCCAAGCCCGACCGCGAGCGGCACCGCCTTCTCCGAAGAGAGCAGCAGGAACGCGTAGAGATACTCGTTCCAGGCGAGCAGCAGCGCGTAGATGCCGATCACCACCATCGAGGGCTTCATCAGCGGCAGATAGACCAGCCGGAAAAGCTGGAGCGAAGTGGCGCCGTCCATCACCGCCGCCTCGTCGAGCTCCTTGGGCAGCTTGTCGGAGGCCTGCTTCAGCACCCAGATCGCATAGGGCGAGGCCAGCGCGACCATCGCCAGAATGAGCGAGGCCTGCGTGTTGAGCAGACCGTAGGAGCCCATCGCCTTGTACATCGGGATGGCGAGGAAGGCGGCCGGGATGAGATAGGTCGCGAGCGCCAGGTTCATGATCGTGCGCCCGCCCTTCACCTTGAGCCGAGCGATGGCGAAGGCGGCGAAGGTGGCAACGAACAGCGTGATCAGCCCCGTCGCGACCGCGATGAAGAAGCTGTTGAACATCTGCAGCCAGAAATTGTGCAGGTAGTAATGCTGCTGCTTGAAGACGATCTGGAAGTTCTGCAGCGTCGGCTGGTCGGGCCAGAGCTTGCCGGCCAGCATCGATTCCTGGTTCGAGATCGACAGCACGAAGAGGTGGTAGATCGGCAGCAGCGTCCAGATCAGCACGGGGATGGCGATCAGGATCAGCTTGCCTTCGTCGAGAACCTTTTTCATGCCTCGGCTCCCTTCGACAGGCGCTTCACCATCACGAAGACCATCGGCAGGATCAGCGGCATGGCGACGATGATCGAGGCGATGCCGAGGTCGAGATTGTTGTTACGCATGTAGCGGATGCCGAGCGTGGCCAGCACATGGTTGAGGTCGCCGGGCCCGCCGCCGGTCAGCAGGTAGACGCTGTTGAAGTCGCCCAGCGTCCAGATCATCGAGAGCATGGTCGAGGTGACATAGAGCGTCGCCAGCGACGGCCAGGTGATGAAGCGGAACTGCTGCCAGCGATTGGCGCCGTCGACGCTCGCGGCCTCGTAGAGATCCTGCGCGATGGCGAGCCGGCCGGTGATCAGGATCAGCGTCCAGAACGGCAGCGACTTCCAGATATGGACGAAGATCGAGCAGACGAAGGCGAGCGTCGGATCGGTCAGCCAGCCCGGCCCTTCCATGACACCGAACCATTGGAAGAGCTGCTGGTTCACCATGCCGTTCTCGGGGTTGAGCATCACCCGGAAGGACAGGATGGTCGGGATCGACGGCACCGCCCAGGGCAGGATGAACAGCACCAGCACGATGCGGATCCAGGCCCGCTGCTGCACGAAGAAGCCCGACAGCAAGAGCGCGATCAGGAACTTCAGATTCACCGCCACGAACAGGAAGATGATCGTGTTGACAACGGTGCGGATGAAGATCGGGTCGGCGAAGAGAGCCCGGTAGGAATTCCAGTTGAGGCCGAGCCAGAGGCCGTAGGCCACGGGATAGACCACCATCACAGCAAAGACGAGCACATAGGGCGCCAGCATGATCGCGCCCCAGACCGCGCGGTCGCGCGTGAAGCCCGATTTATCTTCGCGCGGTGCCGAAATCGGCGCTGTCATGGCGGCAGTGCTCATGGACTCTCCCTGGAATTCTCACCCGATGAAAGTTCCGCCGCAGCAAGCATTGCCGCGGCGGATCGTGTGCGCAAGCGAAACGAGCGCGGCGCCCGGATCGCCGGAGCGGATACGCTTATCCGCTCCGGCGATCCGTCCCTTTGTTCATGAGCCGGCGATCTGCTTGATGCGGGCGATCATCTCGTCCACGGCCTGCTCGGCCGGGATCTTGTCCTGCACCACGCGGTTCACGGCCTTGGCCCAGACGTTCTCGGCGTTCACGGTCGTGAAGTTGTAGTTGTAGACGAACTGGAACGGCACGGTGCCGTCCTTGTACTGCTTGTAGACGACCGCGCGGTGCGGGTCCTTGCCGTCAGACCAGAACGGTGCCTCGATGGCCTTCAGCGTCGTCGGGACCCAGCGGCCGGCCGAGCCTTCGACGAAGGGCCGCAGGTTCTCGTCCTTCATGAAGAAGGCCATGAATTCCTTGGCACGCTTCTTGTTCTTGGCATCGGCGAAGATCACCGCCGTCTTGACCGCGGCGAGGTTGGTCATCTTGCTGCCGTCGGCCTTGAGCGGGAACTCGGCCGTGCGGATGTTGTCCTCGTAGTTCTTCTTGGCCTGCGCCCGCTGCTCAGCCGTGAGCGAGGCGTTGTTCATGTCGTCCATGTGCTTGCCGGCGATCGAGATCGTGGCGTTGTGCGTGGCGACGGTGGTGCGGTTGTGGAAGGCGACGTTGTTGTCCGGATCGAGCCAGTTGACCGAGGACGGCGGCGTGCAGCCACGCTGGAAGATGTTGGCGTAGGACTTCACCGCCTCGACCATCGCCTTCTTGTTCTCGGGCTGGTCGAGCACGATCTTGCCGTTCTCGTCAACAACCTTGGCGTTATAGGCGTTGGCGAAGGTCAGGAAGGAATAGAAGGTGTCCGAGGCGGCAATGCCCATCGGGTGGCCGATGCCGTAGATGCGCTTGCCCTTGGCGCGCAGCGAGCCCTGCACCTTGTCGCACCAGAAGTCCCAGTAGCCGTTCCAGGTCTTCGGGATGTCGGCCTCCTTGAAGCCGGCCTCCTCCAGCATGTCCTTCCAGTAGGTGATGTGCATCATCTGCTGCTCGACCGGGAAGGCATAGTAGGACTTTTTGCCGGTCTTGCCGTTCATCAGGAAGGTGGTCGAGAGCGCCATCGGCTGCAGCTCGGACTTCAGCGGCTCGAGCACGTCCGAGACGTCTTCGAGCTTGCCGTCATAGGCCCATTTGCCGGTCGTGCGGAAATCATAGGTGGTGCAGAAGCCGACATCCGGCGGCGTGCCGGCGTCGACGGCGCCGACCGACTTCGTGACGCAGTCCTCGGTTGCATAGAGCGAGAGCTCGACCTTGACCCCCGTCGCCTTCTGGAACTTGTCGACAACCGCGAGCAACGCGTCGTCCTCGCCCTTGTAGAAGCCCTTGGTGAACCAGGCCGTCAGGACTTCCTGCGCCGAGGCAGCGCCGGACCAGCCCGCGACGACCGCGGCCACGGCCGTTCCCATGGCGAAATGGCGAACCAATTTCATTCGATAACCTCCCGTTTAAACCGTTTTAATCTGACGTTTTAATCGCCTTGCCGCGACCCTAGTCGAAAAGCCCCGCAGGAAACAAGCCGCCCCGGCCTTCTCCAAATAGTATTTTTAATTCCAATCTGCGTGGGCTCCAGGCACCCGGTTCCGGCGCCCGCTTTCACCGAACCGTCATCTGTGCAGTCTACGCGCAACGCCATCTCGCAACCGCGATTCAGAGACGGAGAGTTCCATGCAGCGCAAGGCCTTGAATGCCTTCATCATTGCGGCTGGCCTTGCCGCCGCGTCCGGCGCGCTCGCGGCCGAAGGCAAGCTCGTGCTCTACACCAGCCAGCCGAACACCGACGCGCAGCAGACGATCGACGCCTTCAAGGCGAAATATCCGAAAGTCGACATCTCCTTCGTCCGCGACGGAACGCCGCGCATCATGGCGAAGCTCAAGGCGGAATTCGAGGCCGGCGCGCCGCAGGCCGACGTCCTCCTCATCGCCGATTCGGTGACGATGGAAGGCCTCAAGAAGGACGACCGGCTGCTCGCCCACGACAAGGCCGATGTCTCCGCCTATCCGGCCGGCGTCCATGACCCGAAGAAGATGTGGTTCGCGACCAAGCTGATCACCACCGGCATCGTCTACAACACCAAGGCGGCGATGAAGCCGGCGAGCTGGACCGATCTCACCAAGCCGGAAGCCAAGAACCAGCTCGCCATGCCGAGCCCGCTGAATTCCGGCGCAGCGCTGATTCACACCATCACGCTGACGAGCAACCTGAAGGACGGCTGGGGCTTCTACGAGAAGCTCAAGGAGAACGGCACGCTGGCCGCCGGCGCCAATGGCGACATCCTCCGCCAGGTCGCGACCGGGGAGAAGCTCTACGGCATGATCGTCGACTTCATGCCGATCCGCGAGAAGGCCAAGGGCGCGCCGGTCGAGTTCGTGTTCCCGAGCGAGGGCGTCTCCGCCGTCAGCGAGCCGGTCGCGATCCTGAAGAGTACGAAGAACCCGGAGGCCGCCAAGGCCTTCATCGACTTCCTGCTGTCGAAGGACGGTCAGGAACTGGCGCTGAAGCAGGGCTATGTCGCGGCCCATCCCGATGTCGCCCTCCCGGCCGGCTACCCGGCGCGCAGCGCGATCAAGCTGATGTCCTTCGACGCGGCCAAGGCGCTCGCCGAAGAGAGCGCAGCGCGCAAGCGCTTCAGCTCGATCTTCGAGTAAGGCGGCTTCCGTGCTAAGGGCGCCGGCGCCATGACGCTGGCCATCGACCGAAATGCGAAGCGGGAGCCCGCGCTTGCGGCTCCGCCTCTGCCGCCGCTGCGGCTGCCGGACGGCCTTGGCCTGCCGGTGCTGGTCGTCGCGGTCGCACTGCTGCTCGGCGGGCTGCCCTTCTTCCGGCTCGTCGCGGCAGCCTTCGCGCCCGGCTGGCAGTTCGCGCCGGATGCAGCCTTCGCCGAGATGGCGAGCCGCTCCGCCGTCACCGCGACCTGGCATACGCTGGAAACCGCCTGCCTTTCCGCGCTCGGAGCCCTTTTCGTCGGCGGCATCGTCGCGCTGGCGCTCGGCGTCACCGATGTCCGCGGCAAGCGCCCCCTCGCCTTCGCCTTCGTCTTCTCGATGATGATTGCGCCGCAGGTGGCAGCGCTCGCCTTCCTGAGCCTGTTCGCGCCGAATTCACAGATCCTGTCGCTGATCGGCCTCGCGCCGGCGCCGGGCACGCCGAACCCGCTGCTGGGCCGCGGCGGCATCATCCTGGTGATGGCCCTGCACCATGCGCCGCTGGTCGCGATCACCCTCTGGACCGGCCTGCGCAGCATCCCGCAATCGCTGATCGAGGCAGCGCAGATGGAGGGCGCCTCGCCCACCACCATCACCGCGCGGATCGTCATCCCGGTGCTGCGGCCGCAGATCGTCGCAGCCGGGCTCATCGCCTTCGTCGCAGGCGTCGGCAATTTCGGCATCCCTGCCCTGCTCGGCCTGCCGGTGAACTATCTGACGCTGCCGACGCTGATCTATCGCCGGCTGTCGAGCTTCGGTCCGTCGAGCCTCGGCGAGACGGCGGCGCTTGCCGTGCTCGTCGGCATCGTGGCGGCGCTCGGCATCGTCGCCGGTGCGCTCGTCGCCCGCCGCCAGCGCGGCAAGGTCGAGATCGAGCGGCCGCCCGAACCGTTCTGGCAGCTCGGTGCCGCCCGGCCCCTCGTCGCGGCCGGGCTCTGGCTGCTGCTGGCGCTGAAGCTCGGCCTGCCGCTACTCGCGCTGCTGAGCGAGGCGCTGACGCCAGCGCTCGGCGTCGCCCTTTCCTGGCAGACCCTGACCTTCGACAAGTTCAGCGAGGTGCTGCTGCGGCAGGCCGTGACGATGCGCGCCTTCCGCAATTCGCTGCTCTTCGCTGGCGCGGCCGCGGTGATCCTGGCCTTCCTCGCGATCGCCTTCGCCTATGGGTTCGAACGGCGAATGGGCAAGCTGAGGCGCCCGATCGAACTCATGATCGAACTGCCCTATGCGCTGCCGGGCGTGGTCCTCGCCATCGCCTGCATCCTGATCTTCCTCAAGCCGCTGCCGCTGATCGGCGTCAGCATCTACGGCACGCCCTTCATCATCCTCTTCGCCTATCTCGCCCGCTTCCTGCCGCTGGCGCTGAAGGCACCGGTCGCAGCCATGGCCCAGATCGAAGCGCATCACGAGGAGGCGGCAAAGCTCGACGGCGCCAGCCTCTGGCAGATGCTGCGCTTCATCGTGGCGCCGATCCTGGCCCCGGCAGCGGCCGTCTCGGCGCTCATGGTCTTCCTCGTCGCCTTCAACGAGCTCACCGTATCGGCGCTGCTCTGGTCGTCCGGCACCGAGACGCTCGGCGTCGTACTGTTCAGTCTCAAGGAAGCGGGGCTGGCCGGCGAAGCGGCGGCCGTCGCCATCAGTGCCTCGGCCATCATCCTGATCGCGATGCTGACCCTCGACCTGCTCGGCCGGCACCTCCCCCAGAACATCCTGCCCTGGCGCCTTTAGGAGAGCGCGCCAGCGGCCACGCAGTCCCAGCCCGGCCGTGACGGAAAATTAAACTTGAGAGCGCCCTAGATGAAGCATGGGTGCTCTTACGATGCTTCAGACCAGACAAGATCCGATTGCCGACGACCGCAGGATTCTCGTCATCGAGGACTCCCGGACCTTCTCGCTGGCGCTACGGCAGTTCCTCGAAGCTGAGACCGGGCTGCCCGTCACGACCTGCGGTTCGCTCAAGGACCTGAGCGAGATCATCGTCGCGGCGCCGGGCGCCTATGCGATCGCGGTCGTCGATCTCAACCTGCCCGATGCTCCCCGCGGCGAGGCGCTGGACTGGACCGTGACCCACGGCATCCCCTCCGTCGTCTTCACCGCCACCTTCGATCTCGCCACGCGCGGGCGGATCATGGAACGAGAGGTGATCGACTACGTCCTGAAAGACAACGAGTTTGCCCTGCCCAATCTCGTCAACACGGTCAAACGGGCGCTGGACAACCGCAACACCCGCATCCTCGTCGTGGACGACACCCGCACCACCCGCAAGGTGCTCGCCCGCATGCTCTCGATCCAGCAATATGCGGTCGTTGAGGCTGGCTCCGGGCAGGAGGCGCTGACGATCCTGGAAGCCAATCCCGACATCCAACTCGTGGTCAGCGACTACTACATGCCCGACATGGATGGTTTCGAGCTGGCGCGCCGCATCCGGCGGCTCCATCCGCATGTCCGGCTTCTCGGCATCTCGTCCTCGACCGACCGCAAGACCTCGGCGGGCTTCCTCAAGGCTGGCGCGCATGACTTCGTCTCGCGCCCCTTCGTGCTCGAGGAATTGCAATGCCGCATCGCGTCCAATGTCGAGACGCTGACGCAGCTCAAGCAGTTGCAGGATCTCGCCGCACGCGACTTCCTCACCGGCCTGTTCAATCGCCGCCATTTCTTCGAACGCGGCCGGCAGTTGGTGGGCGAGGCGCGCGAGATGGGCTTGCCCATCTCGATCGCCATCCTCGACGTCGACCACTTCAAGCGCCTGAACGACCGCTACGGCCATGACGGCGGCGACAAGGCGCTGGCAGCCGTCGCGCGGGGCTTAAGCGCGTCCGCCGAGCGCGGCTTCAACCTGCTCGCGCGCATCGGCGGCGAGGAGTTCGCAATCCTCTTTCCGGGCGCCGACCTCGCCGAGGCCACCCGGCTCTGCGACGATATCCGAGAGGCGATCGCCCGCGAGCCGCTGGTCCTGGAGAACGAAACGCTCGCTCTCACGGTTTCGCTGGGCGTGGCCCAGATCGGCCACGAGGACGAACTGGACGCCTGCCTCGGCCTGGCGGACCGTGCGCTCTATGTCGCCAAGCAAAGCGGCCGGAACCGGGTCTGCGCCGACGCCGTCTGAACCCCGGGCAGGCCGTCTCACGATGGACGACCTGCGGAAGGGCAGTTCGTTTCAGGCGGCGTAACGCGGTGCCGGCTTCCGGGTCTGCGACGCCGTGACGATCGCCGTGCGGGCATCGTCGAACGCTGCCCACAGCGCTTCATCCGCGACCGAAGGCCAGGTGATCGCCTCATCCCGATCGAGCCCGGCGAGCGCGGCATCGACCAGATCTTCCGTGGTCATCACCTTCTCGGGGTCGAAGTTCTCCAGGGACACGCCCGCCAGCTCCCAGATGTCGGTCGCCGTCGCCGGCGGATGCACGCTCTGGACCTTCACCGCCGTTCCCTCGAGCTCGGACTGCAGGCCGCGCGAGAACGCCAGGACATAGGCCTTCGTGCCGCTATAGACCGCGCTGTAGGGCAGCGTGTGCAGGCTGAGGATCGAGGCGATATTGATGATCGTGCCGCGGTTGCGCGCCACGAAACCCGGCAGGACCGCATGGGTGAGCCGCGTCAGTGCGCCGATGTTCAGGGCGATCTGGGCGACAGAGTCCGAAGCAGGCGCCTTCGCGATCGGCGCGAAGCGGGCGATGCCGGCGTTGTTGACGAGAAGCTCGATGTCTTCCCGCCCCGCGAGATCACGCTCGACACGTGCGATGTCGGCTTCTTCGGCGAGATCGGCAACCAGGATCTCGGCCTTGCGGCCATGAGAGGCGGCGATCCGGCTGGCCACCTCCTCAAGCCGGTCACGCCGGCGTGCGATCAGCAGAAGATTGTATCCGCGCGCCGCCAGGCGATCGGCATAAACGGCACCGATGCCGGCGGAAGCTCCGGTAACGACAGCGAGCTTGCGGTGGGAAGGCGTGCCCATGGTGAAGTGTCCTGTTGAATTTGAGCACTCAACTTTTTTTGTTGAGCGCTCAATCAAATGGGAGACCATGTTCCCCTTTCAATAGTGTGGGGCTCAACTATTTTAGCGGCATGAACAGAAAATCCGATCAGAGGCTCCCAGAAGCCTGCGGCGCGCAGGAGGATGTGCCGGAGGCGTTCTTCGCGCTAGCCTGCACGAATACCGCCCTCCGTCGCGCCACGCGGCGGCTCGGCCAGCTCTATGACGATGCGATCGCGCCGCTCGGCCTGAAGGCGACACAGTTCGGCCTGCTCGCCGCGATCAATAGCCTGACCGAGGACGGCAAAGGACCAACACTCAACGAAATCGCGGCACGCCAGCTCATCCAGATCTCGGCGCTCACTCACGCCTTGCGCCCGCTGGTTCGGGACGGGCTGGTCGAGCTCCATCCCGATCTGGAGGACAGGCGCAGCAAGCGGGCCAGCCTGACGCCGGCGGGCCGGGAGCGCCTCCAGCAGGCCGTTTCGCGCTGGGCGGCAGCCAATGGGCGGGTCGAGACCACGCTCGGCTCCGGCGTTGCGAAGAATCTGCGGGCCCTGGCCGATCTGATCGCGTCCGATCGCTTCCTCGACGCCTACCGCAGCGGCCGCGCGCTCGATCCGCAGGACGAGCCCTGAAAGATCCGCGCGGTCTCGCCCTTCGCGCTATTCAGCCGCGGCGCGATGCTCCACCTTCGGTTCGCCCATCAGCAACGTCCGGGACGTTTTCGCCTCACGCACGATGAAATCGACGATGGCGCGCACCCGCGCGACATCCTTCAAATCGGCATGGACGAGCAGCCAGAAGGAGCGTGTAATCTGCACTGTCTCCGGCAGCACGGGGATGAGGCGCGGCTCGCCCTCCGCCATGAAGTGATGGATCACGCCGATGCCCGCGCCCGCCGCCACGGCATTCATCTGGGCGATGACGCTGGAGCTCTGGACATGGGCGCGCAAGCCCTTGGCGACCTCGTCGAGATAGTCGAGCTCCGGCGAAAAGATAAGGTCGTCGATATAGCCGATGACGCGGTGCTCGAAGAGATCCTCCGGCTTCGTGACCGGCGGCATCGAGGCCAGATAGCTCGGCGAGGCGTAGAGGCCGAGACGGTAGTCCGAGAGCTTGCGGGCAACGACCTTGCCCTCCTTGGGTGGGGCCAGCGTGATCGCGACATCGGCCTCGCGCTTCGACAGCGACAAAAGCCGCGGCATGGCGATGAGCTGGATCTCCAGCCCGGGATAGGACCTCGCGAAGGTCGCGAGGCGCGGCGCCAGGAAGGCGGTGCCGAAACCGTCTGGCGCGCCGATCCTGACCGTGCCGGACAAAGCCATGTCCGCACCGCCGATATCGCTCTGGATCGCGAGCGCTTCCGTCTCCATACTCTCCGCCTTGGCGAGCAGCCGCTCGCCATGCGCGGTCAGCGTGTAACCTTGCGGACGACGTTCGAAGAGCTTCGCCTTGAGCGCTTCCTCCAGCGACGTGATGCGGCGCGAGACGGTGGCGTGATCGGCGCCAAGCCTGCGGGCCGCAGCCGTCAGGCGCCCCGAGCGCGCCACGGCGAGAAAGAAGCGCAGATCGTCCCAGTCGAATCGCTCCAAGGCGCCCTCCCTGTATTTGTGTTTTCGCACGACCGGCGTTTCACTCTTGCTATAGCCGTGCGCAAACGAGAATGGTAGGGAGTCAGCAAGATCACGACACCACCAATTCGTAGGGAGGGCGCCATGCGTCAGGTTGGCCATTTCATCGGCGGCAAGCAGGTCGCCGGCACCTCGGGGCGCAGCTCCGACATCTTCCAGCCGATGGACGGCAGCGTGATCGGCAAGGTCGCGCTCGCCTCGGCAGCAGAGCTCGACGCGGCCGTGCAGAATGCCGCCGAGGCGCAGCCGAAATGGGCCGCGGTCAATCCGCAGCGCCGCGCCCGCGTGCTGATGAAGTTCCTCGACCTCATCGCCCAGAATTACGACGAGCTCGCAGAACTGCTCGCCCGCGAGCACGGCAAGACCATTCCCGACGCCAAGGGCGACATCCAGCGCGGCGTCGAGGTGGTCGAGTATTCGCTCGGCGTTCCCGGCCTGATGAAGGGCGAGTTCACCGACGGCGCCGGCCCCGGCATCGACATCTACTCGCTGCGCCAGCCGCTCGGCGTCGTCGCCGGCATCACCCCGTTCAACTTCCCGGCGATGATCCCGCTCTGGAAGCTCGGCCCGGCCATAGCCTGCGGCAACGCCTTCATCCTGAAGCCGTCCGAGCGCGATCCCGGCGTACCGATGCGCCTCGCCGAGCTGTTCATCGAGGCGGGTGGCCCTCCCGGCATCCTCAACGTCGTCAATGGCGACAAGGAAGCGGTCGACGCCATCCTCGACCATCCCGAGATCAAGGCCGTCGGCTTCGTCGGCTCGACCCCGATCGCCGAGTACATCTATTCCCGCGGCTGCGCGAACGGTAAGCGCGTGCAGTGCTTCGGCGGCGCCAAGAACCACATGATCGTCATGCCCGACGCCGACATGGACCAGGCGGTCGATGCGCTGATCGGCGCCGGCTACGGCTCGGCCGGCGAGCGCTGCATGGCGATCTCGGTTGCGGTCCCGGTCGGCCAGAAGACGGCCGATGAGCTGGTCAAGCGGCTGATCCCGCGCGTCGAGAGCCTCAAGGTCGGCCCCTCGACCGACGTCACCGCCGATTACGGCCCGGTCGTCACCAAGGCGGCGATGGAGAAGATCAAGCACTACGTCGATGTCGGCGTGCAGGAAGGCGCCAAGCTCGTCGTCGACGGCCGCGCCTTCAAGATGCAGGGCTACGAGAACGGCTTCTATGTCGGTGGCTGCCTGTTCGACAACGTCACCAAGGACATGCGGATCTACAAGGAGGAGATCTTCGGGCCGGTGCTCTCGGTCGTCCGCGCCAACAGCTATGACGAGGCGCTGAAGCTCACCAACGACCACGAATACGGCAACGGTACCGCGATCTTCACTCGCGACGGCGACGCCGCCCGTGACTTCGCCTCGAAGGTGCAGGTCGGCATGGTCGGCATCAACGTGCCGATCCCGGTGCCGCTGGCCTACTACACCTTCGGCGGCTGGAAGCGTTCCGCCTTCGGCGATCTCAACCAGCACGGCCCGGATTCGATCCGCTTCTACACCAAGACCAAGACCGTGACGGCGCGCTGGCCGAGCGGCGTCAAGGACGGCGCCAGCTTCGTTATCCCGACGATGGGTTGAGAGACGCCCACTCCCTTGCTATCATAATTGATAGCAAGGGAGGCCATGCAGTGGGCAATCTGCTGATCAGGGATGTCGAGGACGCTCTCGTGCAAAGGCTGAAACAGCGCGCCGAGATCAACGGCACCTCGCTGCAGCATGAGGCGAGCGTGGCGTTGAAGCGCGGCGCTCCGCCGACAGCCGCCGAGCGCAAGGCGCTCTTCGAGAAATTCGAGCGCGAGTACGGCTTCGCGAAAGTCGGCACCTCCGGGGCCGACGTCGTGCGGGCTGTCCGGGACGAGATGGAAGGCGAGGACGAGGACCCATCATGATCCTGGACACGAGCGTGCTTTTCGACGCGGTGGTTGACGGCGTCCGCAGCGGTTCGGCCCGCCAGTTTCTCATCACGACGGAAGAGCTCAGTTCGCCCGACCTGATCCGGCTTGAAATCGCCGGAGCGCTGACACGGTCCGTCCGCCGCAAGGACATCTCAAACGACTACGCTCGGGCCGCCTACGAACTTGCCGAGCGCTCTCTGCCGAGGGTCGAAGACACCGCTTCCCTGATGCCGCGCGTCTTCGAGCTTTCGCTCGAACTCGCGCATCCCTGCTCAGACTGTGTTTTCCTCGCGCTCGCGGAGAGCCGGGCTCTTCCCCTGGCGACCTCCGACGCACGCTTCGCACGCAAACTGGCTGATACCAGATATGCCCGCTTGATCCATCTGATCGAGGCCTGAGCACGCCATGCCCCCGTTTTCCCTCACCGAAGACCAGATCGCCATCCGCGACATGGCGCAGGATTTCGCCACTGATACGCTGGCGCCCCATGCCGCGCGCTGGGACGAGGAGAAGCATTTCCCGGTCGAAGAGATGCGCGCCGCCGCCGCACTCGGCATGGGCGGCATCTACATCCAGGAAGATGTCGGCGGCTCCGGCCTCACGCGGCTCGACGCGGCGCTGATCTTCGAGGCCCTCTCGACCGGCTGCCCCACCGTCGCGGCCTATATCTCGATCCACAACATGTGCGCCTGGATGATCGACCGCTACGGCTCGGACGAACAGCGCCAGCGCTTCCTGCCCAAGCTCTGCACGATGGAGCATCTCGCCAGCTATTGCCTGACCGAGCCCGGCGCCGGCTCCGACGCCGCCGCGCTGAAGACCAGGGCGGTGCTGGACGGCGACCATTACGTCCTCGACGGGCAGAAGCAGTTCATCTCCGGGGCCGGCGTCTCCGACATCTATGTCGTGATGGTGCGCACCGGTGAGCCCGGCCCTTCCGGTATCTCGACC
This sequence comes from Bosea sp. F3-2, assembly GCF_008253865.1. NCBI lineage: Bacteria > Pseudomonadati > Pseudomonadota > Alphaproteobacteria > Hyphomicrobiales > Alloboseaceae > Allobosea > Allobosea sp. F3-2. The sequence goes on from NZ_CP042331.1 coordinate 2,881,629, forward strand.
ATCGTGGTCGAGAAAGACACGCCCGGCCTCTCCTTCGGCGCCAATGAGAAGAAGATGGGCTGGAACGCCCAGCCGACGCGCGCCGTGATCTTCGAGAACTGCCGCGTACCGGTGGCGAACCGCCTTGGCCCGGAGGGCATCGGCTTCAAGGTCGCCATGGCCGGCCTCGACGGCGGGCGCCTCAATATTGGCGCCTGCTCGATCGGCGGCGCGCAGGGCGCGCTCGACAAGGCGCTCGCCTACGCCAAGGAGCGCAAGGCTTTCGGCTCCGCAATAGCCGATTTCCAGGCGTTGCAGTTCAAGCTCGCCGACATGGCGACGGAGCTGGAGGCGGCCCGCACCTTCCTGTGGCGTGCGGCTGCCGCGCTCGACGCCAAGACGCCGGATGCGACCAAGCTCTGCGCCATGGCCAAGCGCGTCGCCACCGACACCGGCTTCGAGGTCGCCAACCAGGCGCTCCAGATCCATGGCGGCTACGGCTATCTCGCCGATTACGGCATCGAGAAGATCGTCCGCGACCTGCGCGTCCACCAGATCCTCGAAGGCACTAACGAGGTGATGCGGATGATCGTGGCGCGTGGGTTGGTGGGCCGAGCGAAGGGCAATTGAAGGGTGCGGGGAACCCCTCTCCCGTGTGGGAGAGGGGCAGGGGTGAGGGCAGGACGGCACACCAGTTTGCCAGTGCTAGTCTGGGACTGAGCCTCGGCGATCTCTGGCCTACACCTCACCCCTGCCCCTCTCCTTACAGGAGAGGGGTTCCCCGCGCCCGATCAAGTAACAAGAGGGAAGGAAACAACCATGACCAACATCGCCTTCATCGGCCTCGGCAATATGGGCGGCCCGATGGCCGGCAACCTCGTCAAGGCCGGGCACAGCATCAAAGCCTTCGATCTGGTCGAGGCGTCGCGCAATGCCGCGGCTGAGCTCGGCGTCGGGATCGCCGGTTCGGCCAAGGAGGCCGTGGCCGATGCGGAGGTCGTAGTGACCATGCTGCCGGCCGGCAAGCATGTGCTCTCGGTCTGGGCCGATATCCTGCCGGCGGTGAAGCCGGGCACGCTGCTGATCGATTCCTCGACCATCGACGTCGAGAGCGCACGCAAGGCCCATGCGCTGGCGGCCGAGCGCGGCTGCCTCTCGCTCGACGCTCCCGTCTCGGGCGGCACCGGCGGCGCCAAGGGCGCGACGCTGACCTTCATGGTCGGCGGTGCGAATGACGCCTTCGACAAGGGCGAGCCGATCCTCGCCAAGATGGGCCGGAAGATCGTGCATTGCGGCGGCGCCGGCAACGGACAGGCCGCCAAGATCTGCAACAATATGATCCTCGGCATCTCGATGATCGGCGTCTCCGAAGCTTTCGTGCTGGCCGAGAAGCTCGGGCTCTCCCATCAGGCCCTGTTCGACGTGGCCTCGACCTCCTCCGGCCAGTGCTGGTCGCTGACGACCTACTGCCCTGTCCCGGGGCCGGTGCCGACCTCGCCCGCCAACAACGACTACAAGCCGGGCTTTGCCTCGGCTCTGATGCTCAAGGATCTGAAGCTGGCGCAGGAGGCAGCACAGGCGGCCGGGGCCTCGACCCCGCTCGGCGCGGCGGCGGCTCAGCTCTTCGGGCTGCACAATGCCTGGGGCGAAGGCAATACCGATTTCTCCGGCATCATCCATCTCCTGCGCGGACGCGGGCAGGCGTGAGACGCGCTTGCGCGGCGGGGCTGAGCGGGTCTAGACCCGAGTCATGAACGACGCCCCGCTCCGCCGCGAACGCTCCGCCCTCACCGGGTTCGCGATCAATCGGCTCGACCGGCGCGAGGATCTGCGCAGCAAACCCGATGCGGTGACGGCGCTGCGCCACCGATCCGACACCCGGATCGTGGCGGTGGTCGGCGAAACGCCGGTCCTGAAGCGGCTCGACGGCGATTCGCTCTCGGTCTGGTTCACCCATGGCGAGACCGAAATGCTCGGCCCCGCTGCCGAGGAAATCTTCCTCGGCATGGCCGAGGACGGCACGCCGCGCTTCGCTCGCCTGCTCGACAAGGCCCTGATCGAGCCGCTGAAGGAGCGGTCGGAACTGCTCCTGACCGATCTGCGCTCGGTCGCGCTCAAGCGCATCGTGCCGGAGGAGGAGGTCGGGCCGCTCGGCGAGGCCAAAGCGGTTCTGGATTGGCACGCCCGCCACCGTTTCTGCGCGCAATGCGGCGGGCCGACCGTCGCCGGGACCTCGGGCTGGCGGCGCGAATGCACCGCCTGCGGCGCGATGCATTTCCCGCGCACCGACCCGGTCGTGATCATGCTGGTGACGCGTGGCGAGAACTGCCTGCTGGCACGCCAGGCCCGCTTCGCGCCCGGCATGTATTCCTGCATCGCCGGCTTCGTCGAGCCGGGCGAGACACTGGAGGACGCGGTGCGCCGCGAGAGCTGGGAGGAGGCCGGCCTGCGCGTCGGCAAAGTCCGCTACATCGCCTCTCAGCCCTGGCCCTTTCCCTCCTCGATCATGGTCGGCTGCATCGCCGAGGCGCTCGGCGACGAGATCACCCTCGACATGACCGAGCTCGAGGCCGGACGCTGGTTCCCACGGGCGGAAGTGCTGCAGATGCTGGACGGCACCCATCCGGACGGGCTTGCCTGCCCGCAGCACATCGCCATCGCCAACACGCTGGTGCGCGCTTGGGCTCTCGAAGGCGAGCGGATCTGACGGCGCACCACGCTTGCGCCATCTCGGTCGACGAACAGCCTTTGCGGAGCCTTGAATGACAGACCCGGTCAACGCCTTCGTAGCCGGGCCACGCGCCCGCATAGCCGGCAATCCCGACGGGCCGCTTTCCGGGCTGACCTTCGCGGTCAAGGACCTGTTCGACGTCGCCGGCCTGCCAACCGGCGGCGGCAATCACGACTGGGCCAAGGCGAACCCCGTTCCCACGCGCCACGCCTGGGCGGTGCAGATCTTACTCGATGCCGGGGCGGATTTCGTCGGCAAGACGATCACGGATGAGGTCTCGCTCGGCATCCTCGGCGAGAACGCCTTCGACGGCACACCGACCAACAGCGCTGCCCCCGAGCGCGTGCCCGGCGGCTCCTCATCGGGCTCGGCTGCCGCTGTCGCCGCGGGCCTGTGCGACACCGCGCTGGGCACCGACACTGGCGGCTCGGTGCGGGTGCCGTCGAGCTTCTGTGGCCTCTACGGCATCCGCCCGACGCATGGCCGGCTCGACCTGACCGGGCTGATGCCGCAGGCGCCGAGCTCGGACACAGCTGGCTGGTTCGCGCGCGATGCGGATACCTTCGCACGGGTGAGCAGCGTCATGCTGGACGAGGCACCTGGAGCGCTCCCGACGAAGCTCCTGCTCGCGGTCGATGCCTTCGGCTTCGCCGATCCCGAGGTGGCCGATGCGCTGCAGCCGATGGTCAGGAAGCTGGAGCGGATCGTCGGGCCGGCGCGCGAGGAGATCATGGCGCCGCAAGGTCTCTCGGTCTGGGCGCGGGCGCAGCGCAGCCTGCAGCCGGTCGAAGCCTGGCAGACCTTCAAGCCCTGGATCGAGCGGCACAATCCGCGGATGGCCTTCAGCGTCGCTGCCGGGCTGATCGCCGGCTCGCAGGTCTCTGCGAGTGAGCGCAACTGGGCAGCGCTGATGCGCGAGGAGGCGCGGGCGCGGCTGCGCCATCTGCTGCCGCCCGGCACGATCCTGTGCCTGCCGACCACGCCCTTTCCGGCCCCGCTGCGCGGTTTGTCGATCCCGGAGCTACAGCCGATGCGCGACCGCATCACCTGCCTCTGCGCCCAGGGCGGCCTCACCGGCTCGCCGCAGGTGAGCATTCCAGGCGCGACCGTGGATGGCGCACCGGTCGGTCTCTCGGTCATCGGCGGGCGCGGCACCGATGCCAGCCTGATCGCCGTCGCCCAAGCCATGGAGGCCCTCGCGTGACCGACCTGACCCCGAACCTGCCTGATGTCGTCGCCGAGATCAGCGCCCTGTTCGAGGCTTATGAGCAGGCGCTGGTCGACAAGAATGTCGATGTGCTCGACGCTTCCTTCTGGGACAGCCCCCACACCATCCGCTTCGCGCTGGGCGAAAATGGCTACGGCTTCGCGGAAATCCATGGCCACCGCGTCGCGCGCCCGCCGGGGCCGGGCATCAAGGAGAAGCGGATCCGACTGGAGATCCTGACGCTCGGCCGCGACCTCGCCACGGTGAACCTCGAATTCAAGGTGCGCGGGCGCGATGTCATCGGCCGCCAGAGCCAGACCTGGGTGCGTTTCCCCGAGCTGGGCTGGAAGGTCGTCTCGGCCCATGTCTCGACGATGGAAGGCCCGCGCCCCTGGTGAGGACGGTCTCTCGCCGGGACTCGGCCCGGCCTGCCGCAGCGCACCGCATGACGGGCGCCGTGGCGACCGGGCCGCGCTTTTCGTTCCCCGTCTTTACCACTCCTTAACCATCAAGGGCGTCCCCTTGCGTGGTCCATCGGGGCTCGGGGGCTCGGAAAGGACCGTGACCATGCACGACCTCGATCCTGAGCAGACCGCCGTGGAGCAGCTCGTCGGCCTGCCCGTCGCCGATGTCGAACGCGACCTGATCCTGGCCACCCTGCGCGAGACCGGCGGCAACCGTACGCATGCCGCCAATCTGCTTGGCATCGCCATCCGTACGCTGCGCAACAAGATCAACAGCTATACGGCGGAAGGCTACGACGTGCCCGAACCGCTCCAGACGTCGGCGCAGTGATGGCCATGCACCAGACTCCAGCAGGCGAAGTGGCGGCCGGCCATCTGGTCTCCTCGAGCACCATGGCGGCACTGCTGCGCTGCCTGCTCCACAAGCGCGTGCTGACGCCTGCCGACATCCGGGAGATCTACGAGACGGCCCTTCTCCTGCTCGAACAGCAGCAGGCCGGGACGCCGGAGCATGCGGCTGCCTTCATCGCCGCGCGGGCCGCAATCGAGGACGGTCTCGCCCGCTGAGCGGTCCGCACCGTCGCGGCCTCGCAATGCGCCTGCGGCACGCTACTCCGCCGGTTCCTCGATGGTGGAGCGGAAGTCGCTGGCGGGGTAGACGCCCATGATCTTCATCTCCTTGGAGAAGAAGGTGAGCTCGTCGAGCGCGCGCCTCAGCGCCGGATCGTCGGGATGACCCTCGACATCGGCATAGAACATCGTCGCCGAGAACAGGCCGTCGACCATGTAGCTTTCCAGCTTGGTCATGTTGATGCCGTTGGTGGCAAAGCCGCCCATCGCCTTGTAGAGCGCGGCCGGGATGTTGCGGACGCGGAACATCAGCGTCGTTACGGTCTTGGCCCCGCCCTGGCGGGCATATTCCGGATATTTCGAGAGCACGACGAAGCGCGTGGTGTTGTGCTTCTCGTCCTCGATATCTTCCATCAGGATGTTGAGGCCGTAGACATCAGCCGCGATGCGCGGGGCGATGGCGGCGCGGGTCACATCACCGGCCTCGGCGACTTGCCGGGCGGAGCCGGCCGTGTCGGCCGCGACCTCGGCCTTGAGGCCGAGCTTGCGGATGATCTTGCGGCACTGGCCGAGCGCATGGATGTGGCTCTGCACGGTCTTCACCGTCGCCAGCGTCGCGCCCGCCACACCCATCAGATGGAAGCGGATCGGCAGGAAATGCTCGCCGATGATGTGCAGGCCGGAACGCGGCAGCAGGTGATGGATGTCGGCGACGCGGCCAGCGATCGAGTTGTCGATCGGGATCATGCCGTAACGGGCCGTGCCGTCGCTGACGGCGGCGAGCGCATCCTCGAAGGTGGCGCAGGGCAGGAGCTCGCAGTCCGGAAACACCTGGAGAGCCGCCTGCGAGGAGAAGGCTCCGGGCTCACCCTGGTAGGACACAACGAAGGACATGGGGACTCTCAGGCTCCTGCACGGGACTTCAGGATCGCGCGGGCGCGATCCAGATCATGAGGCGTATCGACGCCGAGCGGCACATCGTCGACGACGATGATGTCGATGCGCATGCCGTCCTCGACGGCGCGCAGCTGCTCCAGGCGCTCGCGCTTTTCCAGCGGCGAAGGCGGCAGCGAAACGAAACGGTCGAGCGCGCGACGGCGATAGGTGTAGAGGCCGATATGGTGGTAGAGCGGCCCCTCCCCGCCCGGCGCGGTGACGCGGGTGAAGTAGAGCGCCCGCATCCGGCCGGGGGAGACCTCGCTGCCGATCGCCTTGACGACGCTGGACTCCGTCTTCTCCTCCTCGCGGGTGATCACCGCGGCGAGCGTGACGATGTCGACGGCGGCGTCCGCGAGCGGCGCCACCGAGGCGGCGATCACGCGCGGATCGATGGTCGGCAGGTCGCCCTGGACATTGACGATGACGTCGTGCCGCCCCTGCGGATCGATCAGATCGGCGGCCTCCTTGATCCGGTCGGAACCCGAGGGATGATCCGAGCGGGTCAGGACAGCGCGGCCGCCGGCCTTTTCCACAGCCGCGACGATCTCCGGCGTGTCCGTCGCGACGGCGACCGGCCCCAGCCCCGTTTCCATCGCCCGACGCCAGACATGCACAATCATCGGCTCGCCGTTGATGTCGGCGAGCGGCTTGCCGGGCAGGCGCGTCGCCTGCATGCGGGCGGGGATCAGGATCAGCGGATTCGACATGTTTCCGGGCGGGCTCGGCAGGGATGCGGTTGGATGCGGCGGTCGGCGTCAAAAAGTCTCAAAGCGGAGCGTGCTTATACGAGTTGCAATGAAGCGCGCAAAGCGGTTAAGCAACGGCGGAGGCTGGAGGCTTTCGAGACTCCGGCTATGCGCTATCTCGTCTCCCGGGCCTCGGCCGCGGAGGGCACCAAGGTTCGGATACGATGAATATCGAAGCCAACAAGATCGCCGGCGCGGTTCTCTCCACGCTGCTCGTCGTGATGAGCCTCAACATGGCGGCGGGCATCGTCTTCGCGCCGAAGAAGCCGGCCGTTCCGGGCTTCGAACTGCCGAGCGAGGAGCCGGCCGCCGGCGGCGGTGGCCCCGCTGCTGCAGCGGAAGAGCCGATCGCGGTTCGCCTCGCCAAGGCCGACCCGGCCAAGGGCGAGAAGGCCGTCGGCGCCTGCAAGGCCTGCCACACCTTCGAGAAGGGCGGCGCCAACAAGGTCGGCCCGCATCTCTTCGGCGTCTATGGCCGCAACGAGGGCTCGGTCGATGGCTTCGGCTACTCGGCCGCGATGAAGGGCCGTAACGACAAGAGCTGGGACGCCGACGCGCTCGACCACTTCCTGAAGAACCCGAAGGCCTATGTGCCGGGCACCGCGATGGCCTTCGCCGGTATCGCCAAGCCCGAGACCCGCGCCGACGTCGTCGCCTATCTGAATTCGCTGGCGGATGCGCCCCAGCCGCTGCCGAAGCCCTGATCGGCGGGAGCTGCGACCATTTGCTTCAGAAAGCCGGGCCTCTGCCCGGCTTTTTGTTTGAGCGCGCCTTGCTCCCGCCTTCGGCTTGCCGGCACAATTCAATCGTTGCCGGCTCTTGCCGACGCTTGCCGGCCATTGCCGTAACCCTCCGCGCAGGCGAGATAGGAAAGCGGCGAATCAGACGGAGACGCGAAACGATGGCGATGCGCATCACACGCCGCAGATTGCTGGAAGCCGCAGGCACTGCTGCGATCGCAGGAGCCCTGCCCGGACTTCCCAAGGCGGCGCGGGCGCAGGACGTCGAAACGCACGGTCTCTCGACCTTCGGCGAGCTCGCTTTGCCGCCGGACTTTCCGTATTTCGCCTATGTGAACCCGAAGGCGCCGAAGGGCGGCCTGCTCACGGTCCAGATCAAGCGCGGCGGCGGCAACCAGAGCTTCGACACCTTCAACACGCTCAACACCTTCGTCCTGCAGGGCGACGGCGCCGCCGGCATGGACGCCTGCTTCGACACGTTGATGGCCGGCTCCGGCGACGAGCCCGGCTCGGTTTACGGGTTGCTCGCCAAGAGCGTCGCGGTCTCCTCGGACAAGCTGACCTATCGCTTCCGCCTGCGGCCGGAGGCGCGCTTCCATGACGGCTCGCGTGTAACAGCCCGCGACGTCGCCTTCTCGATAAACATCCTGAAAGCGAAGGGCCATCCCTCCTACCGTCTCCTGCTCAACGAGCTCGTCTCGTCGGAAGCCGAGGGCGACGACATTGCGGTCGTGAAGTTCTCGCCGAAGCGCGGGCGCGACCTCCATCTCGTCATTGCCGGGCTTCCGGTCTTCTCCGAGAAATACTGGTCGACGCGGGACTTCACCGCCTCGACGCTGGAGCCGCCGCTGGGCTCCGGCCCCTACAAGGTCGGGCGTCTCGAGCAGGGTCGCTTCATCGAGTTCGAGCGCGTGCCGGACTACTGGGGGAAGGACCTGCCGGTGAACATCGGCACCAACAATTTCGACCGGGTGCGCTGGGAGTATTTCCGCGACCGGCAGGTGGCCTTCGAGGCCTTCAAGAGCGGCGTCATCACCTTCCAGGAGGAGTTCACCTCGCGCATCTGGGCGACGGGCTACGACTTCCCCGCCGTGCATGAGGGCAAGGTCAAGAAGGAAGCCCTGCCGAAAACCGAGCCCGTCGGCTCGCAGGGCTGGATCTACAACACCCGGCGCGAGAAATTCGCCGACCCGCGCATCCGCGAGGCGCTGGGGCTTGCCTTCGATTTCGAATGGACGCGCAAGACCATCATGTTCGGCTCCTTCGAGCGCCAGACATCCTATTTCGAGAACTCGGATTCCAAGGCGGTCGGCAAGCCTTCGCCAGAGGAGCTGGCTCTGCTCGAGCCCTGGCGCGGCAAGGTGCCCGACGAGGTCTTCGGCGAGCCCTTCCTGCCGCCGGTCTCGGATGGTTCGGGCAGCGATCGCAATCTGCTGCGCAAGGCCGACGAGATGCTGCGCGCCGCCGGCTGCAAGCGCGACGGCAATGTGCTGAAGCTGCCGAACGGCCAGCCCTTCGAGATCGAGTTTCTCGACTCCACCCCGGCGCTGCAGCCGCATACGCAGCCCTTCCAGGCCAATCTCAAGCGCCTCGGCATCAACGCCACCTCGCGCCTCGTCGACCCGGCGCAGTATCAGCGCCGCCTCGACGAGTTCGATTTCGACATCATCAGCCGTGCGATGTCGGGCGGCGCGATCCCGAGCGACACGCTCAGCGTCATCTACGGCTCCGAGGCGGCCAAGACCAAGGGCTCGCGCAATGTCGCCGGCATCAGCCACTCCGCCATCGATGCGATGATCGAGAAGATCGGCCAGGCCAAGAGCTATGCCGAGGTCGTCGTCGCCGCCAAATGCCTCGACAGGCTGCTGCGGGCCGGGCGCTACTGGATCCCGATGTGGTGGAACGACGAGGAATGGCTGGCCTATTGGGACATGTACGACCGGCCGCAGACCAAGCCGAAATACTCCTCCGGCGCGCCCGCGATCTGGTGGTACGACGCCGAGAAGGCCAAGCGGATCGGAAAGGCGTGATGGTGGAGCCTTACGCGGTCCCATCGCGTCATGGTCGGGCTTGTCCCGACCATCCACGTCTTCCTTCGGATAACGCAGTGTTCAAGACGTGGATGCTCGCCACAAGGGCGAGCATGACGGAGAGCATGAAGCCGCGTACCTGCAGAGCTATCGCATGCTGAGCTATATCGCCCGGCGCCTCGCGCTCATGGTGCCGACGCTGTTCGGCATCCTGCTCGTCTCCTTCGTCATCGTGCAGTTCGCTCCGGGCGGACCGGTCGAGCGCGTGATCTCGCAGCTCCAGAATCCGAACAGCGGCGCGGCCGACCGCGTCGGCGGCGGGCAAGCCGGCGATGCCGGGGCGCACAGCGAGACTTCGGCCTATCGCGGCGCGCAGGGGCTCGACCCCGCCTTCATCAAGGAGCTGGAGAAGCAGTTCGGCTTCGACAAGCCGGCGCATGAGCGCTTCCTGAAGATGCTCGGCGCCTATGCCCGCTTCGATTTCGGCCGCAGCTATTTCCGTGACGCGCCGGTGCTGCAGCTGATCAAGGAGAAACTGCCGGTCTCGATCACGCTCGGCCTGTGGATGACGCTGCTCTCCTATGCGATCTCGATCCCGCTCGGCATCCGCAAGGCGGTGAAGGAGGGCTCGCGCTTCGACACCTGGACGAGCGCCGTCGTCATCGTCGGCTACGCCATCCCGAGCTTCCTCTTTGCGATCCTGCTGATCGTGCTCTTCGCCGGTGGTTCGTTCTGGCAGATCTTTCCGCTCAGGGGCCTCACCTCGGACAATTGGGGCGAGCTCAGTCTGTTCGGGAAAGTGACTGACTATCTCTGGCACATCACGCTGCCGGTTTTGGCGATGGCGCTCGGCGCCTTCGCGACCTCGACGCTGCTGACCAAGAACTCCTTCCTCGACGAGATCCGCAAGCAATACGTGCTGACCGCACGGATGAAGGGCCTCAGCGAGCGCGGCGTGCTCTACGGCCATGTCTTCCGCAATGCGATGCTGATCGTGATTGCCGGCTTCCCCGGCGCCTTCGTGCACGCGCTTTTCGCCGGTGCACTCCTGATCGAGACGATCTTCTCGCTCGACGGGCTCGGACTGCTTTCCTTCGAGGCGATCGTCAACCGCGACTATCCCGTCGTTTTCGCCAATCTCTACATCTTCTCGCTGATCGGCCTCGTCGTGCATCTGATCACCGACCTGACCTATAGCTGGGTCGACCCCCGCATCGATTTCGAGAGCCGGGAGGCGTGAGCATGAGCGACACGCTGATCGACGCCCCGCCGCCGGCCCTGCGCAGCGACATCCCGCTCGCGCCGGCCGAAGCGAAGCAAGGCTGGCTCAAGCTCTCGCCGATCAACCGGCGCAGGCTCAACAACTTCAAGGCGAACAAGCGCGGCTGGTGGTCACTCTGGCTCTTCCTCGCCCTGTTCGTGCTCTCGCTCTTCGCCGAGTTCATCGCCAACGACCGGCCGCTCCTCGTGCGCTACAAGGACGAGTGGCTGTTCCCCGTCGCGGTGAACTATCCGGAGGAGAAGTTCGGCGGCTTCCTCGCCACCACCGACTATCGCGACCCGGTCATCGCCAAGGAGATCGCCGCCAATGGCTTCGCGATCTGGCCGCCGATCCGCTACAGCTACCGCACGCATAATCTCGATCTGCCGGTGCCGGCCCCTGCCCCGCCGACCTGGATGCTCAGCGGCGCGCAGTGCAAGCCGATCGCCGAGCGTACCGGCGGCGCGACCTGCCGCGACCTCGAATGGAACTGGCTCGGCACCGACGACCAGGGCCGCGACGTGGTCGCCCGGCTGATCTACGGCTTCCGCATCTCCGTGCTGTTCGGGCTCATCCTCTGCGCCTTCTCCTCGGTGATCGGCATCGCCGCTGGCGCCATCCAGGGCTATTTCGGCGGCTGGACCGACCTGATCTTCCAGCGCCTGATCGAGATCTGGACCTCGATCCCGGCGCTCTATCTGCTGATCATCGTCGCCGCGATCATCACACCCGGCTTCTTCGTGCTGCTCGGCATCCTCCTGCTGTTCTCCTGGGTGGCCCTCGTCGGTGTGGTGCGCGCCGAGTTCCTGCGAGCCCGGAACTTCGAATATGTCCGCGCCGCCCGCGCGCTTGGCCTCTCCAACCGCACGATCATGATCCGCCACCTGCTGCCGAACGCCATGGTGGCGACGCTGACCTTCCTGCCCTTCATCCTGAACGGCTCGATCACCACATTGACTTCGCTCGACTTCCTCGGCTTCGGCCTGCCGCCCGGCTCGCCCTCGCTGGGCGAGCTGCTGGCGCAGGGCAAGGCGAACCTGCAGGCGCCCTGGCTCGGCCTCTCCGGCTTCCTCGTGATCGCGCTGATGCTGTCGCTGCTGATCTTCATCGGCGAAGCCGTGCGCGACGCCTTCGACCCGCGGAAGACCTTCGCATGACCGCGCCGCTGCTCTCCGTCGAAGACCTCTCCGTCGCCTTCCGCCAGGGTGGACGGGAGACGCTCGCGGTCGACCGCGTCTCCTTCTCGATCGCCAAGGGCGAGACGCTGGCGCTCGTCGGCGAATCCGGCTCCGGCAAATCGGTCTCGGCGCTGTCGATCCTGAAGCTCTTGAACTATCCGGCGGCGCATCACCCCTCCGGCAAGATCGTCTTCGACGGGCAAGACCTGATTGCGGCCAACGAGGATGCGATGCGCAAGGTGCGCGGCAACGACATCACCATGGTGTTCCAGGAGCCGATGACCTCGCTCAACCCGCTGCACACGATCGAGCGGCAGATCGGCGAGATCCTCGAACTGCACAAGGGCCTGCGCGGCGAGAAGGCACGCACCCGCACGCTGGAGCTTCTGGAACTCGTCGGCATCCGCGACGCGAAGAGCCGCCTCGACGCCTATCCGCACCAGCTCTCCGGCGGCCAGCGCCAGCGCGTGATGATCGCGATGGCGCTCGCCAACGAACCCGAGCTGCTGATCGCCGACGAGCCGACGACGGCGCTCGACGTCACCGTGCAGGCCCAGATCCTGAAGCTGCTCAAGGAGCTTCAGGCCCGGCTCGGCATGGCGATGCTGTTCATCACCCACGACCTCGGCATCGTCCGGCGCATCGCCGACCGGGTCTGCGTGATGCTGAAGGGCAAGATCGTCGAGCAGGGGCCGGTCAGCGAGATCTTCGCCAACCCGCAGCACGACTACACCAAGCGCCTGCTCGCCGCCGAGCCGAAGGGCCGCCCCTCCCCCGTCCCGACTGACGCTGCGACGCTGCTCGAAGCCGGGCCGGTCAAGGTCTGGTTCCCGATCAAGTCGGGCCTGCTGCGCCGCGTCACCGGCCATGTGAAGGCGGTCGACGGCATCTCGGTGAAGGTCCGCGAAGGCGAGACGCTGGGTGTCGTCGGCGAATCCGGCTCGGGCAAGACGACGCTTGGCCTGGCGATCCTACGGCTGATCTCCTCGGAAGGGCCGATCGTCTTCCTCGGCGACCGCATCGACGGGCTCTCCAGCAAGCAGGTCCGGCCGAAGCGCAAGAACCTCCAGGTCGTCTTCCAGGACCCCTATGGCTCGCTCTCGCCGCGCATGTCGGTGGCGGAGATCGTGGCAGAGGGGCTCGCCATTCAGCAGCCCGACCTCACCTACCAGCGCCAGCGCGAGATCGTGGCGCAGGCGCTCGCCGATGTCGGCTTGGATCCCGCGGCGATGGACCGTTACCCGCATGAATTCTCGGGCGGCCAGCGCCAGCGCATCGCCATCGCGCGGGCCATGGCGCTCGATCCGAAATTCGTGGTGCTCGACGAGCCGACCTCGGCGCTCGACATGTCGGTGCAGGCGCAGATCGTCGAATTGCTGCGCGGCCTGCAAACCAGGCGCAAGCTGGGCTATCTCTTCATCAGCCACGACCTCAAGGTCGTGCGGGCGCTCTCGCATCGGGTGGTCGTGATGCAGAACGGCAAGGTGGTCGAGGAAGGGCCGGCCGAGGCGATCTTCGCCCAGCCGCGCGAGGCCTATACCCAGGCGCTGCTGGCGGCTGCGCTCAATCTCGAAACCGCCAATGGCGGCGCAGTGAGGGACTGAGCATGGCCCGCGCCCTCCTGATCGTCCTGGATTCGGTCGGCTGTGGCGGCGCCGCGGATGCGGCTGCCTATGGCGATGCGGGTTCGGACACGCTCGGCCACATCGCCGAGGCCTGCGCAGATGGGCGCGGCGATCGCGAAGGACTGCGCAGCGGCCCATTGCAGCTGCCCAATCTCGCCCGGCTCGGCCTTGCCCATGCCTGCGAGGCATCGACCGGCCGGCCGTTCGCCGGCGTCGCGAAGCCGGCGCAGCCCGAGGGCCGCTGGGGCTACGGCGTCGAGGTCAGCCAGGGCAAGGACACGCCCTCCGGCCATTGGGAGATCGCTGGCTGCCCGGTGCCGTTCCAGTGGGGGTACTTCACCGCCCTGGAGGACTCGTTCCCGCCGGAGCTGATCGCCGGCATCGTCAAGGAAGGCGCCCTGCCCGGCATCCTCGGCAACAAGCATGCCTCGGGCACCGTGATCATCGAGGAGCTCGGCGCCGAGCATATCCGGACGGGCAAGCCGATCTGCTACACCTCGGTCGATTCCGTGCTGCAGATCGCAGCGCATGAGGAGCATTTCGGGCTCGACCGGCTCTACGCGCTCTGCAAGGTCGTACGCGGCCTCGTCGATCCGCTGCGGATCGGCCGCGTGATCGCGCGACCCTTCGTCGGCTCGCCGGAGGAAGGTTTCACTCGCACCGGCAACCGCAAGGACTTCGCCATCCCGCCGCCGCAGGAGACGATCCTCGACCGACTGGCTGAGCAGGGACGCACAGTCATCACCGTCGGCAAGATCGGCGACATCTTCGCTCATCGCGCCACCGGCACCGAGATCAAGCCCTTCGGCAATGCGGCCATGGTCGAGGCGATGCTCGAAGCCTGGGACGGACTGCACGACGGCGGCTTCTGCTTCGTCAACCTCGTCGATTTCGACACCGAATACGGCCATCGCCGCGACATTCCGGGCTATGCGGCAGCACTGGAGGCGTTCGACCGACTCGTTCCACACATCGAGGCCGCACTGAGGCCGGGCGACATCGCCGTCATCACCGCCGATCACGGCAACGATCCGAGCTGGCGCGGCACCGACCATACCCGCGAGCACGTGCCGATCCTCGCCTTCGGCCCGGGCATCGCCCCCGTGGCGCTCGGCCGGCGCGAGAGCTTCGCCGATATCGCGGCGAGCCTCGGCGTCTTCCTCGGCATCGGCCCGGTCGGCCCCGGCCGCCACTGGTAATCAGGCGGCCGCGACCCGGTTGCAGAAGGTCGCGACCTCGCAGCGGATATCCTGCGCCTGCTGAGCCAGCGCATTCGCAGCGCCCTGAAGCTGCTGCGCGGCGCCATGTGTCTGCTGTGTCATGATCTCGAAGCCGCCAGCGACGTCGGCGCTCCGCTGCGCCCCCTCGAAGGACAGCCGCACCTGATGCGCGATCTCGGCGGTTGCCCGGCTTTGCTCGTCGACGGAAAGCGCGATCGCATCGGCGACGCTCTCGACCTCCCCGATTGCCTCTACGATCTCGCGGATCGCCTTCAACGAACGGTGAGAAGCCTGCTGCATCGCGCCGATCTGATGCGAGACGTCGTCCGTCGCCTTGGCGGTCTGGGCCGAGAGCGTCTTCACCTCGCTGGCGACGACGGCGAAACCGCGCCCCATCTCGCCGGCGCGTGCCGCCTCGATCGTGGCGTTGAGCGCGAGCATGCTGGTCTGCGCCGCGATGCCACGAATGATCTCGACCACCGCGCCGACATTCTCGCTGCTGTGCGCGAGGTTCTCGATTTCGGCGCTGGCATGGCGCGCCAGTGAAGCGGCCGTTTTCGAGCCATCAGCGGAATGGCCAGCGTTGCGGCCGATCTCGCCGATCGAGGCGACGAGCTCCGTGCTCGCCGCCGAGAGATGCTCGATACTCTCCATGGTGCCCGCCGCCGAGGCGGAGACCAGCGCCGTCTGCCGGCGTACCTGATCGGAGGTGCTGGTCAAGGCGCCGGCCTCCGCCTTCATCGCCACGGCGGAATGATCGAGCACGGCCATGGCCTGCTCCATCTGGACATGAAAACCGGATACGACATCGCGCAGCTTTCCGGCCCGACGCCCCAGCTCTTCCGCCAGGCTGCGTTCCTTCTCGCCGGCAACGCGCTCGCGCTCGGCCACAGCCTCGGCCCGCGCGAGGCTGGCCGCGTTCATCGTGAACATGCGCTGCAGGATCACCGCGAACACGGCCAGGAAGGCGGTTTCGATGATGACGATCACCGCATGCAGCAGGACCCTGAGCAAGTTGCCGCCCTGATAGAACACCGCTGCCGGCAGGACATATTGCAGGACGAGATGATGCAGCGCCGTCAGCAGGGCGCCGAGCACGATCGGCCGCCAGTCGCAGAACCCGGCGAGCAGCGCCAGGATCGCGAAATAGTACATGTGCATGTCCGGCTGCCAGGGATGGCCGGCAAAGCTGAAGACCAGGATCGAGACCTGCCCGATCAGCATCGCGGCGATGACGAGCAGGGTTACGATCGCCGGCCCGTTCAGGCGATAGGACACCAACGCCAGCAAGGCCGCCAGCGCGGCGGTGGTGACGGGCATGAACCCGTTATCGCCATAGGCCCAGAAAACCAACGCCAGCAGCGGCACATGCAGGAGCCCAAGCGCGAGCAGGACCTGCGCCACCCTTCGGCGGACGGCGGGGAGTGACCAGATCATCGCGAGACTTCCATTGCGGCGGCCGTATCGAGGCAGCCGGCAAGACCGGTCAGGACCAGGAAGAACCAGGCGCCTGGCGGCAGGGGCGGCGCGTTTTCCGGGATCGCAGGCGCAACCACGACGATCGAGGGCAACCGCCCGCTGCGCAGCACGCGATGACCCGTTGCAAGGCTCAGGGAAATGGCTTCGGCTGCACCCACCCAGGGCGGAAAGACGATCGCGGTCGGCACGCCGCCGTCCTGCGCGCGCGGCAGGCTTGCCATGGCTCCGAAGCTGACGATCAAGCAAAAACAAGCAACCAGGAGGCCACCGGACAACGAAAGCCTCTCCTCGCGCGCTGCGCAAGGCTCCAGGAGGGGGGATGAAGGCATAGTCAGGAACCAGTGGGAAGATGGCTGCTGGCCGGCACCCAAGCCGAACCGCGTAAAATTTCATTTAAACGCTTCAGCTGCTTGCAACCTCAATGGTCGGCGGCATCGTTGCCGGCACTGCCGCCTCGTTCGACCAGATCCTCGACGGGCTGCTCGACGCCCTTCAGCGCTGCAGGCGCTGCTTGATCCGCTTGATCAGCGTGTCGCGGACTTCGCGATAGGCCTCGAGCTTCTGCTCGCGCGAGCCCTGGAACACCGTCGGATCGACGGTCGGCCAGTATTCGACCTCGGTGGCGTGGGTGCGGGTGAGTTCCAGCGCCTTGTGATGCGCCTCGGGCGAGAGCGAGATGATCAGGTCGAAGTTGAGTCCTTCCCACTCCTCCAGCTCCTCGACCGATTTCGGCTTGTGGCGGCTCAGATCGATGCCGATCTCGTCGAGGACCGAAAGCGCGAAACCATCGGGCTCGCCTTTGCGGGCGCCGGCCGACTGGACATAGATCGACCTGCCGAAGAAGTGCTTGGCCAGCGCCTCGGCCATCGGCGAGCGCACGGCGTTCATCGCACACATGAAAAGCACGCTCTGGACCTTGCGCGGCAAAGCCGGCACATCCGCCGCATTTCCATTGCGCGAACCGGTATCCACGTCGCTCGGAAATGCATTGGGCTTCAAGCGCGTCAGCCCTTCCAGTGGAGAGCGTAAATCAGCGTGAAGAGGCGGCGAGCCGTGTCGAAATCGATCTCGACCTTGTTGGCGAGCCGCTCGGCCAGGATGTGGGCCGCCTCGTCGTGGAGACCGCGCCGGCCCATGTCGATCGCCTCGATCTGCGTCGGCGTCGCCGTACGGATCGCAGCGTAGTAGCTCTCGCAGATCAGCTCGTAGTCCTTGATGATGCGCCGGAACGGGCTGAGCGAGAGATGGTGCGTCACGACCGGCGAGCCGTCCGCTCCCTTGACCTCGAAGACGAGGCGCCGCTCGACCATGGCGAGATGGGCGAGATAGGGCCCACCATCGTGCTCCGGCACGACGAAGCGGTTGCGCTCGATCAGGTCGTAGATGGCGACGGCGCGCTCATGCTCCTGATCGGGCGAGCCGCGCCCCAGAGAGTTCTCGTCAAGTGTGACGCCGACAAGGCACTGCTTGTTGGAAGTCGAAACGTCGGACATCGCTCCTCCCGCCGCAGCGCCGCTCGGTTCCCGACGCTCAGAGATTGAGCCTGATCGTCACGGATCGGCCATGCGCCTGCAACCCCTCCGCTTCGGCGAGCTGCGTCGCGGCCGAGGCCAGAGCCCGCAAACCGTTGGGATCGCACTTCAGCAGCGAGGTTCGCTTCATGAAGTCGCCGACGCCGAGGCCGGAGGAGAAGCGGGCCGAGCGCGCCGTGGGCAGCACGTGGTTGGGGCCGCCGATATAATCGCCGATCGCCTCCGGCGTATGGCCGCCGAGGAAGATCGCCCCGGCATTGCGGATGAGGCCGGCGAGGCGCTCCGGCTCTGCCGTCATGATCTCGAGGTGCTCCGGCGCGATGCGATCGACCAGCGGCACCGCCGCTTCGAGATCAGCCACGAGCAGGATCGCGCCGAACTCCTGCCAGCTCCTGCCGGCGATCTCGGCGCGCGGCAGCGTCGCGAGCTGCGCGGCGACCGCCTTCTCGACCTCGGCAGCGAGCACGGCATCATCCGTCATCAGGATCGACTGGGCCGAGACGTCATGCTCGGCCTGCGCCAGCAGATCGGCGGCGATCCAGTCCGGGTTGGCGGTACGGTCGGCGATCACGAGCACTTCGGAGGGGCCTGCGATCATATCGATACCGACCTGCCCGAAGACGCGGCGCTTGGCCGCCGCGACATAGGCGTTGCCGGGGCCGACGATCTTGGCGACCGGCGCGATCGTTTCCGTGCCATAGGCCAGCGCCGCGACAGCCTGCGCACCGCCGATGCGATAGACCTCGTCGACACCGGCGAGCCGCGCGGCCGCGAGCACGAGCGGATTGGTCTCGCCACGCGGCGTCGGGGCGACCATGACGATGCGCGGCACGCCGGCGACTTTCGCCGGAATCGCATTCATCAGCACCGAGGACGGGTAGCTCGCCGTGCCGCCGGGTACGTAGAGGCCAACCGCCTCGATTGCGCTCCAGCGCCAGCCGGCTTCGACGCCCATGGCATCCTTGACCCATGAATCAGCGGGCTTCTGACGCTCGTGATAGACGGCGATACGGTCGCGCGCCGTCTCCAGCGCCGCGAGCAGTTCCGCGGAGCAGGCAGCAACCGCAGCATCGATCTCGGCTTCGCTGACGCGCAGCGTCGCCGGCGTCAGCTCGAGGCTGTCGAAGCGGCTGGTATAGCCAATCAGCGCGGCATCGCCCTTCTCGCGGACCTCGGCGATGATGTCGGCCGCGATCCGATCGACCTCCTCCGAGACCTCGCGCTTGGCCGACAGCAGCGCGGCGAAGCCTTCTGCGAAACGTGCATCCCTGTCGTCGAGCCTGATCGGCATCGCTGTGGTTCCTGGCAATCTCGCGAGAAATGAACGGCTGCGATCAGGCGTTATCGGGATGGCCAGGCGTCGCCACGGCTTCCCATACCGGCCCGAGATCCTTCATCTGGGCCTCGACGCACTCAACCGAGAGACGGATCGCAGCGCCTTCGGAGAAATTCAGCGTCACATCGCCGGCCGGATCCTCGCCTTGATCGAAGGTGATGGCGAGAAGGTTCAGCACCTTGTCCGGATCGTTCTTGTCGAGCTTGGCGCTGCGGACCGAGAGTACCCGGTCGAAATGCAACGCCGCCAGCCGGCGACGGCGCTTGCCGTGCTGCGCGCCCTCCCAGTCGAAGCGGCGCAGTGCAAGTGCAAAGCGCTTCTCGGCCGGCAGATAATGGAGATCGGCAGCCTTCAGCACCGCATCCTGAAGATGCGCCGAGACGACCGAGAGATCGTCGGCATCGAGCGCGATGAGCTTGAGTGGATCGGCGGCATCGTCTGACATGATCGTGTTCTGACGAGCCGCCTCAAGAAAATCAACCGTCGAGAATCAACCGCTGATGCGCTCCACAACCGCACCGCAGCGCGTGAGCTTCGCCTCCAGCGCCTCGAAGCCACGGTCGAGATGATAGACCCGGTTGATAGTGGTGTCGCCCTCGGCGGCGAGACCGCCGATGACGAGCGAGACCGAAGCGCGCAGATCGGTCGCCATCACCGGCGCGCCGGTGAGCTTCTCGACACCCTCGACATGGGCGACGTCGCCGTCGAGCCGGATCTTCGCGCCCAGCCGGGCGAGCTCCTGCACATGCATGAAGCGGTTCTCGAAGATGGTCTCGCGGATGCGCGAGGTGCCCTTGGCCTTGGTCATCAGCGCCATGAACTGCGCCTGCAGATCGGTCGGGAAGCCGGGGAAGGGATCGGTATCGATGTCGACCGCCTCGATGCCGCGGCCGTTGCGGCGCACGCGGATGCCTTCATTGGTCTCGTCGACCTCGACACCGGCCTTGGTCAGCACGTCGAGCGCGGACTGAAGCAGATCGGCACGCGCGCCCTCCAGCACGACGTCGCCACCGGTCATCGCGACCGCCATGGCATAGGTGCCGGTCTCGATCCGGTCGGGCAGGACGGCGTGATGTGCGCCGCCGAGGCGAGAAACGCCGGTCACGACGATGCGAGAGGTACCGGCACCCTCGATCTTGGCACCCATCTTCACGAGGCAGGCGGCGAGATCGGTGACCTCGGGTTCGCGTGCAGCATTCTCGATCACAGTGGTGCCGTCAGCGAGGACCGCGGCCATCAAGGCGGTGTGCGTGCCGCCAACCGTAACCTTCGGGAAGACGATCTCGCCACCCTTCAGCCCCTTGGGTGCGCGCGCCAGCGCATAGCCGTTCTCGATTACGATCTCGGCGCCGAGCTTCTCCAGCGCCATCAGCAGCAGATCGACCGGGCGCGTGCCGATGGCGCAGCCGCCCGGCAGCGAGATCTTGGCCTCGCCCATGCGGGCCAGGATCGGCGCGATCACCCAGAAGCTCGCGCGCATCGTCGAGACCAGCTCATAGGGCGCGCAGGTATCGACGATCTGGCGCGCGGTCAGCGAGATGTTCTGGCCGGTCTCTGCCGACTGGCCGATGCGCTTGCCGGCGACGGTGCGGTCGACACCGTGGTTGGACAGGATGCGCGAGAGCGCGGTGACGTCCGAGAGACGCGGCACATTGGTCAGCGTCAGGGTCTCGTCCGTCAAAAGGCTCGCGATCATCAGCGGCAAGGCGGCGTTCTTGGCGCCCGAAATCTGAATCGCGCCATTGAGGCGCTGGCCGCCGGTGATGCGGATCTTATCCATCGTCAGGTCCTGCTCGGCCGCGCGGAAACCCGGGGGCCCATGGGAGTAAGGGAAGTCAGGACCGGGGAGGCTCGGCCTGGGCGGGCGGCGCCGGCTTCTGCGCTTTCGCCTCCTCCGAGCGGCGAGCGCGAGCCTGGGCCTTCCGGCGCTTCAGGTTCTCGCGGAGCGCGGCGGCAAGGCGCGCCTGCTTCTCGTCCTCGGTTGTCTGGCGGGTCACGGCATCAGCTCGGCGGTGTTTTGCAACTTGGCTGTTTGAACGCGGGAACGCGGCGAATTCGCGGCGCCATGGTTATCCCCACATCGGCCTTCGGACAAGCGCCGCCGAACCAAGGCACCGTTTCAGGATGCGGCAAAGCACTGTGCCATTGCGGATCAGCAAAAGCAGAGCTCGAAAGGGACCGGATCGATCGTCGCGCGCGCACCGCCGATCCCAGCAATTTCTTTCCCGATATCGCGCCCCATCGAAATTTCCTGCGCCGCCTTCCTTCCTCCGAAGAGGCCCGGCTCTTGCCTCGGCCGAGGCAAGAGCCGGCTCCGAGACCGTCGACATGACGCTAGGTCAGCGAAAAAAGCTTAACACTATTAACCATTTCCGGGAGTTTCCGTTTACAGTTTGTTAAGCTCGTTTAGTCTGCGGGCATCAGGCAGTTCCGGGGGTAGCGTCGTGTTGCAGTCCTTGAAGACCGGAGCAGAAGCCGTTTCGCCGGCCCTGCTCGAAAGCTGCGAGGTCATCGACGCGATCCGCTACAGGGCCGGCTTCCTGCCGGAGGTGGAGATCGCCTACGAGCCGGAGATCAAGACGCTCTGGGTCACGATCCGCCCTGAGCTGAAACCGGTCTTCACGCTGCAGCTGCTCGACAGCCTGGTGAAGATTCAGAGCGCGATCGCGGCTCTCTGGGGAGCGCCGGACCAGTATCACCGCGCTCCGGTGCGCTTCCTCGCCTTCCGCGGCACAGGCCCATTCTTCACGCTCGGCGGCGACCTGGATTTCTATCTCGACTGCCTGGCCAAGAACGATCGCGCCGCGCTCGCTGAATATGCGCGTCTGTCAGCGGAAGGAGCGATCTGGAATTCGGGCGGCCTCAACGGGCTGGTCATCACCCTCTCGACCATCCACGCCAAGGCGATCGGCGGCGGCATCGACGCGCCACGCTCGTGCAACGTGATGATCGCCGAGGAACAGGCCTCGTTCGTCTACCCCGAGATCAAGTTCAACCATTTCCCGATCACCGCCGTCGCGATCCTGTCGCGCCGGATGGGCCAGCGCGCGGCGGAGCAGATACTGCTCTCCGGCGAGGAAATGAGCGCGCAGGAGTTCATGGCAGCGGGTGGGCTCGAGGCGGTCGTCCCGACCGGCACCGGCGAAGCCTGGATCCGCAAGTATTGCTCAGACGCCCTGCCGATCCACGCAGCCAAGACGGCGCTCTTCTCCGCCTTCAACCGCCGCTCCGGCGACCTGCGCGAAGAACTCGGCCATCTCGGCCAGATCTGGACCGACTGCATGCTGCGGCTGAGCCCCAGCGCGATCTCGAAGCTGCAGCGCATCGCGCAGACGCAGGACCGCATGCTGGCGCGTGTTTACCAAAGACACCTGGCGCCGGTCTGAATACGACTAAGTGATCCGG
Organism: Bosea sp. F3-2; assembly: GCF_008253865.1. Lineage (NCBI taxonomy): Bacteria > Pseudomonadati > Pseudomonadota > Alphaproteobacteria > Hyphomicrobiales > Alloboseaceae > Allobosea > Allobosea sp. F3-2. The sequence goes on from NZ_CP042331.1 coordinate 2,904,071, forward strand.
CGCAGCGACAGATTCACACGAAGCATTTACCTCTGCTCCCATAGAAACCTTTGATGATGCACTAGGTTTGGGCCTAGCGTGCGTGACCGCGCTTGCGGCAAAGGCAGGAGTAGATGTCGGGCACGCTGAAGCGTTTGATGGCCGCCGGTGGGCGCGGGAAGGCCGACGATGTCGACCTGACCGGCTACACGCTGCTGGTCAGCTCGCTTTTCTCGTCGCCAGCGTCGATCATTCCTGGCGGTATCGCCGGTATTCTCACCCCGTTCCTGTGCTGGCTTTCGACCGGCATGGAGATCTTCATGGGCCTCACCTTGCTGGTGACGCTCATTGTCATCCTGCGCCTCATGACCGTCATGGCCTATCGTCGGCGGAACCACGCCGGCGACAGCTACGCGCAGACTCGCCGCTGGGATCGCGACTATTTCCTCGGCGCCACTATTTTCAGCGCCGTGCTGGGCTACAGCTGCTATGTCGCGCTGGTTCACACAAACGACCCGGCCGCACACATCACGTCGGTCGCGTCCACAATCGCCCTGGCTTCCGGCTACGTCGCACGCAATGCGGGCCGCCCCAAATTCGTCGCGGTGCAGCTCATGACCTTCTGCATCCCGATGGCGATCGGACTGATCGCCGCGCAAAATCCCTATTACCGCTATATCGGCTATTTCGCCTTCCTGTATGTGGCCGCGAACATCGCGATCACCAATTCGCTGCATCGGAATCTGCTGGCTCTCAGCGATGCGACGAAGCATTCCAAGGCGCTCGCCTCGGCGCTGCATTCGCAGAACCTGACGCTCGACGCCGCCCTGAACACGATGATCGACGGGCTGGCGATGTTCGACCGCAATCTCAAGCTGGCGGTCAGCAACACGCCGCACAGCACGCTCTACGGCCTGCCCGAGACGCTCGCCCTGCCCGGCACGCCGCTGACGGCGATCGCGCGCTTCCTGGTCGAGCGGCAGGTGATCAGCCAGGAGCAGCTGCGCGACATCCGGATGGCGCTGACGACGGTCCAGAGCACCCAGCAGGCAGCGAGCCACGAGGTTGTGACGCGCAGCGGACTCGTGCTGGTCGTGACCTTCGCACCGGCCGCCGAGGGCGGCATCCTCATGCTGACCGAGGATGCGACCGAGCGAAAGGCGACCGAGGCGCGCATCGAGCAGATGGCACGGTTCGACGAGCTGACGGGGCTCGCCAACCGGTTCGAATACAACACGCAGATCGCCGAGGCCTTCGCTCGGCTCGAGCGCACCGGCGAGGCCTTCGCGCTGCTCTATCTCGACCTCGACGGCTTCAAGCAGGTCAATGACAGCCTGGGCCACGATATCGGCGACCATGTGCTGATGGAGACCGCGAGTCGCCTGCGCGGCGCGATCCGCAGCAACGACATGCTGGCCCGCTTCGGCGGCGACGAGTTCCTGCTGCTCCTGCCCTCCGCCGAACACACCATCGTCACGGCGATCGCGCAGCGCATGATCAATGCAATGGCCCGCGCCTTCGATGTCGAGGGCAAGACGGTCTACGTGACCGCGAGCGTCGGCATCGCCATGGCGCCCCGCGACGGCGCCACCCCGGCCGACCTGCTGCGCCACGCCGATACGGCACTCTACAAGGCCAAGTCGGCCGGCCGGAACACGCTGATGTTCTTCAACCCGACCATGGCCGAGGAGATGCTCGAGCGGCATGAGATCGAGGTCGATCTGCGCAAGGCCTGCGCGGATGGCACGCTCGAGCTCTATTATCAGCCGATCGTCGACCTGAAGACGCAGGAGATTGTCTCGCGCGAGGCGCTGATGCGCTGGCGCCATCCGACCCGGGGCATGGTACCGCCCGGCATCTTCATTCCGATCGCCGAGCAGTCCGGCCTGATCGCCGCAATGGGCGACTGGGCGATCCGTCAGGCCTGCAAGGATGCGGCGAGCTGGGAACCCGGCATCAGCGTCTCGGTGAACGTCTCGCCGCTGCAGTTCCGCGAGCCCCGCCGCATCGTCGAGACGGTCAAGAATGCGCTGCTCACCTCGCATCTCGAATCGCGGCGATTGATGCTCGAAGTCACGGAATCGCTGCTGATCGAGGATGACAAGCTGGCGCTTTCGGTCCTCGACGAATTGCGGGCCCTGGGCGTGACCTTCGCGCTCGACGATTTCGGAACCGGCTACTCCTCGCTCGCCTATCTCTCGACCTACCCGTTCGCGCAGGTGAAGATCGACCAGAGCTTCACCCGCGAGGTGCATACCAACGAAGCGTCCAAGGCCGTCATCGAAGCAGTGTGCCAGCTCGCCCGCCGGCTCCAGATGAACGTCGTGGTCGAGGGCATCGAGACCGAGCAGCAGCGCATCGCCGTCCAGCTTCTCGGCGCCCACCGCGCCCAAGGCTTCCTGTTCGGCCGGCCTGAACCTCTCGCGACCATCAAGGGCAGAGGCAGCAAGCGCAGCGTCGCTTGAGCGGCATGCGGGCGCTTCCGCATGATGGGCAGCGGATCGGCCTTGATTCCGCCGGCTCGACAACGCATCAGCGATTGAGGACGAGAGCGAAGCGGGACATCCGGTGAGCGACGGCACGGCCAAGGCGGCGAAGCCCGCCGCGTTGACACCCGACATCTGCGTCATCGGCGCGGGCAGCAACGGCATTGCCCTGGCGACGGCAGCCGCCGCCTTCGGCGTGTCCGTCGTTCTCGTCGAGAGAGGTACGCTGGGCGGCAATTCCGGCTCGCACGCCTTGAAAGCGCTGATCGAGGCGGGAGCAGCCGCGCAGGCGATGCGCGAAGCCGGCCGCTTCGGTCTCAAGGCAAGTGATCCGCAGGCGAACCCGGCCCAGCTTCACGACCATATTCAACGCACGCTCGCCGCGGAGGCCACGAATCACGCCGAGGAACGCCTGAAGGCCCTGGGGATCGCCATCTTGCGAGGCGAGGCCCGCTTCGCCAGCCGCAGCACGGTCCGCGTGGGCGAGCAAGCAATCAAGGCCCGGCGTTTCGTCATCGCCACCGGCGCACGGGCGCCTCGCCCGGAATTGCCCGGTCTCGATACGGTTCCGCTCATCGACGTGGACGAACTTTCCGAACTGACGCGGCTGCCCGAACGCCCGGTCATCCTCGGCGGCGGCGCAACCGGCGCTGCACTGGCGCAAGCCCTGCAGCGCCTTGGCAGCACGGCGACCCTCGTCGCCCCGGAAGGATTGCTGCCGCACCATGATGCCGAAGCGGCGCTTCTGGTTCGCCGGCGCCTGCTGCGCGAGGGGCTGGCTCTTCACGAGAGAAACGCTCCGGTTCGGCTGGAGCGCAGCCGATCCGGCTTGCGCCTCATTCTCGCTGGCGATGGGAGCGAAGCCACCGTCGAGGGATCGCATCTGCTGTTGGCCGGGCCGCGCCAGCCGGAGATCGCGGCGCTCGATCTCGACCTGGGCGGCATCCGCCATGACGCCACCGGGGTCGTCACCGACAAGGGCCTGCGGACGAGCAACCGCCGCGTCTATGCGCTGGGTGCCTGTGCTGGCGGAACCGCGGCGCCAGCGACCGACCACGCGGGCGACGACCATGTCGGCCTGATCCTGCGCAATATCCTGTTTCGCCAGCCGCTGCGGATCGATGCGGCGAGCTATCCGCGCATCGCCTGGTGCCAGCCGGAGATCGCCGCGATCGGCCTGTCCGAAGCCGCCGCGCGAGCCAAGGCCGGCGCGATCCAGGTGCTGCGCTGGCCTTTCGCCGGGGTCGCGGGCGCCCGCGCCGCCGAGGAGACAGAGGGCTTCGTCAAGCTCGTCACCGACCGAAAGGGCCGCCCCCTCGGTGTCACCATCGTCGGCGCGGGCGCCAGTGAGTTGATCGCGCCGTGGTGCGTCGCAGCCAAGGCGGGGCTCACGGTCGCCGACATGGCCGGGGTGGTCATGCCCGCATTCAGCCGCTCGGATGCCTCGCACCGTGCGGCACTTTCCGTCCATGCTCCATCGACCGCGAATCCCCGCCTGCGCCGCTTGATCGGCTTTCTGCGGCGCTTCGGCTAAGATTGGCGTCGATGCATCAACCCGGCCTACCCAGGAACGATCTGTCGATCAGTCAGCCGCGCGGTCTGACCCGCCTCGGCCTGTCGGCCAAGCTACTGCTCGTCACCGTGCTCTTCGTCATGCTGGCGGAGGTGCTGATCTACCTGCCCTCCATCGCGAATTTTCGGCGCAACTGGCTGAACGATCGGATCGCCGCGGCGCAGGTCGCCGCGCTGGTGCTGGAAGGAGCGCCCGAGGACGGGCTGCCGGAGGGCAGCGAGAACCGGCTGCTGATGGGCGTCGGCGCCCGCTCGATCGCGGCCCGTGTCGGCGGCGCACGCCGTTTGCTCAGCCTCGACTCGATGCCGCCGCCGGAAGTCTCCCGCTCGATCGATCTGCGCAACCTCTCCTGGATCAACGCGATCGAGGAAGCGGTCGCCGTTCTGGTCTCGCCCGCCACCATGCCGATCCGGGTGGTCGGCGAGGCGGTCGGCGGCGCCGACTTCGTCGAGATCGTCATCGACGAGGCGCCGTTGCGCCAGGCGATGCTGAAATTCTCCTGGAGCCTGCTGCTGATCTCGCTGCTGATCACGGGACTGACGGCGATCGCGGTCTATATCGCCCTCAACGCGCTGATCATCGGGCCGATCCGGCGGCTGGCGGCAAACGTCATGGAATTCGAGGCCGATCCGGAGAATCCGCAGCGGATCATCGAGCCGACATTGCGCGCCGACGAGATCGGCGAGGCCGAGCGCGCGCTCGCCCGCATGCAGGAGACGCTCGCCGACGAGCTGCGCACGAAGAAGCACCTCGCCGAGCTCGGCCTTGCCGTCTCCAAGATCAACCACGACCTGCGCAACATGCTGGCGGCCGCACAGCTCATGTCGGACCAGCTCATCGAGACCCGCGACGCCAAGGTCCGCCGCTTCGCGCCGCGGCTGATCGCGACGCTGGGGCGCGCCATCGAATTCTGCCAGGCTACCCTCGCCTATGGCCGCGCGGCGGAGGCGACACCGGTCCTGCGTGATGTCGCCCTGCGGCAGCTCGTCACGGAGCAGGCGGAAATGCTCGGCCTGCCGGGGGATGGGCGGCTGCGCTTCGAGAACCGTGTCCCGGCCGAGTTGATCGCGCCCTGCGACCCCGACCAGATGGCGCGGGTGCTGACCAACCTGATGCGCAATTCGGTCCAGGCGCTGACCCAGGCCGGGGCAGAAGCCGACGCCCAACCCCAATTGGCGGTGACGGCAGGACCGGTGAACGGCTCAGTGGTGCTGCGTGTCATCGACAACGGGCCGGGTGTGCCCGAGCGCGCGCGGGCCAATCTCTTCCAGGCCTTCCGTGGCTCGGTAACGCCGGGCGGCACCGGCCTCGGCCTCGCCGTCGCGGCCGAGCTGGTCCGGTTGCACGGCGGCACGATCGAGCTCGAACCCTCCTCCGCCGGCGCCGTGTTCAGGGTCTGCCTTCCGCTGCGGCGGAGTAACGGGCATTGAAGTCAGTGCGTCATTCTCGGGCGAAGCGCAGCGTAGACCCGAGAATCTCAGGACCAGGGGGAGCTGGTTTCAGAGTTGCTCGGGTCAAGCCCGAGCATGACGGTGCCGCCTACTGGCTCGCCCAGATCACGCGCGCCATGAAGGCGATATCGGCGTGATTCAGCACCCGATCGGGGTGTTCGGGGTTGAGCGAGGCGAGCTCGATCGTCTTCGCGGTCTGGCGCCTGAGCTGCTTGGCCAGCACCTCGCCCTCCACCGTCCTGACCACCACCCGGTCTCCGCGCCGGACCGTCGCGGTGGGCGAGACGATGATGGTGTCGCCGTCGCGATAGAGCGGCAGCATCGAATCGCCGGAAATCTCGAGCGCATAGGCCTTCTCGTCGGTCACGCCCGGAAAGGCGACCTCCTCCCAGCCCGTGCCGACCGGAAAGCCGCCATCGTCGAAGAAGCCGCCGGAACCCGCCTGGGCGAAGCCGATCAGCGGAATGGTGCGCGTCGGCGCTGGCTCCCGCCGCAATACGGCACTCATGAATTCGTCGAGGGAAGCGCCCGTCGCGGCCAGAATCTTGGCGATCGACTCGGTCGAGGGCCAGCGCTCGCGCCCGTCCGGCGCCACGCGCTTGGAGCGGTTGAAAGTGGTGGCGTCGAGGCCGGCCTTGCGCGCCAGCCCCGAGGCGGTGAAACCGTAGCGCTGGGCGAGCCTATCGATCGCCCCCCAGATCTGATCATGTGACAGCATCGCGCAGGCCTCGCATTGCTCTTGTCGCTGGGCGGGGATTGGATATAGGAAATATCCCCTATCATCTAAGATTTCAATCCAGATCTCGCCGCAACCCGGCTAAAGCATCGGATCTAAAAGTGGAATCCACTTTTTTGAGAAATCCGATGCTCAAACAAAGAGATAGATCGCCACTTCGCGCCCGGAAGGACGCGCGGCGATCTAGCGCTTGCGGAATCCTCCTCCCAGGGATTAAGCCGTGGCCCGACCTGTTCCCGTGAGACTGCCGGTGCCTCTGATCTACAAGATATGCCCCGCCCCGCTCTGGCGTGAAGCGGAGCAGAAAGGCCGCTCCGACGGCGCGCCGATCGATCTCGCGGACGGCTACATCCATTTCTCGACGGCTGCCCAACTCTCGGAAACGGCAGCGAAGCACTTCGCCGGGCAGGACGGGCTCCTGCTCATCGCCGTGGATGATTCGCGCCTCGGCCCGGCCTTGCGTTACGAGCCCTCTCGCGGCGGAGCGCTGTTCCCGCATCTCTACACTGCTCTCGATCCGAAGGCCGTGCGCTGGATAGCGCCGCTGCCACTCATGACCGACGGCGCACACGCCATCCCGGAGGATCTGGCATGATCGGCAGCCTGTTCAACCTCGCCCGGCCGCTGATCCACCGCATGGATGCCGAGACGGCGCATCGGCTCGCCGTCACGGCGCTGGCCACGGCCCCCGCGCTGAAGCCCGGAGCGGACGACCCTGTGCTGGCGACGGAAGCCTTTGGCCTTACCTTCCCGAACCCCGTCGGGCTCGCAGCCGGCTTCGACAAGAATGCCGAGGCGATCGATGGCGCGCTGGGCCTGGGCTTCGGCTTCGTCGAGGTCGGCGGGGTGACACCGCTGCCGCAACCCGGCAATCCGCGCCCGCGCGTCTTCCGGCTGATCGAGGACGAGGCCGTCATCAACCGCTATGGCCTCAACAGCGAGGGCATGGAGGCGGTCGCCGCCCGGCTCGCAGCCCGGCGCAGCCGCGGCGGGCTGGTCGGCGTCAATCTCGGCGCCAACAAGGAAGCGGCCGACCGCGCCGCCGACTACGCCACGCTCGCTCGCAGGCTGGCGCCGCTCGCCGATTTCCTGACGATCAACGTCTCCTCGCCGAACACGCCGGGCTTGCGCGACCTCCAGGCCGAGGCCGCACTCGACGACCTCGTGGCGCGCACGCTCGCAGCGCGGGACGACGTTGCAGGCAGCGGCCGGCGCACGCCGATCCTCGTCAAGATCGCGCCGGACCTGACCATGCCCGAGCTCGACGGCATGATCACGGTCGCTCGCAAGCGCGGCATCGACGGGATGATCGTCTCCAACACCACGGTCACGCGCCCGGCGAGCCTGCGCAGCGCCGCCAAGGCCGAGACGGGCGGATTATCCGGCAAGCCGCTCTTCACCGCCTCGACCCGCATCCTGGCGGAAGCCTTCCTGCGCGTCGAAGGACAGTTCCCGCTGATCGGCGTCGGCGGCGTCGACTCGGCCCAGACAGCCTTCGCCAAGATCCGCGCCGGCGCGACGCTGGTGCAGTTCTACTCGGCGATGGTGTTCAAGGGGCCGGGGCTGGCGAAGGAGGTCAAGGCCGGGCTCGCGACCCAGGCCCGGCGCGCCGGCCTCACTCGTCTCACCGCCCTGATCGGACGTGATGCGGCCGCAATCGCCCGCGGCGAGGGGCTTTGACTATAGCATCGGACCGAAAAGTGGCATCCACTTTTCGGAAAAATCCGATGCGATAACAAAAGCATAGATCACCGTTACCGCGTCCTATCGGACGCGCGGCGATCTAGGCGTCATGCTCGGGCTTGACCCGAGCATCTCGGAAACCAGTGACTTCCCGACACGAGATTCTCGGGTCTGCGCTTCGCTCCGCCCGAGAATGACGCAGCCTACTTCCGCGCAGCGAAGAGCCGCATCAGCAGCCAGAGCGGCACGACGATCAGGGCGCCGGCGATGATCCACTGCCCGACCTCGCGCACCGCGCCGAAGCCGAGCCCGGTGATCGAGCGGATGAAGCGTGCCGCCGCCTCGTAGAGGCTCTGCGGAGACAGGCCGAGAAAAGCCATCGCCGCCCCGACCAGAAGCGAGATGAAGATCAGGCGGACGAGGACGCTGAGCGGCGAACCGCCGAGAAACCGTTCCATGGAAGCGCTGGCCATCCTCTTGCGCCCCGCACGTCTCGGGGCGCTTCGCAATCGTCTTAACCTGAAATCCGCCGCGCTTGAACGGCGTCTGAACGGCGCTGCCTCAGGCCGTTGCGGAGGCCCCAGCCGTCGCCCAGGCCGTGCCGGCGATCTTCGAGGCGGCGATGACCGCCTGGGTGCGGCTGTCGACATCGAGCTTGGTCAGGATCGCCGAGACATGAGCCTTCACCGTCGCTTCGGAGACGCCGAGCTCATAGGCGATCTGCTTGTTGAGAAGCCCCTCGGACAGCATCATCAGCACACGCACCTGCTGCGGTGTCAGCGTCGAAAGGCGGCGGACCATGTCGGCGACCTCGGCATCGACCGGCGCCGAAAGATCGACACCCGGCGGGGTCCAGACCCCGCCGTCGAGCACGGCGCGGATCGCCTCGCCCATCTGCGCGACATCGGCGGTCTTGGGCAGGAAGCCGAGCGCGCCGAATTCGATGCAGCGGCGAATCACCGCCGGATCGTCATTGGCCGAGACGACGATGACCGGGATTTCCGGGTGGTCGGCACGCAGGAAGAGCAGACCCGAAAAGCCCTGCACGCCCGGCATGGTCAGGTCGAGCAGGACGAGATCGGCATCGCCGCCGCTGGCCAGCGCTTCGGTCAGCGCTTCCAGGGAGCCGACTTCGCTGACCTCCGCGCCGCCGATGGCATGCGAGACGGCCTGGCGCAGCGCGCCACGAAACAGCGGATGATCGTCCGCGATGACGATCCGCGTCGAAGGCTGCTTGCTCATCGCCACCACTCCCTAAAGCCCGCATCGGCTCTGTCCGAAAACCGCATTCCGCTTTTCGGGCCGATTGCTCTTGTCCGGCCCGGACATTTTGCCTCAGGCCAAGAGGGGATCACAAGCACCCTGAGCGCAAGGCTGCAACCCGCCGCGGCTCAGCCATTGGTCGGCAACAGCGCTTCCAGCACCTCGATATGATCGGCCTCGCGCGGCGGCTTGTCCCAGCGGATGCGATTGATCCGGGGAAAACGCATGGCAAGCCCCGATTTGTGGCGGGTCGAGCGCTGCAGCCCCTCGAAGGCGACCTCGAAAACGAGTCCAGCCTGCGCCTCATGCGTGACCTCGCGCACCGGGCCGAAACGGTTCACCGTGTTCTTGCGGACATATTTGTCGAGCTCGATCAACTCCTCGTCGGTGAAGCCGAAATAGGCCTTGCCGACCGGCACCAGCTCCTCGCCGCCCTCCTCGCCCACGCGCCAGACACCGAAGGTATAGTCCGAATAGAAGGACGAGCGCTTGCCGTGGCCGCGCTGGGCATACATCAGCACGCAGTCGACCAGCCGCGCATCGCGCTTCCATTTCCACCAGTAGCCCTTGGGGCGGCCGGGCAGATAGGGCGAGTCGCGGCGCTTGACCATGCAGCCCTCGACCGCCTCGGCGTCGGCACCAGCGCCGGCCGAGGCCGGATCGGCACGAGCCGCCGTCAGCTCTTCCCAGGAAGCGAAGGGAAGCAACGGCGAGAGATCGAAGCGCACACTGGCGAGCCGCGACAGGAAGGCATCGAGGCGCTTCCGCCGCTCCTCGAAGGGCAGATGGCGGATGTCCTCCTCGCCATCGACCAATAAGTCGTAGACACGGATATGCGCCGGGAACTCGCCCAGCATCTTCGCCGTCACGGTCTTGCGGTTGAGTCGCTGCTGCAGCGTGTTGAAGCTCTGGACCGCGCTCTCGCGCATCACCAGCAATTCGCCGTCAAGCGCGCCGTCCTGCGTCAACTCCTCGACGAGATCGGGGAAGGCAGCGGCGATATCCTCGCCGGTGCGCGAATAGAGCCGCGTAACGCGCGTGCCGTCCGCCTTGCGGCCGCTGGCCGCCTGAACGCGGATGCCGTCCCATTTCCATTCCGCGCTGAACTCGGCCGGGTCGAGCTTGTCGAAATCGCCGTCCTCGATCGGATGCGAGAGCATGACCGGCCGGAACGGCGCCGGATCACGCGCTTCGGGCCGCGGCCCCTTGCCCTCCAGCCAGGCGAAGAGCTCGGCATAGGGCGGCTCCAGCCCGTGCCAGACCTGCTCGACCTCATCGGGCGGCACGCCGCCGAGGCTCGCGGCCGCCGTCTTGGCAAGACGGGCGGAGACGCCGATGCGGAGCGCGCCGGTGATGAGCTTGAGCAACGCCCAGCGACCGGTTTCGTCGAGTGCATCGAGCCAGGAGGCGATGAGGCGCGGCAGATCGGTCTTGCCGGCCTCGCGAAGGCTTTCGACCACCTCCGGCAAGGTCAGCGGCGAGCGGTTGTGCCCGAACGACTCTGCCTGCGCGTGGGGCTCTTCCCTTCCCCCTTGTGGGGAAGGGAGAGGGATGGGGGGCGGTCCGCTTGGCGAGCGCTCACCCGGTCGTTCGCCCCCCACCCCTGCTCCTCCCCACGAGGGGGAGGGGTGCCGCGGCCCCGGCCACATCAGCGCGACGGTCTCCGACAGGTCGCCGACATAGTCATAGGACAGCGCGAACAGAACCGGGTCGGTGCGCTCGGCGATCAGCGCGCGGATCAGCCCGGCCTTGGCATTGCGGAAAACGAGTCCGCCCGTCATCGCTGCCAGCGCATAGCCACGATCGGGATCGGGCGTGGTGCGCAAATAGTCCGCGATCAGTGCCAGCTTCGCATTGCGGCGCGGCTCATAGGCAAGGCGGTCGAGCAGCCAGGCGAAGCGGTTCATGCTGTCACCCTCCTGCCGCCGCTCGCTGTTTCCTGTTTGCTGCAGCGCATCGTTCAGCCGCCATTCATGAACGAAACCTTACCCACCGAGGAGCACAAGGGAGAGCCATGCCGATGCGTGCCGCGATGCGGTTGCTTGCCTTGCCTGTCATCGCTGCAGCGCTTTCGGTCGGAGCCCCCGCTCAGGCGGCCGGTTTCTCCTGCCGCGAGACGCCGATCGTGCGTTCGAATGCGACGCTCGCGCCGCTCTCCACCAAGGTGGCGCAGGGCCAGTCGCTTGCGATCCTCGCCATCGGCTCCTCCTCGACGGAGGGCGTCGGCGCCAGCGCCAAGGACAGGACCTATCCCGCGCGCCTGCAGGCACTGCTGACGAAGGCCTGGCCGAAATCGAGGATCGAGATCGTCAATGCCGGCATCGGCGGCGAGACCGCGCCGCAGACACTCGCCCGGCTCAAGGCCGCGCTGACCGCGCGCAGCTACGACCTCGTGATCTGGCAGGTCGGCACCAACGATGCCGTCACTGGCGGTGACCTCGAGGCCTTCAAGACGATGGTCGCCGACGGCGTCGCGATGGTTCGGGAGGCCGGCCCGGCCCTCGCCATCCTCGATCCGCAATACTTCCCCTCCATCCGCGATCCGCAGCGTTACGGTGCCTATGTCGAGGCGGTCAGCGAGGTTGCCCGGCGCGAGGCCGTGCCGGTCTTCGCCCGCTATGCGGCGATGCGCGAATGGCACCGCACCGACGCCGAGGCGTTCAAGGCGGCGCTGTGGACGGATGGCTTCCATATGAGCGATGCCGGCTATGACTGCCTCGCTCGCGACATGGCGAACGCCATGGTCGGCATGGCCGTACCGTCGCGCCCGGTCGTCGCTTCCTCGCGTTGATCGGCCTTCAAGCCACAGCCGCATCGGACGCCTCTCCGGTCTGCTCCGCTTCGCCCTCGTCGCCATAGCCGACGAGATGCAGCGGCTTGGCTTTCAGCCCGGCCGTGCCGCACCAGTGGACGAGCGCGTCGGCCTCGCCATGCGTGACCCAGATCTCGCCGGCCTGGACCTCCCGGATCGTCGCGAGCAGATCGTCCCAGTCGGCATGATCGGAGATGACCAGCGGCAGCTCGACGCCCTTCTGGCGCGCCCTGGCGCGGATGCGCATCCAACCGGAGGCAAAGGAGGTGACGGGATCGGGAAAGCGGCGCGCCCAGAGATCCTGCGTCGCGCTCGGCGGGCAGATGACGATCTCGCCGCCCAGCGTCTTGCGGTCGGTGTCGGCGACCATGCGGATCTCGCCGAGCGGGATGCCCTCGCCCTGATAGAACGCAGTGATCTTCTCGAGGGCGCCGTGGATATAGATCGGGCGCTCGTAGCCGGCCGCACGGATCAGCGCCATGACGCGCTGCGCCTTGCCGAGCGAATAGGCGCCGAGGATATGTGTCCGCTCCGGGAACAGCCTGACGGATTCGAGCAGTTTGGCCACCTCCCCCGCCGCCGGCGGATGGCGGAAGACCGGCAGGCCGAACGTCGCCTCGGTGATGAAGATATCGCAGGACACGGGCTCGAAGGGCGCGCAGGTCGGGTCGCGCTCGCGCTTGTAGTCGCCAGAGGCGACGATACGCAGGCCGCGGCTCTCGACCACGATCTGGGCCGAGCCGAGGACGTGGCCGGCCGGCACGAAGCGGAACTCGACCTCGCCGATACAGATGGCTTCGCCCGGCGCCGCAATCTGCTGCGAACCGGCGAAGCCCTCACCATAGCGCAGCGCCATGATGGCGAGCGTCTCGTGCGTCGCCAGCACTGAGCCATGGCCGGTGCGCGCATGGTCGGAATGGCCATGGGTGATCAGCGCCCGCGCCACCGGGCGGACGGGATCGATATGGATGTCGGCCGGCGGGCAGTAGAGCCCGGCCGCGGTCGGCAGCAGCAGTTCGGAGGGGCGCCAGCGGGCGCTTTGTCTGGCCAGCGTCATGCTCCCCAATAGGCTCGCCTTGCGCCCGACAGGGCGCGCGGCGGCCTATCTGCTTGATCATGCATCGGATTTTTCCGAAAAGTGGTTTCCACTTTTCGGCCCGATGCTCTAGACCCGCAATCATGACCGAGAAAGGCCAGACCACGTATTTCGCGAGTTCCGGCGACCCGGTGCTCGACCGCCGCTACGGCTGGGCCGAGGCTGCGCTGAAGGAGGGCGACGCGCAAGCTGCCGTCGAGATCCTCGACCAGACGCTGGCGCAGGCCTATCACTTCACCGCCGCCTGGCACCTCTACGGGTTGGCGCAGGAAGCGCTCGGCCATAAGGAGGACGCCGCCACCGCCTGGCGGCAATGCCTCGATCTCGACCCAAACGACCATTTCGGCGCGCGGCTCGACCTTGCCCGCATCGGGGCGATGCCGGCCGAGCAGGCGACTTCCGAGAACTTCTCCGGCGCGCTCTTCGACGCCTATGCCGACCGCTTCGACAGCCATCTGACCGAAACCCTGCAATACAACGCCCCCGCCTTGCTGAAGGCGGCGCTGGTCCGCTGCTGCAGCAACGCCGGCCGGCCCTTCCGGTTCGACACGGTCTACGACCTCGGCTGCGGCACGGGACTGATGGGCGAAGCGATCCACGAGCAGAGCGGTTTCATCGCCGGCTGCGATCTCTCGCCACGCATGATCGAACGCGCTCGGGCCAAGACGGCTCCCGACGGGACGCCGCTCTACGACAAGCTCGCCGTCGCGGGGCTGACGAGCTTCCTCGCCAGCCGGCCGGACGGCACGGCCGATCTCGTCGTCGCGGCCGATGTCTTCGTCTATCTCGGCGAGCTCGCACCCTGCTTCGCGCAAAGCGCGCGCGTGCTGGAGCCGGGTGGTTTCCTGGCTTTCACGGTGCAGACGCATCCCGGCGAGGGCGTGGTCGTCGGCGAGGATCGGCGGTTCGCGCATGCAGAGAGCTGGCTGCGGCAAAGACTGGGAGAAGCAGGGCTTGCTCCCCTACTCGTCGAGCCTGCCAGCACGCGGCAGGATCGCGGCGCGCCCGTCCCGGGCCTGCTGATCGTCGCGGAACGACGCTGAAAGCGCCTGCCCGTGTCGGGAACGGGGGCAGCCCGACGCCATGGCGCCGAGCAGCGGTCCGATCAGCCAGCTCGCCGGGTCACGACGATCAGTTCGCCCTGATCGTTTACCTGGGCGATCAGGACATCGCGCGCGGAAAAACCTTTTGCCTCCACGGCCATCTTTACCGCCGGGGCGTTCTCGATGGCATTCTGAAGCCGCTGGCTTTCGTCCGGCGTCCGCTTGGCCACGATCTCGTTCACCTGCGTCTTGGTCGCCTCGGTAAGCTCGTCGAGTTCGATGACATTGACAGATTTGATCGCCGGCGTGCCGCCGGGAGCCTGCGGCGACGAGGCCGGTGGCGGCGCGGGCGCGCGCTCCGTCGAGGGCGATTGGGCCGAGGGAGCCTGGGCATTGGCCGCGCCAGCCAGAACGAATGCGGCACCAGCCGTCGCGAGCATAAATATACGCATGGAGTTTCCTTCCATCGACTGCGGATGAGCGACGGATCAGGCACTGCAAATGGGTTCTGAGGCTGAACGCGATCAGGTCATTTCATGACCATGTAACGGCAGCAATGCGCCCGCCAATGGCGGATGTCCTCAAAGAAGATCAGTCACAGACCGCATTTGGCGACGAGAACAACGGCGATGATATTCCCCTTTCGTTCTCTCACGCCGCGCCCTATCTTCGACCGGCATGCCTGAGCCCTCCCCGCTCCCTTCCGCCTTCGAGGCCTGGTTCGCCAGTCGCGGCTGGAGTGTACGGCCGCATCAGCTCGCGCTGCTCGAAGAGGCCCGTGCCGGGCGCTCGACGCTCCTGGTCGCACCGACCGGGGCCGGCAAGACGCTCGCCGGCTTCCTGCCCTCTCTGGTCGAGCTCGCTGAACGCGGCGGCAAGCATGACGGTTTGCACACGCTCTATATCTCGCCGTTGAAGGCGCTCGCGGTCGACATCGCCCGCAACCTCGAAGCGCCCGTGCGCGAGATGGGGCTGCCGATCACCATCGAGACCCGCACCGGCGACACCTCTGCCGCCAAGCGCACGCGCCAGATCCAGCGCCCACCCGATATCCTGCTGACGACGCCGGAACAGCTCGCCCTGCTGGTCTCGCATCGCGACGCTGCGCCGTTCTTCTCAAACTTGCGCCGCATCGTGCTCGACGAGCTGCACGCGCTGGTCACCTCAAAGCGCGGCGATCTGCTTTCGCTCGACCTCGCGCGGCTGAAGGCGCTGGCACCGCAGCTCTCGGCCGTCGGCCTCTCGGCGACGGTGCGCGAACCAGCCGATCTGCAGCGCTATCTCGGCGGAGCCGAGACGCCGGCAGGACTCGTGACCGTCGCAGGCGGCGCAAAGCCGCGCATCGGCATCCTCGATACCGAGCGGCGCCTGCCGATCGCCGGCCACACGACACTGCATGCGATGGCCGAGGTCTATGAGGCCATCCGCACCCACAAGCTTACCCTCGTCTTCGTCAACACGCGCATGCAGGCGGAATTCGCATTCCAGGCGCTGTGGAACCTCAATGACGACAATCTGCCGATCGCCCTGCATCACGGCTCGCTCGATGCGCAACAGCGCCGCAAGGTCGAGGCGGCGATGGCCGACGGCCGACTCAAGGCCGTGGTTTGCACCGCCACGCTCGATCTCGGCATCGACTGGGGCGATGTCGATCTTGTCGTCAATCTCGGCGCGCCGAAGGGAGCAAGTCGGCTGATCCAGCGCATCGGCCGCTCCAACCACCGCATGGACGAACCGTCGGAGGCGCTCCTCGTGCCCTCCAACCGCTTCGAATTGCTGGAATGCCGTGCCGCGCTGGAAGCGGTTCATGAGGCTGCCCAGGACACCCCGCCGCCACGCATCGGCGCACTCGACGTGCTGGCCCAGCATGTCCTCGGCGTCGCCTGCTCCGACGGCTTCGAGGCAGATGCACTCCATGAGGAGGTCAGGACCGCCTCGCCCTATGCCGATCTCGTCCGCGAAGACTTTGACGCGGTCGTCAATTTCGTCGCGACCGGTGGCTATGCGCTGAAGAGCTATGAGCGCTTCGCCAAGCTCCGGCAGGACAAGGCGGGCCTCTGGCGCGCCAGCAATGCCCGCGTGATCCAGCAGTACCGCATGAATGTCGGCACCATCGTCGAGGCGACGATGCTGAAGGTCCGGCTCGGCCGGGCGCGCGCCGGGAAGCCCGGCCAGCCCGGGATGATCACCCGCGGCGGGCGCGTGCTCGGCGAGATCGAGGAATATTTCGCCGAGACCATGGTGCCGGGCGACACCTTCGTCTTCGCCGGCGAGGTCCTGCGCTTCGAGGGCATCGTCGAGAACGAGGCGGTCTGCTCGCGCACTTCCGCTGGCACCGATCCGAAGATCCCCTCCTATGACGGCGGCAAGTTCCCGCTCTCGACCTTCCTCGCCGCCCGCGTGCGCGCCATGCTGGCCTCGCCCAGCCTCTGGCACACGCTGCCGGAGGAAGTCGCCGCCTGGCTGCATGCGCAGAAGCTGAAATCGCGCCTGCCCAAGCCCGGCGAGCTCCTGGTCGAGACCTTTCCGCGCGGCGGGCGCTTCTATCTCGTGGCCTATCCATTCGAGGGCCGCCTCGCCCACCAGACGCTCGGCATGCTGCTGACGCGTCGGCTGGAGCGGGCCCGGATGCGGCCGCTCGGCTTCGTCTGCAATGATTACGGTATGGCCTGCTGGACGCTGGGCGACATGACGGCCGCGATCGCGCGCGGCGCGCTCGATCTCGACGAGCTCTTCGCGCAGGACATGCTCGGCGACGACCTCGAGGACTGGCTGGCGGAATCGGCGCTGATGAAGCGCACCTTCCGCTCCTGCGCCATCATCGGCGGGCTGATCGAGCGGCGCTATCCGGGCCAGGAGAAGAGCGGCCGGCAAGTGACGATCTCGACCGATCTGGTCTACGACGTACTGCGCCGGCACGAGCCCGACCATATTCTGCTCAAGGCCGCGCGCGCCGATGCGGCGACAGGCCTGCTCGACATTCGCCGGCTCGGTGAGATGCTGACACGAATCAGCGGCCGAATCGTGCATCAGCCGCTCGACCATGTCTCGCCGCTCGGCGTCTCGGTGATGCTCGAGATCGGGCGGGAGGCGGTCTTTGGCGAGGCGGCAGACGAGATCCTGGCGGAGGCAGAGGCGATGCTGACGGAAGAGGCGATGGCGTGACAGTCGCAGCCGCAGCGCTGTCGAAGACGAGCGAGGCCTTCATGCTGGGCCGGCTCGCGCTCGTGCCCGATCTCTCCGGCGCGCTCTGGCTGCCGGCGGAGCGCACGCTCGTCGTCGCCGACCTCCATCTCGAAAAGGGCTCCGCCTATGCGGCACGCGGCGTGATGCTGCCGCCCTATGATTCGACCGCAACGCTGGCGGCGCTCGCCGCGGTGGTGCGGCGCCATCAGCCGGCGCGCCTCATCGCACTCGGCGACAGCTTCCATGACCGCGATGCTGAAACCAGGCTCGCCCCGGCAACGCTCGCCTCCCTGCGCGAACTGCAGCAAGGCCGCGACTGGCTCTGGATCACCGGCAACCACGACCCGGCGATCAGCCGCGCCATGGGCGGCGACAGCGCCGCGTCGATCATGCTCTGCGGTGTAATGCTGCGCCATGAGCCGGATAGCGCCGCAGCCGGGCCCGAAATCGCCGGCCACCTCCACCCGACAGCGAAAGTGCGGATGCGTGGACGGGCCTTGAGGCGCCGTTGCTTCGCCCGGTCGTCGCGCCGCTGCGTGATGCCGGCAATGGGCGCCTATGCCGGCGGCCTCAATCTGCGCGACGTCGCCTTCCGGCCGCTCTTCCGCGAGGGCCTGAGCGCCCACCTCCTCGGCGACGGCCGCGTTTTCCAGATCGATCCACGATTATTGTTGCCGGATTAAGAGAGCGGGTTGCGCACGCCCCGCGCTTGTGGCATCAGGACGCCGCTTCGCAACGAAGCCGCGCCGCGAAACGCCCTCCCGGGCTAGCGGTCGCGGGTTGGCTGACGATCCTGCTGCCGTAGCTCAGTGGTAGAGCACTCCCTTGGTAAGGGAGAGGTCGAGAGTTCGATCCTCTCTGGCAGCACCAGCCATTCTCCGGGTAACGGCGAATTTCCGGCGGCGCGGAGAAAGAAGCGCGGCGAGCGCGCTTTACCCCTTCTTCTGCCCGCTTGGCGCCCTGACTGGTCTGCGCCCAGGCGGGAACAGTTAGCCGAACAGGCCTCCGTCTCTGCGGGGTCATTCCAGATTTTCCGACTGCCTTGTCAGGGTAGGCACAGAGACAGGTTAGCGCTTTTGGCCTGCCCCGCTTGAGTGGCCCGGCTTCAATCTCATGCATGGCGGCTTTGCGGCCATGTTTGACGGCGGCCCCATAGCGGCCGGCACCGCGGCATTCCTGAGCGAGTGCAGGAAGAGGACGTCCTTCTGCGACATGCCTTTAGCCTGAGCGGTACGGACGTAATCCTGCTGGATCACTTCGAGCATGGTCGCGCGGGTGATGCGAGCAATGAGCGCGACGTGGACACGGCCGAGCGTCGCCGAAGGCACTTGAACGTACGAGTTCGTACGTTATTCTTGCCGTCGTCACTCAGATTCGCCGATACGCCGCAAATACTATGGCCAGCATTTTGGCTCACCTGGTTGGTCCGTTAAATGGAAGCATCCGCAACATCGCGCAAACGCTCTTCGCCTGAACGCACCCGGACCAATGACCCCGAGCGCACGAAGGCGGAGCTCCTGGCGGTGGCGACGGAGGAATTTGCCACATTCGGTTTCAGCGGCGCCCGCGTCGACGCCATCGCCGAGCGGACGCGCACTTCGAAGCGTGTGATCTACTATTATTTCGGCGGAAAGGAGGGGCTCTATCTTGCAGTGCTCGAGAAGGTCTATGCCGATGTGCGGGCGATTGAGGAAGGCCTCAATCTGGATGCGTTCGAGCCTGAAGAGGCCCTACGTCGTCTGATCGAGCAGACCTTCGAAAATGACGACGCCCATGTCGAATTCGTGCGCCTCGTCGCGATCGAGAACATCCATCACGCCAAGCATCTCGCGAAAGCACCCTCAATCCGGCAGATCAATCTGCGGGCGCTTCAGGTCATCGGCCGAATTCTGGCCCGAGGCCAGGCGACGGGCCTTTTCCGCGATGACCTCGAAGCGGTCGACGTGCACATGGCGATCAGCGCTCTCTGCTTCTTCCGTGTCGCCAATCGGTACACCTTCAGTGAGATTTTTGGCGTCGACCTCTCGGAACCAGGACGACGCGCACGGCACAAGAAGATGATCGCCGATGCAGTGCTTGCGCTCGTTCGGAAATCGTAGCGAGGAAGCACCAGAGGCCGGCCTGTCGCGCTGGCAACGTGTCAAACTCTTCGGCGCTCCGACAGGAGACGAGGGGCAGCCCCCTCGCCTCTTTGCATGACAGGCACGCTTACTTCCGGCCGAGCTCGCTCATCGGCGTCTTAAAGGTCTCCCGCGCGGTGGCGGCCGACAGCGCCGCGACGATCGCGGTCACACTGGTGAACACCGCGACGGGCACCCAGCCATTCGGTCCGTCGCCGAGGAGCGCGGCGCTGATCGTCGGCGCGAAGCCGCCCAGGGCGAAGCCGATCTGCGTCCCGATCGCCATGCCGGAGAGCCGGACGCGGGTGTCGAACATCTCGCCATAGAGGGCCGGCCAGACGCCGTTGGAGGCGCTGTAGACGATCCCCGACAGCAGGATGCCGAGCGCGAAGATCAGCGGCAGGTTGCCCTGGCTGATCGCCCAGATATAGGGCCAGATCAGCACGGCGCAGCCGAGGGCGCCGAGGATGAAGACGGGCTTGCGGCCGATGCGGTCGGCCAGTATCGCCCACAGCGGAATGGCAGCCAGCGCGACCAGATTGGCAAGGACGAGCACCGTCAGCATCGTCGGCCTGTCGATCTTCATGGTGTTGACCGCGTAGGACAGCGTGAACACGCTGAAGATCGTGCTGACCACCGAGATCAGCGCGGCGAAGATGATGCGCAGCACATCGGCCCAGTGATCCTGGAACAGGATGACGAATGGAATTTTCGCGGTTTCGTGCTTCTTCGTCTCCTCGAGGAAGACGGGCGTTTCCGGCAGCGAACGCCGCACCCAGAAACCGACGGCAACCACGCCGACGCTGAGGAAGAAGGGGATGCGCCAGGCCCAGGACAAGAGGTCGGCCTCGGGCAGTCGGGTGATCGGGATGAAGACCAGCGTCGCCAGGATGAGGCCGGCCTGGGTGCCGCTCAGCGTGAAGCTGGTGAAGAAGGCGCGCCGATGGGGCGGTGCGTGCTCGAGCGTCATCGAATTGGCGCCGGCCTGCTCACCGGCGGCGGAGATGCCTTGCAGCAGCCGCGCCACGACCAGGAGGACCGGAGCGAGAAGGCCGGCCTGGTCATAGGTCGGCAGGCAGCCGATGAGAAATGTCGAAAAGCCCATCAGGAGCAGAGTGAAAGTCAGCACCTTCTTGCGGCCGAACTTGTCACCGACATGGCCAAGAGCGACGGCCCCGAAGGGCCGCGCGATATAGGCGACGCCGAAGGTGGCGAAGGATGCGATGGCGGCTGCGTGCGGATTCACCGACGAAAAGAAGATTTTTGGAAAGATCAGCGCTGCCGCGGTGCCGTAGATGAAGAAGTCATAATACTCGACCGCGCTGCCGATCCAGCTTGCCAGCGCGGCCTTCTTCGGCGTCTTCACGCCTGTCGCTTCGCCCGCATGCGAGCCTGCAGCGTTAATAGCTGTCATCTTGGTCTCCTCCTGCTTTGCATTTTTGTGAGTGAAGGGATCGGGCTCAGGCGGCGCTTTTCGCCGCGGTCGCGCCCAGCTCGGCAAAATGGCGCAGCATCCGCTCCGGATCGGGGGTTACGCCGGTGAACAGCCGGAAGGCTTCGACCGCCTGGAAGACCGCCATGCCGCCGCCATCGAGCGTGCGGCAGCCGAGGCGGCGGGCCGTGCGCACAAGCTCGGTTTCGAGGGGGAAATAGACGATCTCCGCCACCCAAAGCGCTGGCCGCAGCAGGTTCGCCGGCAGGGGGAGGCCAGGATATTTGGCCATGCCCGTCGGCGTGCAGTGCACGAGGCCGTCGGCCTCGGCCATGTCGGCCGCAAGGTCTTCCGTGGCGCGCACGCGGTCGTCCCCGGTGCGACCGAAGCGCTGGTTGAGCGAAGCCGCGACGGCCTCGGCTCGTGCTCCGTCGACATCCGACAGGATGAGCTCGCGCACCCCCAAGGTCATCAGCGCATGGGCGACCGCGGCGCCGGCGCCGCCGGCACCAAGCAGCACGACACGTCCGAGCGCTGCGCCGGGCAAGCCGCGACGAAAACTCTCGGCAAAGCCCCACCAGTCGGTGTTGTGGCCGATGCGGCGGCCATCCTTGAGCACGACCGTGTTGACGGCTCCGAGCGCGGCGGCGTCGGTGGAGAGCTCGTGCAGGTGCGGAATGACCGATTGCTTGCAGGGATGAGTGATGTTCAGCCCGGCGAAGCCCATGCGCTCGGCGGCGATCAGGAGCTCCGGCAAGGCTTCGGCGCCGAGGCTAAGCCGTTCGAGATCGATCCGCTGATAGATCAGGCGCAGGCCCTGCGCGTCGGCTTCGTGCTCATGCATGGGCGGCGTGCGGGACGCCTGGATGCCGGAGCCGATCAGGCCCACCAGGAAGGAAGGCTGTTCGAGCGTCATGGTGCTGCCTTTCAGGAAGGGTGGCGAGGCGTCGAAGCGCGGGGACGTCCCTCGCGATGCGGCAGCCGCAGGTCACGCCGGCGGCGTCCCAACAGCGCGACGTCGGCGAGCGCCGCGCGCCCGCGGATTTCGGGTTGGCGCTTGCCGGGCAGATCGAGATTGGGGCCGTTGGGCACGAGGGCCGGGTTCGCCGTCGTGGCGCCACCCCGGCCGTGGCACGAGGCATGAGCCGAGCGCTCATGCGCATCCGCATGGATTGCATCACTCCTCCCGGTGTTTCCTCGGGCGGGCGTTGTTCGCCCTGCCATATTTGATTTGACCTAAAATGTACGAACTGGTACGTTCATGTCAATAGGTATCTGAGCCATATGAAGCTCGGGCCTCCGGCGGTCAGGCGCCGGATAAGACCAAGGGTGGGAGCGCCGGAATGCGGAAGTCGATCGCGACGGTCTCGTCGAGCGATGCGCTGATTGAGAAACTCAAGGCGATCGCCTCGGTTGACTTCGACGACGTCGAGGTTTTCGAGAGCGCCCCTCTCCCCCACGCCAGATCGATGCGCGACATCCGCAGCTACGCCACGGATCGCGGGCTGCTGACCGACCTGCTCCAGCCGTTCCGTGACGTCGAGGACGTCTTCGGCGCGCAGCACAAACGCAATCTCACCCGCACCGCGCGCAAGTTCGACCTGATGGACGAGCTCGATAGGCGCAAGGGTTTCGCTCAAGGGAGGTCATCATAATGAATACCGTCGTCATCGCGGTCGCCATCACCGGCTCCGTGCCGCGGAAGAAGGACAATCCGGCGCTTCCGATCACGCCCTCCGAGCAGATCGAGTCGACGCATCAGGCATTCGAGGCCGGCGCCACGCTCGCGCACATCCATGTGCGCAACGACGATGAGAGCCCGTCATCGGACCCGGAGCGCTTTGCCGTCGTGCAGGCCGGCATCGTCAAGCACTGCCCCGGCATGATCGTGCAGTTCTCGACCGGCGGCCGGGGGCGCGATCCGGGCGCCCGCGGCTCGGCGCTCTACCTCAAGCCCGACATGGCCTCGCTTTCGACCGGGTCGGTGAACTTCCCGACGATCGTCTATGAGAACCACACGGTGCTGGTGACCGACCTTGCGACGAAGATGCGCGACAACGGCATCCGGCCGGAGATCGAGATCTTCGACCTGTCGCATCTGCATGGCGCGCGCCGCCTCGTCGAGGCCGGGCTGATGGACGACCATCCGCATGTCCAGTTCGTCATGGGGGTGCAGAATGCCATGCCGGCCGAGGAGCATCTGCTGGATCTCATGCTCGGCGAGCTGCGCCGAGTTCTGCCCAAGGCGACCTGGACCGCGGCCGGCATCGGCCGCTTTCAGGCGCCCGTGATGGAATGGGCGCTCAAGCGCGGCGCCGATGCGGTGCGAACCGGGCTCGAGGACAATATCCGCATCGCCAAGGACCGGCTCGCCGCGAGCAATGCCGAGCTCGTCCAGCAGGCCGCCGAAACCATCGCCCGGCACGGGCGGCGCGTGGCGTCGGTCACTGAGGCCCGCGAGCAGCTGGGTCTGCGGGCGGCCGGAACGGGAGCGACCTCCGCATGCCCGTGATCGAGGCCAACGGCGTCAATCTCTTCTACGAGCTTTCCGGCCCGACCGAAGCGCCGATCGTCGCCTTCTCCAATTCGATCGGAACCACGCTCGCGATGTGGGACACGCTCGTGCCGGCGCTGCGCGGCCGTTACCGCATCCTGCGCTACGACACGCGCGGGCATGGGCGTTCGCAGGTGGTGGATCAACCGATCACGATCGACGATCTGGCGGATGATCTGCTCGGCCTGCTGGACGCGCTCGCCATCGAGCGCGTCCATCTCGTCGGTCTGTCGCTCGGCGGGATGACGGCCCAGGCGCTCGCGGGCCGCGCCCCGGAGCGATTGGCGAGCCTGACATTGATGGCAACCGCGGCGCGGGCTCCGAACCCGGGCGGTTTCGCGGAGCGCGCCAAGCTGGTCCGGGCGAAGGGCATGGCGCCCATCGTCGACACGGTCAGGCGGCTTTGGTTCACGCCCGAGTTTCTCAGCTCCGCGCCGGACAAGGTCGCGCCCGTGCTGGAGACCTTTGCCGGCATCGATCCTGAAGGCTATGCCGCATGCTGCGACGCCATCGGCCGCATGGATTTGCGGCCGGCGCTGGGCAGCGTCCGCGCGCCCACCCTGGTCATCGCCGGGCGCGACGATCCGGCGACCCCGGTCGCCTCGGCCGAACAGATCGCGGCTCTGATCCCGCAGGCCGAACTCGTCGTCCTGCCCAAGGCGGCGCATCTGCTCGTCATCGAGCAACCCGAGGCGGCTGCGGCGCATCTGCTCGCCTTCCTCGATCGTCATCGCGACAGCACGCGCGCGCCCGGCGCAGTCGCGTTCGAAGCCGGTCGCAAGAGCGTGCTGGGCGAGGCGCATGTCGAACGATCGCTGGCGCAGGCCGGCGCCTTCGCCGAGCCCTGGCAGGACTTCATCACCCGAACCGCCTGGGGCGAGATCTGGGGCGATGCGCGGCTGCCCTGGAAGACGCGCTCCTTCGTGACGCTGGCGATGATGGTCGCGCTGCACCGCGAGGAGGAGTTCAAGCTCCATGTCCGCCCCGCCTTGCGCAACGGGGTGAGCGCCTCGGAGCTGCAGGCGCTTTTGCTTCAGAGCGCGATCTATGCCGGCGTGCCGGCGGCGAACGCCGGCTTCCGCTGGGCGAAGGACGTGCTCGGCGACGAATTGGCCGGCGATCCGGCCAAGAACCAAGGAGAGGAAACAGTCAGATGAAGAAGGTCTACCCCGACGCCAGGGAGGCGCTCGCCGGCATCGTCAAGGACGGCATGACGATCATGGCCGGCGGCTTCGGTCTCTGCGGCATCCCCGACACACTGATCGAGGCCATTCGCGAGTCAGGCGCGAAGAACCTGACCTTCGTCTCCAACAATGCCGGCGTCGACGGCGCGGGCCTCGGCCTGCTGCTCGAAACCCGCCAGATCAGGAAGATGATCAGTTCCTATGTCGGCGAGAACAAGCTCTTCGCCCAGCAATATCTCGCCGGCGAGCTCGAGCTCGAATTCACCCCGCAGGGCACGCTGGCCGAGCGCATCCGCGCCGGCGGCGCCGGCATCCCGGCCTTCTTCACCAAGACCGGCGTCGGCACGCTGATCGCCGAGGGCAAGGAGGAGCGCGAATTCGACGGCGAGCGCTACATCATGGAGCGCGGCCTGTTCGCCGACATCTCGATTGTCCATGCCTGGAAGGGCGATACCGAGGGCAACCTCGTCTACCGGAAGACGGCGCGGAACTTCAATCCGATGATGGCGAGCGCCTCGCGCTTCACCATCGCCGAGGTCGAGCATCTGGTGCCGGCCGGCGAGATCGACCCCGACCAGATCCACACCCCCGGCATCTTCGTGAAGCGCATCGTGCATGTGCCGAACCCGGTGAAGCGCATTGAGCAGCGCACCACCCGCCCGCGTCCGGCGGCGGCCTGAGGAGGAAGCGAACCATGGCTTGGACTCGTGAGCAGATGGCCGCCCGCGCCGCCAAGGAGCTGCAGGACGGTTTCTACGTCAATCTCGGCATCGGCATCCCGACGCTGGTCTCGAACTACATCCCCGCCGGCATCAGCGTGCAGTTGCAGTCGGAGAACGGCATGCTTGGCATGGGCCCCTTCCCCTATGAGGGCGAGGAGGATCCCGACCTGATCAACGCCGGCAAGCAGACGATCACCGAATTGCCGACCACCAGCTATTTCTCCTCGGCCGATTCCTTCGGCATGATCCGCGGCGGCCATATCGATCTGTCGATCCTCGGCGCCATGCAGGTCGCCGAGAACGGCGACCTCGCCAACTGGATGATCCCGGGCAAGATGGTGAAGGGCATGGGCGGCGCCATGGACCTCGTCGCCGGCGTCAAGAAGGTCGTCGTGGTGATGGAGCATGTCGCGAGGGCCAAGGACGGCTCGGAATCGCCGAAGCTGCTCGAGGCCTGCGACCTGCCGCTGACCGGCGCCGGCGTCGTCGACATGGTGATCACCGATCTCGGCGTCTTCACCATCGACAAGAGCAATGGCAGCGGCATGACGCTGATCGAGCTCGCCGACGGGGTGACGGTCGACGAGATCAAGAGCAAGACGCAAGCCGCCTTCAAGGTCGCTGTGTAAGTCAGCGCGTCATGGTCGGGCGCGGGGCCCCCCTCTCCTGGAGGGAGAGGGTTCCCCGCTCCTGCTGGTCTTGCACGACTGTCCCGTTTCCAAGGTGCCACGATGTTCTATCAGCTCTACGAACTGAACCACGCCGTGATGCAGCCGTGTCGCGCTTTCGCGGATGCCGTCAAACACCACTACTCGAACCCGATCAATCCGCTGTCGCACACGGCGTTCGGCCGTACCGCGGCGGCCATCGCAGAGATGTTCGAGCGCAGCACCCGGCGCTACGGCAAGCCCTCCTTCGCCATCGAGAAAACGGTTGTCGACTTGAACGAGGTCGCGGTGGCCGAGATCGTCGTCTGGTCGCGACCTTTTTGTAACCTGATCCATTTCGCGCGCGATCTGCCGGCGG
Source organism: Bosea sp. F3-2 (assembly GCF_008253865.1). Lineage (NCBI taxonomy): Bacteria > Pseudomonadati > Pseudomonadota > Alphaproteobacteria > Hyphomicrobiales > Alloboseaceae > Allobosea > Allobosea sp. F3-2. The sequence continues at coordinate 2,930,417 of NZ_CP042331.1, forward strand.
GGCGCGGCGATGACCCCAAGCTCCTGATCGTCGCGCCGATGTCCGGGCACTACGCGACGCTGTTGAAGGGCACCGTCGAGGCGATGTTGCCACATGCCGAGGTCTACATCACGGACTGGACCGATGCGCGCACGGTGCCGACATCGGCCGGCGGCTTCGATCTCGATGATTACATCGACCACGTCATCGACATCCTGCATGCGCTCGGGCCGCAGACGCATGTCATGGCGGTGTGCCAGCCTTCCGTGCCGGTGCTCGCCGCGGTCGCGATCATGGCGGAGCGGGGCGATGCTTTCGCACCTGCGAGCATGACGCTGATGGGCGGCCCGATCGACACGCGCCGTAACCCGACCGCCGTCAACAAACTCGCGGAGTCGAAGGGCATCGACTGGTTCCGCAAGAACGTGATCATGCACGTGCCCTGGCCGGCGCCGGGCGCCATGCGCGAGGTTTATCCGGGCTTCCTGCAGCTTTCAGGCTTCCTCGGCATGAATCTCGACCGCCACATCACGGCGCACAAGCAGTTCTTCATGCATCTGGTCGAGAATGACGGCGACAGCGCCGAGAAGCATCGCGACTTCTACGACGAATATCTCGCGGTCATGGATCTGACCGCCGAGTTCTATCTCCAGACGGTCGATAACGTGTTCCTGCGTCACACGCTGCCCAAGGGCGAAATGATGCATCGCGGCGCGTTGGTCGATCCGGCAGCCATCCGCTCTGTTGCCCTGCTGACCGTCGAAGGCGAGAACGACGATATTTCCGGGATTGGCCAGACGGAGGCAGCCCACGCGCTTTGCGTGAACATTCCCGATCACATGCGCCAGCACTATGTGCAGCCGGCCGTCGGCCATTACGGGGTCTTCAACGGCTCGCGCTTTCGTTCCGAGATCGTGCCGCGCATCGTCGCGTTCATGATCAGCAACGGGAAGGAAGGGAGCGCGCGCCACGGGCAACGCCAAGACGACACCGCCGTGGTCTGATCGCCGTGCCCGACCGACTTCATCGTGTTGCGGTGGAAGACCGCTAGATCGCTTTGTTTGAGCATCGGATTTTGCCGAAAACCGGGGTCCACTTTTCTGTCCGATGCTCTAGACCGTCGCCCACGGATTGATGACGGGCAGCCCGGCGGCTTCAAAAGGTCCGGTGTCGCGCGTTGCCACGGTGAAGCCATGTGCTGCGGCCGTCGCGGCAATATAGCCGTCTGCCGCACCAATCGCCCTGCCTGCAGCTTTGGCGCGGGTACGGATCAGGGCATAGGCGTCGGCAGCGTCGGAATCGAAGGGAAGTATTCGCGGCCCAAACAGGACGATGATGCGCCTCTCCAAGGCCGCGCCCAGGCCTTCTTTACGTCGACCATCGGGCAAAGCCGCAACGCCATAGCGAAGCTCGGCCAAGCTGATCGTGGTCAGGAAAAGCGTCTCGATATTCTGTTGATCGAGCCAAGCGAGCACGGCCGGTTCACCGGCCGGCCTCAGCGGCTCGGAGATGACATTTGTATCCAGGACGATCATTCGAAGCTCACCGTACCGGCCGGCGTCTTGTCGCGCTCGATTTCGAGTTCCACGCCGCCAAACTCCCGCCCGATCGCGGCCAGCTCGGTGCCGAGCTTGATCCGATCATGTGGCCGAACGGCGCTTTCGATGATGTCGCGGATTTCCGCCTCAGTGCTCCGACCATGTTGGGCGGCCCGCAGCTTGAGCGCTCTATGTGTCGCTTCGGGCAAGTTTCTGATTGTGACGGCAGGCATTGATATCACTCCTCGCCATTCTATGGCGGCGCTATCATAGCATAAGAATTGATATCAATTCCTGCATTATCGGCATGAGAGCGGCACGGAGCCGCGGTTTTCGCAACTTTCACACAGGCCTTGTGGTGGGCCGATTGCTCAGGATGTGCTGCGGGCGATTTCCGCAGCGGTTTGTTCCGTCTGAACACGCAGCCAGCAATGAGCTGGATCGTTCTGGTAGCGGCGGTGCCAGGCCATGAACATGACGAGATCCCGTTCCCCCTGCTCCGCCGCGGCTTCCAGTGGGACAGGCGTGGTTGCGAACTCCTGCATCAGCGAGCCTTTGAGCAGGCTTGGCAGGGTCGCAAGGCGATCGGTCCCACGCAGGAAGGCCGGAACTCCCGAGAAGCCTGGCACAGCGATGGCGACGTCGCGGCGGATCCCTGCCGCGTCCAGCTCCTTGTCGAAGCGCAGCCGCTCCTTGTCCGGATAGACCACGGTGACGTGGCGCGCGCCGATATAGTCTTCGAAGGTGCGCGGCGCCTCCCGGATCCGCGGGTCGAAGAAGCAGACATATCGGTCGGTCAGGAGCCGCTTCTGAAGAATGTCGATGCCTTCCGGCGGGAATGGCGAGATCAGGAGATCGCAACGGTCCTCGCGCAGCATCTCGGTCGTCGGCACATCGGATGGCAGGACACGCAACTCGACACTCGCAAGCTCGTCTTCAAGCCGCTGGAACAGATGCGGCAGCAGCAGTTCCCGCTGGAGGTCGTTGGCGGCAATCCTGAGCGACAGTCGCGTCGTCGCCGGATCGAATTCGGCGCCCCGGGCGAAGTCGCGCATGGCGTCGAGCAACGCCCGGGCCTGTTCGCCAAGGGCGCGCGCATGGGCCGTGGCCACGATGCCGCGCCCGGATTTGACGAAGAGCGGGTCGCGCACGATCCGCCGCAGCTTGTCCAGTTGGTGGCTGACGGCCGACTGGGTGACGCCGAGTTCGTTTGCGGCCTCGGTTACGGAACCTTTCTCCAGAACCGCAAGGAACAGCTGCAAGGCCCGCCCGTCCAAATCCGAATAATCGATATTGCTCATGATAAAGATCGTAACCGATCAATTGATCGACGCAAACATTGATCAGAAGATGCGCGCGCCTGTGACGTCGATGGCAACTCGTTCAAACAGATAGGGAGAGACCAGATGCAGGAGCCTGCACCGCATCAGCCTGCCGGGCGGAACGCGCCGCCGACCATTCCGCGTATCGAATTCTTTCAGCGCGACCGTTCAATCCAGCCCGCTGCGCTGACACCGGGCTACAAGACCAGCATCGCGCGTTCACCGCGCCACGCGCTGCTGTCGCTGCAGAATTCGCTGTCGGAGATCACTGGACCAGTCTTCGGCCACAACGAACTCGGTCCGCTCGACAACGATCTGATCCGCAACTACGCCAAGGACGGCGATCCGATCGGCGAGCGCATCATCGTGCACGGGCGTGTGCTGGACGAGAATGGCCGACCGGTGCCGCACACCCTGATCGAGTTCTGGCAAGCCAATGCCGGTGGCCGCTATCGGCACAAGAAGGACACCTATCTTGCGCCGATCGATCCGAATTTCGGCGGCTGCGGGCGCACCCTCTCAGACGAGGACGGCTACTACTATTTCCGCACGATCAAGCCGGGCCCTTATCCCTGGCGCAATTATGTGAACAGCTGGCGGCCGGCGCACATCCACTTTTCGCTGTTCGGCTCCGGCTTCGCCCAGCGGCTGATCACGCAGATGTATTTCGAGGGCGATCCGCTGATCAAGATCTGCCCGATCGTCAAGACGATCCCCGATGAGGCGGCCATCGATCGGCTGATCGCGCCGCTCGACCTCAACGCCTCCGTGCCGCTCGACACGCTGGCCTATCGCTTCGACATCGTGCTGCGCGGCCGCCGTTCCACGCTGTTCGAAAACCGGCTCGAAGGGAATTGACCGATGACCCAGCCTCTTGCCTATCTGGCGGAAACACCGTCACAGACGGCCGGCCCCTATGTCCATATCGGCCTCGCGCCGCATCAGGCCGGCTTCGACATCTTCGAGAACAACTTCTCGAATGACCTCGTCCCCGAGGCGACGGCAGGCGAACGCATCACCATCGAAGGCTATGTCTTCGACGGCACCGGCACACCGGTTCGCGATGCCCTGATCGAGATCTGGCAGGCCAATGCGGAGGGGCGCTACAACCATCCCGACGACCGGCAAGCCAAGCCTCTCGACGTTGCGTTCCGCGGTTGGGGCCGCACCGGCGCTGCTTTCGACACTGGCCTCTATACATTCCGCACGATCAAGCCGGGCGCGGTCGCCGGGCGCAACAAGCGCATCATGGCGCCGCACATCAATGTCTGGGTCGTCGCGCGCGGCATCAATATCGGCCTGAACACGAGAATGTATTTCTCCGACGAAGAGCAAGCCAATTCCGTCGATCCCGTACTGGGCCTGATCGAGCAAAAATCACGGCGCGACACGCTGATCGCCAAGCGCGAGGAACGCGACGGCGCCGTCGTCTATATGTTTGACATTCATCTTCAGGGAGAACACGAAACGGTCTTCTTCGACGTGTGATCCATCAGCTCGACCGCATGCCCGACGCCATGCGGATCAGACGGCAGACGGTCGAGCGCGTCTTCGGCACGATCAAGGACTGGATGGGCCGAAGTCACTTCCTCACTCGCCAGCTCACCAATGTCGGAACCGAGATGAGCCTCCACGTCCTCGCCTACAACCTCAAGCGGGTCATCGCCATCCTCGGCGCACCGGCGTTGATGAAAACGATGACAGTCTGACCCTCAAGACCTCGGGCGCATCCCCAAAACTCCACACCGAACGCCGTTTCCACGCAGCCTCCACCGAGCCGGGCCAATGTCACAGGCAGCGCTGCTTGCGCCAAAAGCGGCATTGGAAGCTTCTCGAAAGCTGACGTTCAGAACTGGCGTGATTTTTGACACCACAGGATGATGGTCACATCCCCAACCGCAGGATGCGTGAAGCGAGCCGCTCGGCCAGTGCGGCTTCATGCGTGACCATGAGCAGTCCGAGACCACGCTCGCGGACCGCCTCGAGCAGAATGGCGAAGACCTCCTTCTGACTGACGGGGTCGAGCCGCGAGGTTGCCTCGTCGGCGAAGAGAAACACCGGATCGAGCAGGAGCGCCCGCAGGATGGCGAAGCGCTGAAGCTCGCCTCCGGAGACCTCGTTTGGACGGCGGTCGAGCAGCTCGCGGGCAAGGCCGAAGCGCACCATTGCCGCCTCCGCCTGCGACCAGGCCAGCTCATGCAGCTCCAGCAGGTCACCAAGGCCTCGCCGCAGTGGCTGGTGCGGGGCGAAGGCGGCCGGTGGATCCTGGTATAGCTTTTGGAATCGCACCGGCGCTAAGTCGGCCTCGCGTTCGACTTGGCCGCGATCCGGCGCGACGAGGCCGAGGAGGATGTTGCCGACCGTCGTCTTGCCGCCGCCGCTCGGGCCGACGATTGCGACGATTTCGCCGCGCCCGACCGAGATGTCGAAGGTGTCGAACAGCGTCTTCTCTCCGAAGCGCTTCGACAGTCCTGTGCCGGAGACGACCGTTTCGCCTGCCGGCGGCAGGCCGGGCGCCGGCCATCGGCTTGGATCCGCTGCTATCAGGGCACGCGTGTAAACGTGACGCGGTTCGGCCAGGATCTGCGACGCAGGCCCGAACTCCACGAGCGTTCCGTCGAGCATCACGCCGATCATCCCGCCTAGCGCGGCGGCGACTTCAATGTCGTGCGTGATCGTGAGCAGCAGGCGCCCCTGTTCGACCTCCCGGCGCAACCGTTCGACGACGCTGTCCCGCAGCGATGCGTCGAGTCCCTTGGTCGGCTCGTCGGCGATCAGAAGAGAGGCGCCAGCCGCATGCGTCACCGCGATCGCGGCGCGCTGGCACATGCCGCCGGAGAGTTGGTGCGGATAGGCCTGCGTCCGACCGCCGAGCCCCACCTCGGCGAGATCGGCTCGGGATCGACTGCGAGCGTCCGCAGCGCCGACGCCATGCAGATAGCGATGAACCTCTTCTACCTGACCGCCTACGCGCATGGTCGGGTCGAGTGCGAGCCACGGTTCCTGTGGTAGGATCGCGATCGTCCGCCCCCATCGGGCGCGGGTTTCGCCGGGGCTTTCGGACAGGAGATCTAGCCCGTCGAGCCTGACCTCGCCGTGCGCTGACAACCCAGCCGGCAGGCTACCCATAATCGCATGGGCGACAAGCGATTTGCCCGAGCCGCTGGCGCCGAGCAGCGTGACCGGCATGCCCCGGACCAGTGTGAAGGCTACGTCGCGGACGAGCGACTTGTCGCCGGCCCGGATCGCGAGCCCCGAGACGGCGAGCGCCTGGAAGTGGGCGGGCGCGTTCATCGCGCCTCGCTCCGCGTGGCGAGCTGCAGCCCGAGCACCAGCAGGAAGATCAGAATCCCGGGCATCAGCACGTGCAGCGGCGCCTCCGTGTAATAGGGCAGAAGCTCGACAATCATCGCGCCGAGCTCAGGCGTCGGCGGCCGCAGGCCGACGCTGATCGCGCTCAGCGTCGAAATCGCAATGATGGCGGTCGACATGGCGAAGGCGGCGAGCGTCGTCAGGATCGGCCGGATCTCGGGGAGAACCAGGCTGCGCAGCAAGTAGGGCGTGCCGAAGCCGAGCAGCCGTGCCGCCTCGACATGCGGCTGCTTCAGCACGCTCGCTGCCGTCGCTCGCGCGACGCGATAGAATTCGATCCAAAGCGTGAGGGCGAGGCCGAGATAGAGCGGCCCGAAGGTGCCTGGCGCGAAAGCGAGCAGGATCAGCACGAGCAGCAGCCCGGGCAACGCGAGCAGCACCGTTGAAACCAGCTCCAGCGCGCGTTCGAGAAGGCCGCCGCGCCAGGCCGCGAGCAGACCGAGCAGGATGCCCGGCACGGCCGCTGTGGCCACCGTGAGCAGGGCCATGCCGAAGGATAGCCGCGCCCCGTAGGTGAGCCGGGCGAGCATGCTACGGCCGTAATAATCGGCGCCCAGCAGATAGTCGGAGCCGGGCGCGGCGAGGCTCGCTGCGAAGTCCTGCTCCGTCGGATCGACGGAGACCAGCAGCGGGCCGATGAGAGCAAACGCCGCCAGCAGCGCAAGCAGGCCGAGCCCGATTGTCCGCGAAGGTGTCAGCCAGCGGCGATCCGCCGAGGGGATGAGTGTGGCGTCAGCAATGGTCATGTGCGTCTCGGCCTCGGATCGAGCCAGTGGCAGGCGAGATCGACGGCCGCCGTGATGGCGACGAAGAGCAGGCCCATCGCGAGCGCCGTGCCCTGCACCATCGGCACGTCCCGGGCTATAACGGCATGGACGAGGGCATGGCCGATACCAGGAATGCCGAACAGCGTCTCCACCACGACGACGCCCTCGATCAGGTAAATCGCCTGCAAGGCGAGATAGGAGACCACGGGTATCGCAGCGTTGCGCAGGACATGGCGGCGCACCGCGACGGGCTCAGGCAATCCCTTCAGCCGCGCGAAAGCGAAATAGGGTGTACGCACCACGGCCGCGACGGCGTCGCGTGCGACGCGGCTCGACACCGCGGCGAGCCCCAGCGCCAGCGTCAGCGCTGGTAGCGCCAGGTCGCGCCAGGTTCCGTAGCCGGCCGGCGGGAACAGGCCGAAGATAATCGCGAAGAACAGGATCAGCAGTAGGCCGAGCACGAAGGGCGGCAGCGATCGCAGGACGATCGCCCCCCCAAGCGAGGCGCGGTCGACCCAGCCGCCCCGGCTCAGACCGGCGAGAAGACCGATCGGGGGACCGAGCAGCAATGACAGAGCGAGCGCCGCCCCGGACAGCCATAGCGTCGCGCCAAGCTGGATTCTGAGCTCCTTTGTGATGGGCAGTCCTGTGACAACCGAGCGCCCGAGATCGAGCTTCGCCAGTTGGCCGAGCGAGGTGCCAAGCTGGACGAGCAGGGGCCGATCGAGGCCGAGTTCGCGACGCACGACCTCTGCGGCTTCGCTGATGTTGGCATCCGGCCCGTAGCGACCGGCGGCGATGCGCATGGCTGGATCGCCTGGCAATGCGCGCACAAGTGCGAAGCAGAGGATCCCGACGACGAGCACCATCAGCCCGGCTTGGAGCAGTCGGGTCGAAACCAGCCCCACCATCGTCACTGTGCCCAGCGAATCGAGGCGAGCCCGTAACTCACCTCCAACGGATCGACCCGCACACCCGCGATCCGCTTATTCGCGACGATCGCGAGTTCCGACCAGGTCACGGGAATGCTCGGCAGCTCGTTCTGGAGAATCTCAATCGCCCGCTTCTGCATGGGCGCGCGGGCAGACGGATCGCTGGTCCCGCCCAACTTCTCGACGAGGCTGTTGAGTTCGTCATTCGCCCAGCCGGTCGCGCCCCAGTCGCTGCCGCCGGGCTTATAATCGTCTCGCAGCGTTCCAATGGCGTCCGGTACGATCGAGTAGAGCCGCGAGACCAACCCCATCTCCAGCGTGCCGTCTTGGTGCCGCGCCGGGATTTCCGAGCTGTTGCCGACCGAAACTTTGGCGTCGATGCCGACCTGTCGCAGCTGCGCCTGGATCGCGGTCGCGATGGGCGGCAGCTCGGGCCAGCTCGCATAGGTCAGCAGTGTGAAGGTGAAGGGTTTGCCGTCCTTCTGCAGGATCCCGTCGGCGGCTGGCGTCCATCCGGCTTCTGCGAGCAGCGCCTTGGCGGAAGCGAGATCCCGCTTCAGCGGCGGCAGATCGGGGATGTGCCAGCCGGCCAGCGCCTTGGGAAAGAGCTGGGTCGCGCCGAGATCGGGATTGCGAAGGATGACCCTTGTAGTGCCCTCGCGGTCGAGCGCGGCGCTGATCGCACGGCGCACGCGCACATCGCTGAACAGCGGCGACGAGACGTTGACCTTGAGCAGGCGTGTGCGCGGGATCGTGGCGATGCGCACGTCGAGCTTCGGGTTGCGCTTCAGTCGTTCGACCGAGACCGGCAGCATCGAGAAGGCGAGATCGGCCTCGCCGCTCTCGGCCATGAGCGCACGCGTCTCGCCCTGGCCGACCGCCTGATAGTCGACCTCGGCAATTCCCGGTTTCTCACCGGTCCACTCCGGCGCGGCTTCGAGCTGCAGGTTGAGCGGCGGAGTGAGGCTCTTCACGCGATAGGGACCTGAGCCGACGATGCGCTCGACCCGCCCCGTGGGACCGAACGAGGACGGAGCCAAAACGATGGTGGTGAAGTTGACGAGATAGGCCGGCAGCGCCGCGAAAGGCTTCGACAGGTGGATGACAACCGCGTCGCCGTCAGGCTCTATCGACGCGACCGGCACCTGGCTGAACACGCCGGTGCCGCCATGTGCCTTGCGCAGAGTCTCAGCGACGATCGCCGCGCTTACCGGGCTGCCGTCGTGAAAGCGTGCCCCCTCGCGCAGGCGGAAGCTCCACGAGAGCCCGTCCTCTCTCGCTGCCCATGACGCCGCGAGCCCTCCGGTCAGCTTGCCGTCGATATCGACTGAGACGAGTGTCTCGGCCACCTGCATTCGACTGAAAACGAAGCCTGATTGAGCCGGGTCGATGCCGGCGATCTCCCATGGTCCGACCACTTTCAAGGGTTTAGCCGCGGCAAACCCGGTCATCGACAGCACTGCCAGGGAGGCGACAATCAAGCTCTTGCGCACGGGCCGGAAGCCTTATGAAATGTTATATCGTTTCACTCATAGCGAGGCGAAGCGTGCGACGCAAGGCGATGCCGCAAGCTTCCCGTGGCTGATCGGCTATGCTGAAGAGAGGCCTGCGAGGCCAGGGCTCTGGTAGTACACACGGCACCTGGCCAATCCTTGGAAACACCCAAAGACCGGCGCCTACTACCTTCGGCAGCAGCTCGGCTCGAATCTGATCAAACGATCGCTTCACACGAAGGATCGTAATGAGGCGAAGCAACTTTACAGCGGGGCAGAGACGGCCTCTTGCAGCGCAGGGCGATGTTCAGAAAAGACGCTCAAGTCGTCGATTTTTCCACGGCCGCAGACAACGTCGGCTTTTCCAAAATTTGCGACAGCGTTGAGTCCGATACATCAATGATGGGCGAGGATTTCGCCGAGAAAGGCGCGGGAGCGCTCATGTCGCGGATTCGAGAAGAACGCCGATGGCGAGTTCTCTTCGATGATCTCGCCATCCGCCATGAAGATCACCCGGTCTGCCACCTGGCGTGCGAAGCCCATCTCGTGGGTCACGCAGATCATGGTCATGCCGTCGCGTGCCAATGACACCATCGTGTCCAGCACTTCCTTCACCATTTCAGGGTCGAGCGCCGAGGTCGGCTCGTCGAACAGCATGGCTTTCGGCTCCATGCACAGGGCGCGGGCGATCGCCACGCGCTGCTGCTGGCCGCCCGAGAGCTGAGCGGGGTATTTCGCCGCCTGATCGCCGATGCGGACACGTTCGAGATAGGTCCGGGCCGTCTCTTCCGCCTCGCCGCGCGAAAGCTTGCGGACCCGCATCGGAGCGAGGATGCAATTTTCCAGCACCGTCTTGTGAGGAAACAGGTTGAACTGCTGAAACACCATGCCGACTTCGCGGCGCACGGCATCGACGGCCGTCTGGCTGTCGTTCAGCCGGTGGCCCGCCACCACGATCTCGCCGCTTGCGATCGGCTCCAGATGGTTGATGCAGCGGATCAGCGTCGACTTGCCCGAGCCGGAGGGGCCGCAGAGCACGATCTTTTCGCCCTTGGTGACCGAGAGGTCTATGCCTTTGAGGGCGTGGAACGGGCCGTAGAATTTTTCGACCTGACGCATCTCGATCATCGCGGCGGCCGCTTCTCGCGCAGTGCGGCTTGCGGTGTCGTTCGTCCGGGTCACGTCGCTCTCCTTCATTTTGCCGCCCCGGCTGCCATCCGCTGCTCGAGCCTGCGGCCCCAGAGCGAGAGCGGCCAGCACAGGGCGCAGTACAGCGCACCCACCACGCCGAAGACGAGCAATGGCTTGTAGATCTGGTTGGAAACGATGGTGCCGGCCCGGGTGAGCTCGATGAAGCCGACGATCGCGGCGAGTGAGGTTCCCTTGAGCAGTTGCACGAGAAAACCGACCGTCGCCGGCAGCGAGAGCTTGAAGGCTTGCGGCATGACGACGTCGATCATCCGACTCCAGCTGGGCAGGCCGAGCGCATTGGCGGCTTCGGTTTGGCCGCCCGGCACGGCCTGGATCGCGCCGCGCCAGATCTCGCCGAGGAAGGCCGAGGCATGGGCCGTCAGCGCGACCGAGACGGCGGCCCAGGCCGGGAAATTGAAGCCCAGCAGGGGCAGGCCGAAATAGGCGACGAAGAGCTGCATCAGCAGGGGCGTGCCCTGGAACACCCCGATCCAGCAGATCATCGGAATCCGAAGCCAGGGCGACGGCGATACCCTGAGCAGCGCGACGACGACGCCGAACAGGATGCCGCCAGCGAACCCGATGACGGTGAGGAACAAGGTCCAGAGCAGGCCTTGCAGCAGATAGGTCAGTTCCTGAATGCCCATGTCCTGCCTCCTCAGCGCTGCGGATAGCTGAAGGCCCAGCGGCCGAGGGTGGCGAGCAGCCACATCGTTACGAGCGAGATCACCAGATAGATCGTGGTCAGCGTGAAATAGACCTCGAAGCTGCGGAAGGTTTCGGCCTCGATCCTCTGGCCGACCGAGGTCAGCTCATAGGCGGAGATCGAGGTGCAGATCGCCGTGGTCAGCGTCAGCAGGATGAACTGGCTGGCGAGCGACGGGTAGATCGCGCGCAGGGCTGGGACGAGCACGATCAGCCGGAAGACCTCGTGCTTGTGCAGCCCAAGCGCCAGCCCGGCTTCCGTCTGTCCCTTCGGGATGCTGTCGACGCCGCCGCGGATGATCTCGATGGCATAGGCGCCACCGTTGAGGCCCAGCGCCAGGATTGCTGTGATCGTGGGATTCAGGCGGACACCGGCGAGCGGCAGCGCGAAGAACAGAAAGAAGATCTGCACCAGGAACGGCGTGTTGCGCACGATCTCGACGAAGAGCGTGACCAGGAGCGACGGGATCCGCATCTGCATCCGCAGGATGATCACGCCCAGGACGCCGATGACCATGGCGATGGCCATGCCGGAAAAGGCCAGGAACAAGGTTCCGATTGTTCCGAACAGCAGCGATTTCCAGGCGTCGGCCACGACGCTGAAGTCGAGTGTCATCGTTCTCCCCCTGCCGCGTGCTGAGTCTCAGTCATCCCACGCGGGTTCCCAGTCGAAGCGGGAAAAGCGCTGCCCACGGGCGAGCCCGTGGATCGCCGCCATGTCTTCCGGTGACAGCTCGAAATCGAAGATGTCGAGGTTGGCCCGCATATTCTCGGGCCGGGACGAGCGCGGGATCGCGCCGACGCCGTCCTGCTGGACCAGCCAGCGCAACGTCACCTGTCCCGCCGATTTCCCGTATTTGCGGCCGAGCGCATTGAGCAGATCGTTGTCGAAGACCTTGCCGCGCGCGATCGGCTGGTAGGCGTTCAGCAGCATGCCGGCGCGCCGCATCCGGGCCAGCAGCTTCTCCTGCGACAGGAAGGGATGGTACTCGACCTGGTTGCAGAACAGCTCGGCCTTGTGGACCTCCAGCGCTTCGTCGAGCAGCGCGACCGTGAAGTTGCTGACGCCGATCAGCCGCGTCCGTCCCTTCCGCTTCTCCTCGGCGAAGGCGGCCAATGTCTCGCCGAGCGGAACATCTTTCGTGGGCCAGTGGACGAGCAGCAGGTCGACCTGATCGAGACCGAGCCGGTCGAGGCTCTCGCCGACGCGGCGGTGGACAGTGTCTGGCGCGAGGTCGTTGAACCAGATCTTGGTGGTGACGAAGAGTTCACCCCGCGCTACGCCCGACGCACGGATCGCGCGCCCGACCTCGGCCTCGTTGCCATAGCGGATCGCGGTGTCGATCTGGCGGTAGCCCAGATCGATCGCGGTGCGGATCGCCGTCTCGCCAGCCGGGCCGGTCAGCTCGAAGGTTCCGAAGCCGAGCGCCGGGATGGCCTCGCCGCGGATCGTCTTCGTCGTCGCCGCGATCGTGCCGCTCATCTGGCCGCTCCGGTCTGCGCGAGCATCTCCGCCAGGGTGACCGTGCGGTCTTCCCGGGCAGCACGATCGACCGCGAGCGTTGCGGCGAGCGTGGCCATGCCGTCCCGGGCGGTGATCAGCGGCTGTTCCTCACGCCGGATGACGGCGACGAAGTGGGCGAGCTGGGCGACATAGGTCGGCAGGCCGGCGGCGCCGCGATAGTGACGCGCCAGAGGGTGCTGCCAGTGCTCGTCCTCCCGCTCGTGACGCCACAGATACATGTCCGAGACCGACAGGGCCGCCTTGCGCCCGGCCAGGAACAGGCACGGTCCCGGCTGCGTGGGGTGGTAGAGGGCCTGGCCAGAGCTGTACTCCCAGGCCCACGGGCTGACGGCATTGTCGGAGATGATGAAGCTTCCCAGCGCGCCATTGGCGAAGCGGATGGAGAGGCTCGCCCCGTCTTCGACCGCGAAGCCGCGTGCATGGGAGGTGAAGGCGCGGATGCTGTCGATCTCGCCGACCAGATGGCGCAGGATGTCGATATCGTGGATCAGGTTGATGAGCAGCACGCCGCCGCCGGCGCTCTTCCTCCAGGCGACGTCGAAATAGTCGGTCGGCTTGTCGAACAATGTCATGCCGTTGACGGCGACGATGTCGCCCAGTTCGCCGGCCACGATTGCGCGCTTGGCGGCGCGGATATCGGGGCTGTGGCGACGTTGATGGCCGACCAGTACCGGCACGCCGGTCCGTTCGGCCGCTTCGACGATCCGGGCAGCGGAAGCAATGCTTTCCGCGACGGGCTTCTCGATCAGGCAGGCAATCCCGCGTTCGATGCAGGCCAGCGCAGCCGGAGCGTGAAGCTGGTTCGGCAGTGCGATGATCGCGCCGTCGGGGCGCAACTCGTCCAGCATGGCGACGTAGTCGGCGCGGTGCGGCACCGACAACCGCTCGGCGAGCTTCGCGGCCTCCGGGGAGGGATCGCAGATAGCGACGATGGATATTTCGGGATGCGACGCCATGAGATCGGCGTGCTCACGGCCGATGAGGCCTGCTCCGAGCAGTGCGATGCGGATCATACCGGCTCCTGGCGAGTTCGGAGAGCGGATGCGGCCGCATGCATGCGGTCGCACCTCGCGGCGTTGCGTTTCGGAAGGCGTCGAATGCAGCCCGTTACTTCACGGTGAAGGGCACGCCCTCGACTGAAGCCGGGAAGGCAGACAGGGGCTGGGCCAGCCATTTCTGGCTGATCTTCTCGAGCCGGCCGTCGGTCGCGATCTTGTCGATGAACTGATTCAGCCAAGCGTTGATCCCGGCGTCGCCGAGCTTGGTGCAGATGCCCTGCCATTGCTCGTTGAAGACCAGCTTCTGCTCGAAGTCGTTGCCGGGCGAGGCCTTGTCGAGATTTATCTTATAGGTCGTATTGCCGCCGATCGCATCGACCTGGCCGGAAACCAGCGCCTGCATGGTGGAGCTGTCGTCGTCGAAGCGACGAATATTCGGAATGTCGCCGAGCAGCGTCGTGATCGCCTTGTCCTGCGCAGCACCGCGCGGCACACCGATGCGCAGGTTGCGGGCGTCCTCGATTGTCTCGATCTTGTTCTTCTTGCTGGAGAGCAGGATGATCTTCAGGCCGGCATAGGGCTTGGAGAACTGCACGGCCTTGGCGCGGTCGGGATACATACCCATCACCGCCATCTGGACGTCGACCTTGTTGGTCAGCAGGTTCGGGATGCGGGCCGCGACGGCGTTCGGCACGAACTCGACCTTAACCCCGAGTTCCTCACCGATGAGCCGGGCCACATCGACATCGTAGCCAATATTCTGCCCGCTCGCATCGATCGAGCCCCAAGGGGCCTGCTCGCCCATCACGCCGATGCGAATGACGCCTGCCTTTTTGATGTTTTCAAGCGCCTGGGCGTCGGCCTGGGTGGCAGCGCCGACGAGTCCGAGTCCCGCCATAAAGGCGAAGGCGGCGGCGCGAACTGAAGAAATTCCCAACATGTATCCTCCTCTGAGCTGCGATGCGGCTCCGGCTTCTCTGGCCGGCTGTCATCTTCGAAGCGTTCTCCGCTCCGTTCTTCTCGGCGACCCGAAAGCGGGATCCGGCGGCCGAGACCTCATCACCTCTGCCGAGCCGGCAAGCGGTGATAGCCCTGCATGTCCTCGCTGGTGAGGCTGAAGGCCGTCTCGTAGATGTCGACGCGCGGTGTGGAGAGCACGCCGGTGGCGAACGCCAACCGCTGCGCCTCGGGCAACGCCGCTTCGAGGCCGACCTGAGAGGCCCCTTCGACCAGAAGCACGGCGTCGAAGCCCCTCTCCGCCATGGCGCTACGAAGCTCCGTCTCGCGGGTGCGGACGCCGGAGACCTCGCTGCGGGCGATCCCGAGATGGACGCAAGCCACGCCTGGTAGGGCGTGCACGGCATCAACGAGACTCTGAGCTGCTTGTCGTAGCGCTGCATCACTGCCCGCTTCCACGAAATCGAAGCGGATCGTCGCCATGCAGCCACCGTCGCCAGTGCCGGCTGTTGCGACCCTGTCGCAGGCGACGCGCAGGAAGTTCTGGAAGCTCGGCGCAATCTCCGCCGTCCAGGGCGTCGGATGATTCAGGCGCTGGAGATAGGCGTCGGAGCGGAACACCTCGACGTCATCAGCCGCATAGATCGTCCCGAAGACATAGCGCGGTGCTTGCGGCGCATGCAGGCGCTTGCCCGTGCGGAACCCTGGAATCGACAGCCGCTCGGGCATGTGCTCGCGCGTGTGCCACTCGATATACGCCTCATGGCCGCCTTCAGCGATGTCGTGCCAGATCGCAAGAAAGGCCGATCCCTTCAATCCCATCGCATTCCACCCTCGGGCTCCTCCTGCCCGCCGACTTGCAATCGGCTTCTTGACAAGGAGGTTGTTTCCTCTCCATCTAACCTACTAGAATGTTAGTATGTTGAACGAGTCAAGAGCCAGTCGCCAAATTGGGCGCTTCGGCCGACAAGCTCCTCGGGAGGAACGCATGCAGGCAAGCGAGACGCCACGCGTCGCCATCGTGACGGGAGGAGCAGGCGGGCTGGGCTTTCCGATCGCGGCGCGGCTGGCCGCGAAAGGGCACAAGGTCGCGATCTGGGACATCGACAGTGCGCGCGCCGCGGCTGCGAAGCTGCCCGGCGCCCGGGGCTATGTCGTCGACGTGACGGATGAGAAGGCAGTCGCGGACGCAACGGCACGGGTCGTTCAGGAACTCGGCCCACTCGGAATTCTGGTGACCTGCGCCGGCCATAACGGACCACTGGCGCCCTTCGCGGAGTATCCGAGCGACGGCTGGCGCTTCGTGATGTCGCTCAACCTCGATGCCGTCTTCCACTGCTGCCAGGCAGCGGTGCGCGAGATGCTCAAGACCGGCTATGGCCGGATCGTCAATCTGGCCTCGATCGCGGGCAAGGAAGGCAACCCAAACGCCGTCGCCTATTCGGCCTCCAAGGCCGGCGTGATCGGCCTGACGAAGTCGATCGGCAAGGAACTCGCGACGACGCAGATCCGCGTGAATTGCGTGACGCCGGCAGCGATCGAAACCGAGATGCTCGCACAGCTGACGCCGGAGTTCAGGGCCTATGTCGTCTCCAAGATTCCGGTCGGACGCCTCGGCCAGGCGGATGAGGTGGCCGCGCTGGTAAGCTGGCTGGCGTCGGAGGAGTGCTCCTTCTCGACGGGGGCCGTCTTCGACGTCTCGGGTGGCCGCGCGACCTATTGAGGCCTACCATGCACAAGCAGCACCGCCTCTCGCTGGCCTATCTCACCGTTCAGGGTTGCCCGCCGGTCGAGCATGTCCGCTGCGCCGCTGCAGCGGGCTACGATGCCGCCGGCCTCAGGCTGATCGCGCCGCATGGGCTGGAACTCGCGCATCCGATCGTCGGCAACAGGGCGCTGATCCGCGAAATCCACGCGACGGCCGCCAATCTCGGAATCTCCTTTCTCGACGGGGAAGTATTTACTCTCCTGCCCGAGACCGTGATGGAGCCTTGGTTGCCGGTGATCGAGACGGCGGCGGAGCTCGGCATGCCGTTGATGCAGATCACGTCGGAGGACCCGGAGCTGTCCAGGGCCTCCGACAATCTCGGGCGGATCGCCGATATCGCAGAGAAGCACGGCATCGCCATCGCGATCGAGTTCATGCGCTGGCGCTCGGCGGCGACGATCGAGGATGCGGCACGGCTCGCCACCGCATCGGGACGCAAGAATGTCGGTATCCTCCTCGACGCATTGCATCTGTCGCGCTCTGGCGGCGGACCAGCGGCGGTCGCGGCGCTGAAGGACAAGGTGCTCTATCTCCAGCTCTGCGACGCCCCGGCGACGAAACCCGCCAACGATGCGGCCTGCATCGCCGAAGCGCGGGGAGCACGCATGATTCCGGGCGAAGGCGGCTTGTGGCTGAACGAGCTGATGGCGGAGCTTCCGGCGGATATCGCGATCAGCGTCGAGACGCCGCATCGCGGCGACGAGTCGTTGAGCTTTGTGGAAAAGGCGCGCAGGGGTATCGCCGGAACGCGCAATTTCCTCGATTCGCTTTAGGCTTAAGGCCGGATACCGACTCCCGAAGCGTCGCCGTCAGAACAAGCGAAGGGGCGACCGCTCTCGGCGGTTAGGAAGGAGACGTGGCGAGGTGGCTGCGAGACAGCGAGGAGCTCTGACCTTGCGCGTGACCGAGCGCCTGCGTCAGGCGATCATCGACGGCGAGGTCGAACTCGGCGATGCGCTCTCGGAGGATAAGCTCGCGACCAAGCTCGGCGTGAGCCGCAGCCCGGTGCACGAGGCGCTGACGGCGCTGGAGCAGCAGGGGCTGATCGACATCAAGCCGCAGCGCGGCAGCTTCGTCTTCCTGCCGACCAGGGAGGACATCGAGAATCTCTGCGAATTCCGGCGGATGATCGAGACGGAAGCACTACACCTGGCTATGAGGCGCGGACGCGACGCGACGCTCGCCGCCCTGAAGGCGGCTGCGCATGAGATGCACGAAGCCATCCGCGCCGGCGACGATCTCCGTAGCGCCCATGCGGATACGGCGTTTCACGCCGCACCGATCGAGAACAGCGGCAACAGCTATCTGATCAACGCCTATCGGCTCGTCTCAGGCAAGGTCGCGGCGCTGCGTTCGCACCGATCCACTGCTTCGATCCGCAGCGAGGCGAACACCGAGCATTTCGAGATCATCGCCAGGTTGGAAGAGAGCGACCTGCCCGCGGCACTCGGGGCGCTCTCGAACCACATCCTGAAGATGGCGAAGCGATACGACATCGAACCATCGCGGAAACGCGCAACGGCGGGCCGGGCGGCGCGGACCCCGTCCCTGGAGCATTTCGGTCCTCTCTTGGACTAATGATCGCCGGCTAGCGGTGGCTGCCCTGAGGGGTGTCACGTGACGCCCGGCTGTCCCTTGCTTGGCGCTGGGCCTCCTATCCGGTTCGCAAGCTACGCGGGCTGACACCCAACCGCTTCGTGAAGAAGCGCGAGAAATAACCCGCGTCCCGAAAACCAAGCGCGTCCGCGATCTTCCCGATCGGGGAGGAGCTGTAGAGCAACCAGCGTTGGGCTTCGACCATGATGCGCTGATGGATAATCTGAATGGGCGGTGCGTCGAAGCGCTTCCGGCAGACCATCAGCAGACGATCTTCTGAAACTCCCAACTTACGAGCATAAGCGGAGACAGGAAGATGGTCCGCGAAATGGGCCTCGACGAGCGCTCGGAAGCGGTTCAGCAGCAGGGATTCTGTATCGGAAAGCGACGCTGTCGCCATGTCAGTCGCTAGAGTGGCACGGGCAAATGCAGCGAGAAGCTTGAGAACCTCTCCCTCGATCGCGAGATTGCGCCCGGCACCGTCCCAGGCGAGTTCGCTCGATAGCGACAGAAAGCACTGGCTGATCTGGCGTGCTGCCTCGGGATCGATAGGCCCGACGCAACGTGGTCGATCCAGAAGCGCCAAGACCAGGCTGTCGCTGCTCGCGGAAGCAGGCAGGGCTGTGAGTGCAATCGAGATGACCCAGCCATCAGTGACCGGCGTAAAGGTGAAACCGTGCACGGTCTCGGCCGGAATGACGAGGACCGCCGGCACCGCGATACCGGAGCTCGCCCCCTCGCTGACCATCGTCCCGCCACCTTCGGAAACAAGCAGGAGCTGGTGCAGCTCGCGATGGGCGTGAGGTGCGATCCACCATTGATGGTAGCCGCTGCGCTCGCGGATCGGCTCGACATGGATGAAGCGCGGTTCGACATGCCTGATCGGCTCGCCGTACAGCCTGTAACGCTCGATCAATCCGGCGGTCATCGCATCTCGCAGCACGGCGCACCTACTCACGGGAAAAGTACAAATCTTTCCGTTCTGCGTCCATTGCTCTGACCCGCCAGGGCCCTAACCTTTCCAGGCAAGCTCCCGCAGAGAGACGGGGAAGGAAAACGCTTAGCTGGACCGTCCGGGGCGAACCACCGGCTTGCGAGCCCACGCCGAAAGGAGACCGGCATGACCGCTGAAAAAGCCGATTGCGATGTGCTGGTGATCGGGGCTGGTGCCGGGGGATTGTCCACGGCGGTGACCGCCCGCAAGTACGGCCTCGACGTCATAGTCGCGGAAAAGGACCGGTTCTTCGGTGGCACCATGGCCTATTCGGGTGGGGTGCTCTGGATACCGGGCAATGCCCATGCGGCGAAGGCCGGCCTGCCGGATTCCTGCGAGGCGGCCAAGGCCTATCTGCGGCACGAAGCCGGCAACTTCTATGCCGAGGATGTCGTCGAGACCTTCCTCGACGTCGGGCCGCGCATGGTCGAATTCTTCGAGCGCGAGACAGAGGTTCGCTTCCTTCTGTCCAATTATCCAGATTATCACCCGGACGCGCCAGGAGGCATGGCGAAGGGGCGTTCGCTGACGGCCGCGCCCTACGACGCGCGTCGTCTCGGCACCGAGATCGCCCGGCTGCGGCCGCCGCTGGAGACGATCACCTTCATCGGCATGATGTTCAATTCATCCAACGAGGATCTGAAGCATTTCTTCCGGGCGACGCGCTCGCTCGGCTCGGCCTTCTATGTCGCGCGTCGGCTCGCCGCGCATCTGAAGGATCTCGCCCTCTATCGGCGCGGGATCCAGATCACCAGCGGCAACGCCCTCGCCGCCCGGCTCGCCAAATCGGCCTTCGATCTCGGCATCCCGATCCTGACCGAGACGCCAGCCGAAGGCCTGCTGGTCGAGGGCGGCCGCATTGCCGGCGCGCGCTTTGCCATCAGGGAGGGTGTTCGGGAGATCCGCGCCCACCGTGCCGTCGTGCTGGCCTGCGGCGGCTTCCCGCATGACCCGGCGCGGATCGCCGCCGCCTATCCGCACGTCGCTCGCGGCGGGCGACATGTCTCGCCGACGCCGGTCGGCAATACGGGCGATGGCATCAAGCTGGCGGAAACGGCCGGAGCGGAGTTCGCGCCGCGCTTCCCGAACGCCGCGGCCTGGATGCCGGTCTCCGAGGTCCCGCTCGGCGGCGGGCGCACCGGCGTGTTCCCGCATCTCGTCGACCGCTACAAGCCCGGCGTCATCGCAGTGAACCGGGCCGGCCGGCGTTTCACGAACGAGTCGGAATCCTACCATGACGTCGGCGCCGCCATGATCGCGGACAATGCGGACGCAGGCGCCACCGAAGCCTGGCTGATCTGCGACCATGCCACGATCCGCAAATACGGCCTCGGCTTCGCCAAGCCGGCCCCCGTCCCGACCAGCCTCTATATCCGCAACGGCTACCTCAAGCGCGGCGACACGCTGCCGGCACTGGCGAAGGCGGCAGGCCTCCACCCGGCTGGGCTGATGGCGACAGTCGCGCAATTCAACGAGGGGGCGGAGCAAGGTGTGGACCCCGCCTTCGGACGCGGGCGGAGCGCCTTCAACCGCTTCCTGGGCGACCCGGACCATAAGCCGAACCCGAATGTCGCGCCGATCCGGCAGGCGCCGTTCTATGCGCTGCGAATCGTCATGGGCGACCTCGGCACCTTCGATGGGCTGACGACCGATGTGGTCGGCCGCGTTCTGGCCGCTGACGGACGGCCGATCGAGGGGCTCTACGCCGTCGGCAATGACAGGGCGAGCATGATGGGCGGCAGCTATCCAGGCGCCGGCATCACGCTCGGCCCGATCATGACTTTCGGCTATCTGGCCGGGTGCCACCTCGCCGGCCGCGAACCTTGAGGGAGGCGGGACGATGAGCAACGATCTGGCGGGCGCGTTCGACCTGGCTGGCGCGGTCTGTGTGGTAACCGGTGCCGGTGGCGGTCTCGGTGGCGCGATCGCGCTGGCCCTGGCCAGGGCCGGCGGGCGGATCGCGATGCTCGACCGCTCGGTGGCTGCGGCCGAGGAGAGCCTTGAACAGGTCCGGCGCGCCGGGGCGGACGGCGCTGTCTTTCCTTGCGATGTCTCGGATCCCACGAGTGTTGCTCGAGCTGCGGAAGCCTCTGCGGCCCAGCTCGGCCCCTGCCGCGTCCTCGTCAACAACGCGGCGCTGCTGCGCCCCGGCGCGCTCGATGCTCTGACGCTTGAAGAGTGGAACGCCGTGTTGTCGGTCAACCTCACCGGCTATTTCCTCTGCGCACAGAGCTTCGCCCGACAGATGCGCGCCCATGGCGGCGGCGCGATGGTCCATATCGCCTCGATCGCGGCAACGCATGCGCAGGGCTTCAGCGGCGCCTACAGCATCAGCAAGGCCGGGATCGTGATGCTCTCCCGGCAGATCGCGCTGGAATGGGGGCCACAGGGCATCCGCAGCAATGTCGTCAGCCCCGGCCTCGTGCTGACGCCGATGAGCCGCGGCTTCTACGACGATCCGGAACTGAAGCGCCGGCGCGAGCAGGCCGTCCCGCTGGGGCGCATCGGGCAGCCGGACGACATCGCCGATGCCGTCGCCTTCCTGGCAAGCGAACAGGCCCGCTACGTCACCGGCGAGGAGATCACCGTCGATGGCGGCTTCACGCGCGGCCTGATGAGCCTGATCCCCCGGCCGGGCTACGCGCCAACAGCCGGACCTGCCGCTTGACGAAAGGAGGCGCCCATGGCCGTGCGACAAAAGGCGATCATCACCGGAGCTGCCGACGGGATCGGCTGGGCGCTGGCCCGGCGTTTCGCCGCGGCGGGTTGCCGCGTCGCCATCGCCGACATCGACGGGGAGCGTGCCGCGGCGCGCGCCGCCGAGCTCGGAGACGGGCAAATCGCCCTCGCCTGCGATGTCGCCGATGAGGCCTCGGTCGGTGCCGCCGCGACGGCAGCGGCAGAGGTGCTTGGTGGGATCGACATCCTTGTCAACAATGCCGGGATCGGCGACACGCATCTGCCGACCCTGGAGCAGGATATCGGCCATTTCGAGCGCGTCCTGAAGGTGCATCTCAATGG
This sequence comes from Bosea sp. F3-2, assembly GCF_008253865.1. Classification (NCBI taxonomy): domain Bacteria; kingdom Pseudomonadati; phylum Pseudomonadota; class Alphaproteobacteria; order Hyphomicrobiales; family Alloboseaceae; genus Allobosea; species Allobosea sp. F3-2. The sequence continues at coordinate 2,952,575 of NZ_CP042331.1, forward strand.
CACCTTCCTGATGTCGCGCGAGGTGGCGCGGCTCATGGCCGGGCACGGCGGCGCGATCCTCAACATCAGTTCGATCGCCGGGCTCGGCGGTCTGCCTCGCCGCAACGCCTATGGCGCCGCCAAGGCCGGCATCGCGCAGATGACCAAGAACTTCGCCTGCGAATGGGCCGGTCTCGGCATCCGCGTCAACGCGCTGGCGCCGGGCTATGTCGGGACCGCGCTGGTGAAGACACTCGAGGCCGCCGGCCGGATCGACCGGCACAAGCTGGAACGGCGCATCCCGATGGGACGCCTTGCCGAGCCGGAGGAGATCGCGGAGGCTGGCTGGTTCCTGTGCTCGCCGGCCGCGTCCTACGTCACCGGCGCGATCCTCAGCGTGGATGGCGGCTGGCAGGCCTTCTCCGACGCCGGCGACGCATCCAGCCGCTGAAAGGCCGGTTCATCAAATATGCGGCCTATCCTCGAAGGTCCACCCGTCCTGCGTGAGCTTGCGGATACCGTCGAGCAGGTGCACCAGCGGCGTGTCGGAGAGGATTTCGAGAACGACCGGCCCGCCATAGGACTGCCGTTTCAGTTCGTGGCCGATCGCAGCGAAGTCGATCTCGCCGCTGCCGATGGGATCGTGCCGCCACTGGCCGAGCGGGCTGTCGGACAGGTGGACGGCGCTGATCCGCGAATGAAGCGTCGCAAGCCCCTCGACCGGATCCTCGCCGATGGCGACGGCATTCGCGACGTCGTAGATCACGCGGACATCCGCATAGCCCTCCTCGTCGAGGAAGTCGCGAATGGTCGCGGCATCGGCGAGCAGCCCTTGCGGATGATTCTCGAGACCGACGCCGAGGCCACGGCGCCGCGCCTCCTCGACGATTTCGCGGAAGGCGGGCCGAAAGCTCTCCATCAGCCGCTCATTGGCCTTGGCGAGCAGCGCGTGGCGGCGGCCGGAGCCGACGCAGACATCGACGGCGCCCAGCTCGGCGCAGCGCGCGATCAATCGACGATAGGCATCGACGGCGAAGCGCACGACTTCGCTGGAGGTGCTCGCCAGATTGATGTCGCTGCTGGCGAGATCGCCCGCCAGAACGCGCAGCCCATAACGCTCGATGATGGCGCGCAGCCGAGCCGTGCGGGCGGCGGCGTCCCGCCAGGGATCGAAATGCGGCAAGGTGGCCATGAGCTGGACATTGCGGAAACCGGCCGCCGCGAGCGCCTCGACCGTGGCTTCGGCGCTCTCCTGCCAGACGAAGCCGAAGGTATGGGCGGCTACCTTCATCGGATCAGAGCGTCCCGTCGCGATAGAAGGCGAACGTCCGCGCGATGCCCTCGCGCAGCGTCGTGAACGGGACGTTGGAGAGAATCTCCCGCAGCGGCCCCTCCGCGATCTCCGGCGCCGAAGGCATCGGCGCGCCTCCGGTCCGGATGTCGCAATCCGGCGCGAGCTCACGCAGCGTCGCAATGACGTCTTCCGGCCTGGCCTGCTCGCCGATCATGTTGAAAACATGCGCGCCGGGGGCGTCGTGCCGCAGCGCGCTTTCATAGGCCGCGGCGACGTCATCGACATAGACGAGCCCCGCCGCGCCCTCATAAGGAAAGACGTAAGCTTCGCCACGCGCCGCAGCCCGGCAAGCCAGCGTGGGCCCTGCGCTCAGGCCGCTTTCGCGCCCCGGCCCGTAGACGACATAGGGCCTGAAGCCGATGCTGGAGAGCCGGTGATCGGCGAAGTAGGCGCGCGCGCTGCCCTCGCAGGCGAGCTTGAACGCGCCATAATGGGAGACCGGAACCGGAAAATCGCCGCTCTGCGGCCCGTAGACGCCGGCGCTGCTGGTGTAGATGACCTTGCCGATGCCGTGGCGCAGAGCCGCCTCGAAGACGTTCAGCGTGCCGATCAGGTTGATCGCGGCGCCGCGGACAGGATCTTCCTTGCAGGCCGGGGTCAGCACACCAGCGAGATGGATGACCGCATCGCAGCCGCGCATGGCGGCCGCGACTGCCTCGGCAGCGGTGATGTCGCCATCGACCCATTCGCAGGCAGCAGCTGCGGGCGCGCCGGCGATCGCCGCGATGGTGTTCCTGTTCTCGACTCGGTCGAAGATCCGGATCCGTTGGCCCTGGCGCGACAGGCGGCGGCAAATCCAGGCGCCCAGAAATCCGGCGCCCCCAGTCAAGAGAACTCGCAATCGCACCTCCCCAAGGCGCAGCCCGGACGTCGACATCTTCGCCCCGGCGCTTTCGAAATGGCTACCCGAAGAAGGGATCCCGCGATCGCCCGTGCGTCAGGCCCGGACTTGCTCCCATTGCCAGGGACAGCTCGCGGGCTGCGTTCAGCAGCAGCGGGGACAGCGAGAGCATCTTTTCTTCGGTCAACCGAATATGCGGGCCGGCGATCACGACGGCACCGACGACCTCATGCGTCTGCGGGTTGCGGATCGGCGCAGCCGTGGCGTTCATCCAGGGCGAGTAGGTCTGGACGACGAGGCTGAAGCCGCGCTTGCGGGTCTGACGCAGATATTTGAGCAGAGCGGCCTGCGTCTGCGGCGCCTTGGGGCCGAACTCTTCGCGCGAGCCGTAGCCCTGCCGCTCGACGAGGGCGATGGCCTCCTCTTCAGGCAGGCAGGACAGCCAGGCATGTCCGCTCGCGGAGCAGGAGAGCCGGCCCGCCTGCCCCATGTCGGGGTCGTAACGCAATCCGAAGGGCGAACCCTGTGACTTTGCCACCCAGACGAGCTCGCGCCCGTCGATCAGCGCAAGGCGGACGAGTTCCGTCGATTCCTGCGCGAGCCGGTCGAGGATCGGCTGGGCAAGGTCGGTGATCCCCGCCCCCGCCAGGAAACTGAAGGCGAGCGACGCGATCTTGGCCGTCAGCTCATAAGTGCCGTGATGGCGCTCCTGCCGCACATAGCCATGGTCGACCAGGCTCGTCAGCACGCGGTGCGTCGCGCTGCGGGGGATCTTCAGCCGGTCCGCGATCTCGAATAGCGGCAGCCCACGTGCATTCAACGCCAGCAGTTCGAGGACGCCGAGCGTGCGCTCCAGCAAGCCGCTCGGCGCCGCATCCGCTTCTTCCAGCCGGGCCTCGTCGTCGATCCGCTTCGCCATGGCGCTACCCAAAATGCATCTCCAGACGTTGTCTCTGGCGTGCCGCCTCCTGAACGGCAAGTGTCACCTTGAGCGTTCGGGTGGCATCGGCCGCATCGATCAGCGGGCGCGCACCATGGCGCGCGATGTCACGAAGATGCTGAAGCTGGCGCAGATAGGGGCTCTCCGGCTGGATCGGAAGCGTCTCCTGGGTGAGGTCGGCGAACCAGCTCTTCTCGCCATCATAGCGCCAATGCTCCAGCCCCGGCAGCGCCAGCGAGCCCTCCGTGCCGGAGATGAAATGCGAATTCACCGGCTTCGCCTGCTTGGGATAGCTCGGCAATTCGCCGGAGGTGAGGTCCCAGCTCCAAGGGGTCACGGCGGTGTCCGACAGGCTCACCGTGACGAGCGCGCCGTTCTGGAGTTCGAGCAAGACCGCAGCCGTGTCCTCGACCGGCAGCCCGCGGACGCGACCGGAGGTCACGGCCTGCACGGCGGCGACCTCGCCGCAGACGAAGCGGATCAGGTCGATCTCGTGGATCAGGTTGATCAGCACCGGTCCGCCGCCAGGTTCGCGGCGCCAGGCGAGGTCGAAATAGGCGTCGTGCTTATAGAAGGTGTAGAGCACGGTGGCGTTCGTCAGCCGCCCGAGCGCCCCGCCCTGGACCATCTCGCGTGCCTTGGCGATGATCGGATTGTGTCTGCGGTGATGTCCGACCAGCACCGGCACGCCTGCACTGGCCGAGGCGGCGGAGAGCTTCTCCCCTTCCGCGACGCTCACGGCGACGGGCTTCTCGATCAGGGCCGGAATGCCGCGGGCGATCGCGGCGAGCCCGATCTCCAGATGGGTCTGGTTGGGCGTAGCGACGATCAGGGCTTCGACCCCGCCCGCATCGAGCAGCGCGTCGTGATCGGGATACCAGGCAAGGCCGCGTTCCCGGCAGTATTGGCGCCCCGCCTCTGTCGGATCGGCGACGCCGGCGACCGACGCGAAATCGCTGCCAGCGATCACATCCGCATGCATGCGGCCAATGGCCCCGGCCCCGACGAGCCCGATCGAAAGCGGCTTCATGGTCTTCCTCCGCGCCGTTTATGTCGCGCAGCGCCGGCCCGCGTCAAGCAAAACCGGAATCAAATTCCATTTTTGAATTTTAGAGTGGAATTCTATTCCAGTTATGCTACAGCCCTCGCTGCCGGTCGGCCCGCCGCAACGGATGGGAAACAAGAAATCGGCTCCGGCAAAGGGAACGCCACAGCAGGGAGGACATCGTGACCGACGCTCGCAAACCAACCTTCAATCGTTCGATCGGGCGCCGTAGCCTGCTTCTCGGCGCGAGCTCGCTCGGTGCCGCCGGACTGATCGCCCCCAGGCTCGGCATGCCCTATATCGGCAACGCCGCCGCGGCCGAGCCGATCAAGATCGGCATGATCTGGGCCAAGACCGGCAACATCGTCGACCAGGCGGAATATCTCGCACAGGGCGGCATGCTCGCTCTGGAACAGCGCAACAACACCCTGCTGGGCCGGCCGGCCGAGATCGTCTGGCTCGACGAGCCCAATCCGCAAGGCGCCCAGCAGAACGCCGAGCGGCTGGTCGGCGAGCACAAGGTCGCCGGCATCGTCGGCGGCGCGCTGAGCTCGTTCGCGCTGGCGATCTCGTCCGTCGCCAACAAGGCGAAGATTCCCTATGTCGCGGCGAACGCGGCGGCAGGCGAGATCACCGGCAAGTCCTGCAACAAGTACACCTTCCGGCTGCAGCCGCCGGTCGAGGTGCACACGCGCGTTCTCGCACCCTATTGCAAGGACATCGGCAAGAAATGGTATCTCCTGACCGCCGCCTATGCGTTCGGCCAGGACATCAAACGCTCCTTCGAGGAGTATGCGAAGGCCAACGGCATCACCATCGTCGGCGCCGACGAGGTGCCGGTCAGCACGCCGGACTACAGCTCCTTCATCCTGAAGATCCGCGCCGCCAAGCCCGACGTGGTCATCGGCGGCATCTCGGCGAGCGACCTCACCACCTTCCTGAAGCAGTGGAACGAGCTCGGCATGCGCGGACGCATCCCCTTCGCGGAGATCTCGGTCGGCAACACCGATCTGTGGGGCGTCGGGCCGGAAGCCGCCGACGGGCTCTACACCCTGACCTGGTACTACAAGAACCCGAACAACCCGCCCGAAGAGCAGGCCATGGCGGCGGCCTATGAGAAGAAATACAACCGCCCGGCCGCCGACAAGGCCTGGATGGGCTGGCTCGGCATGAAATCCCTGCTCGATTCGATCGAGGCCGCCAAGTCGACGGATTCGGCCGCGATCGTCGCCGCGCTGGAGAAATGGCGCGTCAAGCGCGGCGATCTCGACACCGGCTATCGCAGCTTCGACCACCAGATGGTGAACCGTCTGCTGGTCGCCGGCATCAAGCCGAAGATCACCGACAAATGGGATTATTTCGACATCAAGGCGGAGCTGCCGAAAACCCAGGCCGACATTGATACGGCCTTCGGTAGCCAGGCCGACAGCGCCTGCAAGATGACAGGCTGACGCTGCGGCTCGCCGCCGGGGTCCATGCGGATCCCGGCTTCCTTCCTTCGCGCCTTTGCGGGAGCGTCCGCATGCTGGACATGATCCTGTCCCAGACCGTCAACGGTCTGGTCCTCGGCTTCCTTTACGTTCTGATCGCAGTCGGGCTGTCGATCATCTTCGGCCTGCTCGGCATCGTGAATTTCGCCCATGGCGCGTTCTTCGCGCTCGGTGCCTATTTCGCCCTGGTGCTCGCCCGCGAATTCGGCTGGTGGGCGGCCCTGCTGGCGCCGCTCCTGACCGGCGTGGTCGGCATGATCGTCGAGGTCGTGCTGATCCGACACCTCTACGGCAAGGAGCCGCTGCTCGGCCTGATCCTGACCTTCGCGCTGGCGCTGCTGGTGGAGGCGATCCTGCGCATGGTCTTCGGCGGCGCGCCCCTACCCTTCAGTGCGCCGCGCTTCCTGTCCGGCTTCGTCGAATATGGCCCGATCCTGCTGACCAAGTACCGGCTCTTCGTGCTGGTGGTCACGGTGGCGGCGCTCGTCGCCTTCTGGGCCTTCCTGACCTACACGCCCTTCGGCCGCATCATCCGCGCCGGTTCGCGCGACGCCGAGATGGTGGGGCTTCTCGGCATCAACCTGCCGGTCGTGTTCAGCTTCGTCTTCGGCATCGGCTGCCTGCTCGCCGGCCTCGCCGGTTTGCTCGCGGCGCCGCTGTGGACGGTGACGCCCTCCATGGCCGCGAGCGCGATCATGCCGGCCTTCGTCATCGTCACCATCGGGGGCCTCGGCTCCTATGCGGGGGCCATTATCGCCGGCCTGCTCGTCGGCATCACCGTCGCCATGACCATCCAGTTCCAGCCGGAATGGGCGGGGGCGGCCATGTATGTGCTGATGGCGGCGATCCTGCTCGTACGTCCCCGCGGCCTCTTCGGTGAAAAATGGGAGCGCTTCGAATGAGCCTTCGCGCCCTGCTCACGCATCCGGTTCTCTGGGTCGGCCTCGTCCTCTGCGGCCTGACGGCGCTGTGGCTTGCGCTCGGCGCTCCGGTCGGCCTCATCACCCAGATCGCGATCTACACGCTGTACGGCATGGGGGTGAACCTGCTCGTCGGCTATACCGGGCTCGTTCCCTTCGGAGCCTCCGTCTTCTTCGGCTGCGCCAGCTATGCCGCCGCCTTCTTCGTGCTCGGACGGATCTCGGGCGACCTCGGCGGCATCGTGCTGTCGGCCTTGTTCTCTCTGGTGCTCGGCCTCGTGCTCGGTGCGCTGATCCTGCGGCGCAAAGGGCTCTACTTCTCGCTGCTGACGCTGGCCTGCTCGCAGATCGCCTTCGAGATCGCCTTCAAATGGACCGCCGTCACCGGCGGCGAGAACGGGCTCCAGGGCGTCGCGCGCCCGACTTTCCCCAGCGACCTCGGCTTCCACGGCTTCGTCATCGCCTGCGTTCTCGTCGCCGTCTGGCTGCTCTGGCGCATCATGCATGCCCCCTTCGGCCGGGCGCTGCAGGCTGTGCGCGACAATGAGCAGCGCGCCCGCAGCCTCGGCTTCAACGTCTATCTGCTGAGACTCGGCGCCTTCGTGCTGATGGCCGGCTTCGTCGGCTTCGCCGGCGCACTGCTGACCTTCCTGCTGCAGGGCGTCTATGCCAACAATCTGAGCTGGCAGCATGCGGGCGACGCCCTGCTGATGACCGTGCTCGGTGGCGTGCATCACTTCCTCGGCCCGCTCTGGGGAGCGATCAGCTTCATCATCCTGGAGAACCGCCTCTCGGCCATCACCGAGAACTGGTGGCTGATCTTCGCGCCGATCCTGATCCTGTTCGCGCTGCTCTCGCCGGAGGGCATCATGGGCCTGGTGCAGCGCGTCTTCGGGCGCCAGCGCTGGACGCTGACGCGCAACACCATTCCACCGCGTCCGGTGGCGATCGAACCCTATGTCAGCGCTGCCCAAGCGATGGATCCCGACAAGCCGATCCTTGAGACGCGCAAGCTCTCCAAGCAGTTCGGCAGCCTCGTCACCGCCAAGGAGATCGACCTTCAGGTCCGGCCCTTCGTGCTGCACTCGATCATCGGCCCCAACGGCGCCGGCAAGACAACCTTCTACAACATGCTGACCGGCGTGCTGCCGCCGAGCGCAGGCCAGGTGTTCTTCGAGGGACATGACATCACCAAGCTGCCGATGCATGCCCGCGCCCGGCTCGGCATCGCCCGCTCCTTCCAGATCCTCTCGATCTTCCCGAACCTGACCGTGTTCGAAAATGTCCGGATCGCGGTCCAGGCCCAGCACCGCGGCGCCCGCGGCCTGCTGCGCGACGCCCATGCCGACGCGGCGGTCAATGCCCGCACCTGGTCGCTGCTCGACGCAGTCGGCCTCGTCGACCATGCGGCCGAGCCAAGCCAGGATCTCCCCCACGGCGCAAAGCGCCTGCTCGAGATCGCCGTGACGCTGGCGATCGAGTCGAAGCTGCTCCTGCTCGATGAGCCGCTCGCTGGCCTCGCCGAGGCGGACCGCATCGTCGTCGCCGACCTCATCCAGCGGCTGACGCAGCGCCATGCCGTGCTGCTGATCGAGCACGACATCGACCGGGTGCTCGCGATCTCCGACCGCATCTCGGTACTCCATCAGGGCCGGATGATCGCGGACGGCAAGCCCGCCGATGTCGCACGCAACCCCGAGGTCATCGCCGCCTATCTCGGCGCGGCCAAGGATGGCGAGCGGGCGACGGCGCCTGCCGTGGACCGCTCCGCGGCCAAGGCCGATGCCGTGCTGCTGGAGGCCAAGGACCTCGCCGTCGGCTATAGCGGCAGCACCGTCCTTTCCGGCGTCGATATCACGATCCGTGAGGGCGAGGCCGTGGCCCTGCTCGGCCGCAACGGCGTCGGCAAGACGACACTGCTGCGGGCGCTCACCGGCAGTCTCCCGCTCGACCGTGGTTCGATCCGCTTCGCCGGAGCCGATTTGCGCAAGCTCCGGCCCTTCGAGATCAACCGGCTCGGCATCTCGCTGGTGCCAGAGGGGCGGCGCCTGTTCCCGAACCTGACCGTGACCGAGAACCTGCTGCTCGCCCAACGCCCCGGCGGGATCAGCCTGGAGGAGGCCTTTGCCCTCTTCCCGCGCCTCAAGACGCGCCAGGCGGCGAAGGCGGAGAACCTGTCCGGCGGCGAGCGCCAGATGGTCGCGATCGCCCGCGCGCTGATGGTGCCCAGCAAGCTCGTGCTGCTCGACGAACCGTTCGAGGGGCTGGCGCCGGCCGTCGTCAACGAGGTGATGGAGGCGCTGGTCAAGCTGCGCGGCCGCGTCGCCATGGTCATCGTCGAGCATCATGCCGAGCTGGTGCTGCCGATCGCCGACCGCGCCTATGTGCTGGTCAACGGCCAGGTGGCGTTCGCGGGCGATGCCACGGAACTCGAACATGACGAGGCCACGCAGGCGCGCCTGCTCGGCGTCGTCGAAACCGCACCGCAATGCGCCGCCTGACGGCGGCGCGTCAGGATCCGAGGAAAACGCCATGGACTTCCAGATCACCGGGGCGACCCGCCTCAACGTCATCGTCGGCGAACCGATCGCGCAGGTGAAGTCGCCCGCCGGCATGACCGCTGCCTTCGCCGAGCGCGGCCATGACGGCATCGTCGCCCCGGTGCGAGTCGCGCCCGAGCATCTCGATGCCTTCCTGAAAGCCGCCGATCATCTGCCTAACCTCGACGGCATCATTGTCACCGTCCCGCATAAATTCGCTTGCTGCCGGCACTGCGCCAGCACGAGCGAACGCAGCGAGGTTCTCGGCTCGGTCAACATCATGCGCCGCCGCAAGGATGGCGCCTGGCATGGCGACATCGTCGACGGGCTCGGCTTCGTCGGCGCGGTCAAGGCCAATGGCGGCGAGCCGGAAGGCAAGCGCGCGCTGCTGATTGGCGCCGGCGGTGCTGGCTCGGCGATTGCGCTCGCCCTCGTCGATGCCGGCGTCAGCGAACTCGCGATCCACGACGCGGATACGGCGCGGCGCGACGGGCTGATCGAGAGGCTCAACCGCGGCAAGGCCAAGGTCTTCGCCGGCTCGCCCGATCCCACCGGCTTCGGCCTCGTCGCCAATGCCACGCCGGCCGGCATGAAGCCGGGCGATGCGCTGCCGATCGAGGTCGACAAGCTCTCGCCCGGAACCTTCGTCGGTTGCGTCATCACCGTCCCGGCCGTTTCCCCGCTGATCGAGGCGGCGCGGGCGCGTGGCTGCCGCACCTCGACGGGTACGCAGATGTATCAGGCGCTGCAGAACGCGATGGTCGAGTTCCTGCTCGCCGGCGAGCGGATCGGCTGAGGCTTGGAGTCTGTCATGATGGCTGACGTTCTGATCGGGCCAAAAGGCCCGAGAGCAAGGAGGAGCCCGCCGCCCGATGCCCTGCGGCATCGGGCAAGGGACCGACACGGCTGTCGGGCCTTTTCGCCCGACCCCGAAAGGGCGCGGGCCTTTTGGGCGGCGGGTGCGTCGCGTGGCCTTGCGAACCGGGCGGTTTGCTGCGGCCACGCTCCTGCCCGCCGACCAAAATGCCCTGCGTCAGAACGTCAGCCATCATGAATACAGACCCTAGAGCCATGTTCACGACGCTGAAGGCCCTGCCGGAGCAGCCGGAATACGATCTCGTCGTCGTCGGCTCGGGCGCCGCCGGCCTGTCCGCGGCGGTGTTCGCCGCGATCGAGGGGCGCTCCGTCCTCGTGATCGAGCGGACGGACCATGTCGGCGGGACGAGCGCGCTTTCCGCCGCCACGACCTGGATCCCCAACTCGATGCATGCGGAGAAGGTCGCGACCGGCGACAGCCTCGAGAAGGCCGCCCGCTTTCTCGACCGCGTGGTTGGCAACCGCACCTCATCCCGGCTACGCGACGCCTTCCTGCGTGCCGGCCCCGAGGCGATCGCCACGCTCGAGAGCCGCACGGATGTGCATTTCCGGCCCTATGCGACGCATCCCGACTATGAATCGGATGTCGAGGGCTCGACGCTGCGCGGGCGGGCGCTGGAGCCCGTCCCGTTCGACGGCCGGCAGCTCGGCGCGGATATCGACCGCATCCGTCCACCGATCCCGGAATTCACGCTGTTCGGCGGCATGATGATCGACCGCACCGATATCGGCCACCTGCTCAACCTGCGCAAATCCTGGACCTCGTTCCGGCATGCTGCGGGCATCATCGGCCGCTACGGGCTCGACCGCCTGCATGGGCAGCGCGGCACGCGGCTCGTCATGGGCAATGCCCTGATCGGCAGCCTTCTGCTGACCTTGAAGAAGCATGGCGGCACGGTGCTGACCACCTGCTCGGCGGACGAACTGCTGACCGGACCGGAGGGCGTCGCCGGCGTGGCAGCCGTGCAGGGCGATATCCGCCGCCGGATCAAGGCCCGTCTAGGCGTGGTGCTCGCGGCCGGCGGCTATAACCGCCACCCGCAGCGGCGCGGCGAGATGCTCAACGCGCCTGTGCCCTCGCTCAGCCCCGCTGCGCCTGGCCATACCGGCGCAATGCAGGACCTCGCGCTCAAGCTCGGAGCACATTTCGGCGAGAGCAATCTCGACAACGCCTATTGGGCGCCGGTCTCGACCCGCAAGCGCCCTGACGGCACTGCCGCCGTCTTCCCGCATTTCGTGCTCGACCGCAGCAAGCCGGGCACCGTCTGCGTCGACCAGAGCGGCCGGCGCTTCGTCAACGAATCGACCTCCTACCACCTGTTCAGCCGCGCGATGTTCGAGGCCAACCGCAGCCGGCCGACCATCCCCTGCTGGATCATCACCGATGCCGAGGGCTTGCGCCGCTACGGGCTCGGCATGGTGCGCATGGGCACGAAAAACCTGCAGCCCTTCCTTGCCGATAGCTACCTCGTCCAAGGCGCAACGATTGCAGAGCTCGCCGGCAAGATCGGCGCCGATCCGGCCGCGCTGTCCGAGACCATCGCCCATATGAACGAGTACGCCCGCACGGGCGTCGATCCAGAGTTCGGCCGCGGCACCACCGACTATCATCGTGTCAACGGCGACGCCTCGCGCGGCTTCCCCAATCCGACGCTGGGACCTATCGCGACCGCCCCCTTCTATGCGGTCAAGCTGACGCCGGGCGACATCGGCGCCGCGACGGGTCTCGTCATCGATGAGGATGCGCAGGTGCTGGGCGAAGGCGACCGCCCCATCGGCCGGCTCTATGCCTGCGGCAACGAGGCGAACTCGATCATGGGCGGCACCTATCCGGGGCCCGGCATCACCATCGGCCCGGCGATCACCTTCGCCTTTCGCGCGGTGCGCCACGCGCTCGGCAACAACATGTCGTCGCGGGCTTCCGCGCCGGAGCATGCCGCCTGATGAAGCAAGCCTTGCCGCAATCCTGCGACCTGCTGGTGATCGGCTCCGGGGCCGGCGGCCTCGCTGCAGCCGTCACCGCGGCGGCGCTCGGCCTCGATGTCGTCGTCATCGAGAAGGAAAGCCAGTTCGGCGGGACCACCGCATGGTCGGGCGGCTGGATGTGGCTTCCGCGCAATCCGCTCGCGCAGGCCGCCGGCATCGAGGAGGACGAAGAGACGATCCGCACCTATCTGCGCCATGAGCTCGGTGCGGATTACGACGAGGCCTTCGTCACGACGCTGCTGGAACAGGGGCCGCGCATGGTCGCCTTCTTCCAGCGTGAGACGGCCGTCGACTTCATCGACGGCAACCTGATCCCGGATTTCCACGGCAAGAGCCCCGGCGCCGGCTCCGGCGGTCGCTCGCTCTGCGCCAAGCCGTTCGACGGGCGCGAACTGGGAGCGCGGCTCAAGAATCTGCGGCCGCCGCTCGACGAAGTGGCGCCCTTCGGCATGAACATCGCTTCGGGAACCGATCTGCGGCATTTCCTCAATGCCACGCGCAAGCTCCCGTCCTTCTTCCATGTCCTGCGCCGCCTCGCCCGGCATTTCGCCGACCGCGCCCGGCATGGCCGTGGCCAGCATCTGGTCAACGGCAATGCACTCGCTGCGCGGCTGCTGAAATCGGCCGATGATCTCGGCGTTATCCTGCAGAGCAGCACGGCAGCCATCGAATTGCTGCGCGACGGCGAGCAGATCGCCGGCGCCATCGTCGAAGCGGGCGGCCGCCGACAGGCGATCCGAGCCTCGCGCGGCGTGGTGCTCGCCACCGGCGGCTTTCCGCATGACACAGCGCGCAAGGCCGAACTGTTCCCGCACGCACCGACGGGGCGCGAGCACTGGTCGGCCGCGCCCGGTTCCAACACCGGGGATGGGATACGACTCGGCGAGAGCGTCGGTGGCCATCTCGAAACAGATCTGCCCAATGCCGGAGCCTGGGCGCCGGTCTCGCTCGTGCCCAAGCCGGACGGCAAGACCGGGCACTTTCCGCATCTGATCGAGCGGGCCAAGCCTGGCGCGATCATGGTGCGTCGCGACGGGCGCCGCTTCTGCAACGAGGCGGATTCCTACCATGACGTGATGCAGGCGCTCTTCGCCGCCACGCCTTCCGGCGAGCCGGCGGAGTGCTGGCTCGTCTGCGACCACGGCTTCCTGCGTCGCTACGGCCTGGGCCGGGTCCGCCCGCGCCCCTTTCCAATCGGAGCGTGGCTGAGCAACGGCTATCTGAAGCGCGGCCGCACGGCCGAAGCGCTGGCAGAAGCCTGCGGCATCAACGCGGCCGGGTTTGCCGCGACGCTCGCCGCCTACAACCGCGACGCCGCGCAGGGGCTCGACCCCGCCTTCGGCCGCGGCGATACGCCCTATAACCGGGTGCAGGGCGATCCCGAGCACCAGCCCAACCCTTGCGTCGCGCCGATCGGCCCCGCCCCCCTCTACGCGGTCAAGATCGTCGCCGGCAGCCTCGGCACCTTCGCCGGCCTCAGGACGGATGCCAGCGCCCGCGTGCTCGGGCCGGGCGATGCGCCGATTCCGGGGCTCTATGCGGTGGGCAACGACATGTCGAGCATGATGGCGGGGCGCTACCCGGCCGGCGGCATCACGCTCGGGCCCGCCATGACCTTCGGCTACGTCGCCGCCCATCACGCCAGCGGCGTGCCTCTCGCCAATAATCGCTCCTGACCGATGGGAAGACAGATCATGCGCTACGAAATCGCCACCCTCACCGTCCGCCTCGGCAAGGCCGCCTCCGCCATCGCCGCGATCGATGCCGCCCTCAAGGAAAGCGGCGCGAAGGGGCGGCTGCTCGGCTGCTGGACCAGTGAGATCGGCCGGCTCAACCAGATCTTCGTACTGCGCGGCTTCGCCGACGACGTCGAACTCCGGCAGGAGCGCGAGCGGATGCTCGCCAGCGGCAATCCTTTCGGCTGCGGCGAGGATGTGGAGGCGCTCGACTTCGACAGCTATGCGCCCTTCCCCTTCCTGCCGCCCGTCACGCCCGGCAAGTTCGGCTCGGTCTACGAGATCCGCACCTATATGCTGAAGCATGGCGGCGTGCCGCCGACGATCGCGGCCTGGGAGGCTGCCGTGCCCGCTCGCGTCGCGCTCTCCCCCCTCGTCATCGCCATGTACGCGCTCGATGGGCCGGCGCGCTTCACCCATATCTGGCCCTTCGCCAGCCTCGACCACCGCGCCGCGGTCCGGGCCGATTCCGTGGCCAAGGGCATCTGGCCGCCGAAGGGCGGGCCGCAATGGCTGACCGGCGAGATGTACTCAACGATCGCGCTGCCGACCGCGATCTCCCCGCTCGCCTGATCCGGAGCGCTGGACATGCCGATGATCTCGCTCGCCTACCTCACCACCGTGCCGCTCGCCCCGCCGGACGCGGTCCGTCTCGCAGCCGAGCTCGGCTATGACGCCGTCGGCCTGCGCGCCCTGCCGGCGGCTCCCGGCGGCGACGCGAGCCCCTTGATCGAGGACGCCTCCCTAAGGGCCGAAACGCGGAGGGCGATCGCCTCGGGCGTGCCGGTCTTCGACATGGAGATCGTCCGGCTGGCAGCGGATTTCACGGTCGAGAGGTTCCGGCCCTTCCTCGAACTCTGCGGCGAACTCGGCGTCCGCGCGATCCTGACTGCCGGAGACGACCCCGACGAGTCCCGCCTGACCGCCTCATACGCCGCCTTCTGCGAAGCGGCCGCGCCCTATAACCTCACAGCCGATCTCGAATTCATGCCCTGGACCCGCGTGCCGGACGCATGTGCGGCCCTGCGTATCGTCACCGCCGCGGGGCAGCCGAACGGACGCGTCCTAGTCGATGCACTCCACGCCGGCCGCTCGCGCACGACGCTTGCCGACATCGCTGCCATCCCGGCCGCACGGCTGAGCTATGCCCAGATCTGCGACGCGTCCGGCGAAATTCCGACGACCGACGAAGGCCTGATCCACACGGCCCGGCAGGCGCGGCTGCTGCCCGGCGAAGGCGGCATCGATCTCACCGGCATCTTCGCTCAGCTTCCGCCCGATCTGCCGATCAGCGTCGAGGTCCCGAACCTGAAACGCGCCGCCGAGCTCGGCATACGCAGTTGGGCGCGGGAGGCGCGGGAGGCAACACGAGCGATGCTCGCCATACGCGACCAAGCGATCCAGAACGGTGCCTCGCTGCGGTCGCTCGACAACGATCGACGAGACGCAGCCTCCGTCGCATCGCCTCAATGTCCGCCTCGATCGTGATAGGCTCGCGCCGTCGAATGCGGCGCTGGTCCGTCGGATCGTCGCGCTGTGCCCCGAACATGGGCGCCACCCCGCCGCGGTGGCGGAGGCGCGCGCCCTCCTGCCCCTCCCCGCAGCCGCCTGACGGAGGCACGATGTCATGAGTCGTCTGATCCTTCCCTATGCGGCGCCCGATGGCGGCCAGCCGAGCTCGCTGTTCCCGGATTATCGCTCGACGGTGGCGCGCAGCCCGCGCCATCAGCCGATCGCGATCCCGCAGACGCTGACCGAGGTGACCGGCCCGAGCGACTGGTCCCGGCTGATGGGGCCGGCGATGGCCGACCTCACCACCCAGCACAAGGCCGAGCCGCAGGGCCAGCGCATCGTCGTGACCGGCCGCGTGCTCGACGAGGACGGCCGGCCCGTGCCCAACACCGTCGTCGAGATCTGGCAGGCCAATGCCGCCGGCCGCTACATCCACGCCAAGGACGATTGGCCGGCGCCGCTCGACCCGAACTTCACCGGCGTCGGCCGCGTCGTCACCGACGGTGAGGGCCGCTATCGCTATGTCACGATCCGGCCCGGCGCCTATCCCTGGGGCAACCACAAGAACGCCTGGCGCCCGGCCCATATCCATCTCTCGCTGCTCGGGCCGGCCTTCGCGACGCGGCTGGTCACGCAGATGTATTTCCCCGACGATCCGCTGATCGAGATCGATCCGATCGCCAACGCCGTGCCGATGCCCTATCGCCAGCGCATGGTCTCGCGCTTCGACATCGGCACCACCGTGCCGAACTGGGCGCTGGGCTATGTCTTCGACATCGTGCTCAAGGGCCGCGACCAGACGCCGTTCGAGGACGAGCATGATGACGACCACTGATCTCGAAACCCGCAACGCCGCGCCGCGGCCCGACAATCAGGATGCGGCGCTGTTCGGCCAGACGCCGTGGCAGACGGTCGGCCCGTATTTCCATTACGGCCTGCCCTGGAAGGGCGGCGCCGATCTGGTCGAGCGCTCGGAGATGGGGGCCCGGCCCGACCTGATGCCGCCGGAGCATTTCCTGCTCTCGGGCTCGAATGTCTCGGGCACGCCGGAGGGCGAGGTCATCGCGCTCGCCGGCTGCGTCTACGATGCCGCGGGCAAGCCGATCGAGGACGCGATGATCGAGATCTGGCAGGCCAATGCCGCCGGCCGCTATGCCAGCCCGGACGATCTGCGCGAGGAGGTGGCGCTCGACCGGCATTTCGTCGGCTTCGGCCGCGCCTCGACCGACAAGGACGGGGTCTACCGCTTCCGCACCATCCGGCCCGGCCGCGTGCCCGGCCCCGGCAACAGCCTGCAGGCGCCGCATATCGCGCTCTCGGTCTTCGGCCGCGGCCTGCTGAAGCGGCTGCCGACCCGGCTCTACTTCGCCGATGGCGCGGGCAACGAGACCGACCCGATCCTCAACCTGGTGCCGGAGGCGCGCCGCCGCACCCTGATCGCCCAGCGCCAGCCGGACGGGACCTGGTGGCTCGACATCAACCTCGCCGGCGAAAACGAGACCGTCTTCTTCGATATGTGAGACGAGAGGTGCAAGCACCGCGCCGGGAGCGAGCGGGCTGGGCGACTTCTACCATGACGCCTTTGCGGCCCGCATGGCGGCGGACTTCGCCGCGCCGGGCGGCCCCTCGCAGGGACTAAGGAGGTCGACAATTCAGAGTTGCCGCCTCCACGCAACAGGGCGAGGACGGCCGGTCACAATCAATCCTTGAGCACCGGACCGGCATTCCCTGGACACGGCGTTCGCAACCCTTTGAGGCGCGCTAAGGCGGGTCTCGAAGGTGGCACACATGCCGGGAAGGTTCGCAATCTCGCGTTTGCTAGAGCATGCTGCGTTTTCACGGAATCGCGGGTCATCCCGGCCGGAGCGAAGCGGAGAGCCGGGATCCATGCCTGAACCTCGATCGGAAACGCTCCGGCATGGATCCCGGGTCAAGCCCGGGATGATGGCGTGTTGCCGAGCAAAAATCAGCAGGCTCTAGCTGGCGGCCAGCTTCTCGAAGGCGATTCCGATTGAGGTATGATCCTGCCACATCACCTGCGCAACGCGTTCGGGCCCGGTGACGGCTGAGGTCAAACGAATCTCTCCTTCCAGCTCCAAACCAGCCGGGACGCGAAGCTTGGCTCCTCCGTCCGATATGTCACGGATGATGCAGCTATAGGTGACCCCGCTGCTCGTCCGGATCTTGGCCGTCTCCACCAACCGTCGACGTTCGGAGCGGCGTGCTTGGGATGTCTTCATGGCCGGGCTGATATCAAGGCAATCGTTCTTCAAGGATGAATTGGCTTGTTTGAATTCGATTCGTGCAGCCGATCTCCGCCCTTTTCCACAAGCGGTTTCGGCGGCGGCGATCGAGGACAAGAGCACGCTACCAGCGTTCTTTCCCCGCATAAAGCGACAGTGCCCGGCAGCAAGAAGCAGATTTCGGCTTCTGAAAGGGCTGTATGGCGTCAGCCCTGCCCGAGCGGCCTCTGCCAGATGCCACCCGTGAGCGGGCCGAAGACATGCGTTCATTCCAGCATCATCGACCAGCGAAGCTAGCGAAACCGATCGAGCGGGGGGAGGATGCGGAGCAGTTCCTCCTGCCGATCCTGCAAACTCGGCGGAAAGATCAGCCGCGTCCCCAGGTTCTCGCGCGTCTCGTCGATCAGAAAGCCGGGACCGTCCGTCGCGATCTCGATCAGCAATCCGTCAGGGCCGCGAAAGTAGATCGAGCGGAAATAATTGCGGTCCTTGACCGGGCTGGCGCTGATTCCGAAGCGCTCCTTGAGCGCTTCCGCCATGGTGGCCAGATCAGCCTCGTCCCTCGCCCGGAAGGCGACATGATGGATCGCTCCCGCTCCGAGCCTGGGGCGTTGCCGGTCGTTCCGCTGATGCAGGCAAAACCAGCCGCCCGCATCGCCATGCGCAGAGAATTCGATCCAATCGGCTTCGCGTCGCATTTCGGCGAAACCCAGAACATCGGTGAGAATTCGTGTCATCAATGCCGTCCCGCGCAGGCTCAATGACACGCCGCGGAGCGCCCGGATGGCGAAAGCCGGAGGGATATCAGGCAGTGACCAGATCGCCCCGGAGGCAAGCTCGGAAGCAACCAGCGTCAGCGGCGCGTGATCGGGATCCTCGAAGCTCAGCTGAGGGGCTCCACCCGGCGCCCGCCCGCGCCGGAACGAGACACCGGAGGCAATGAGCCGCCTTTCCCACCAACCGATCGCCTCCGGGGCAATGGCGAAGGATACATGCTCGCCGCCGTTTGGCCGCTCGGTGGCCGCGGCCGCGCTCGACCACGAAAAAAACGAGAGGCTGCCTCCCGGCGCGCCCTCCGCCTGGCCGTAAATGAGGTGATAGGCGCCCGGATCCTCGTGCGTCACCGTCCGCTTGACCAAGCGAAGGCCGAGGACCCGCGTATAGAAATCGAGATTCCGCACTGCGTCCGTGGCGATTGCCGTGACATGATGCAATCCCCGCCCGGTCATGCCCGCGATCCTGCGCCATAACGGCGTCGCTTTTCAGAAGCCAGGGCCCGGTTGCGGCTTGATATCCCATCCGTCGCCCGCACGGCGATTCGAAGGCATTTTCTGGCGGACGTCTTGGACAATGGCGCGGTCATTTGGACGGGAGCGTCGGAAACTCCCCTTCGTTGGATTATGCTAGCCCGAAACTGTCGAACGGCTCAATCGGATCAGTGTTCCGCGCGACCTGTCGATCATCAGGTTCGCCGAGCGGAACACCCCCATCTTGAGCGGGTTCGGATCGGCTGGCGAAATCGGCGCGGCGTGGTGAGCGTCCTGCGAGGTAGACGGTGTGGGTTGCCGTGGCATGCGCCTAACCGGACCACCGCCGTCAGGATCATGAGGGGAAAGCGCATGTCGACCCACTCCGAGCCCGTCAACATCGCCGTGCTGGACGATTATCAGAATGTCGCGCTGTCGATGGCGGACTGGACCGTGCTCGACGGACGCGCCCGCGTCACCGTGTTCAACGATCATCTCGCCGATCCCGATGCGGTCGTTGACCGGCTTCGGCCCTTCGACATCGTCTGTGTCATGCGCGAGCGCACGCCGATGACGCGCGCGATCGTCGAAAGGTTGCCGCAGCTCCGCCTGATCGCCTCGACCGGCGCACGCAACGCCTCGATCGACGCCAAGGCGGCCGAAGAGCGCGGCATTCAGGTCGTCCACACCGGCTATTTCCCGGCGCCCACCATCGAGATGGCCTGGGCGCTCATCCTGGCGAGCGCACGAGGGCTCGTCGAGGAGAACGCCTCGTTTCGCAGCGGCGGCTGGCAGCGCCGCATCGGCAGCGACCTCAACGGGCGGACATTGGGCCTGCTCGGCCTCGGCAATATCGGCAGCGCCGTGGCCCGGATCGGCCAGGCCTTCGGCATGAAGGTCATCGCCTGGAGCCAGAACCTGACCGCCGAACGGGCCGAGGCGGCGGGCGCGACATGGGTCTCGAAGGAGGATCTGTTCCGGCAGGCGGATATCGTCAGCATCCATCTGATCCTGAGCGGCCGCACCCGCGGGCTGGTCGGCACGGCGGAGCTGACGCTGATGAAGCCGACCGCCCGGCTCGTGAACACCTCGCGCGGTCCGATCGTCATCGAAGCCGATCTGATCGAGGCGCTGGAAAGAAAGATGATCGCCGGCGCCGCCATCGATGTCTACGATCAGGAACCGCTCCCACCGAACCACCGGTTCCGCAGCCTGCCGAACCTGCTCGCCACCCCGCATATCGGCTACGTCTCGCAGAATCTGTACGAGCGCTTTTACCGCGACACGGTCGACAACATCCTGAAGTGGCTGGATGAGCGCGCTTCGTCCTGAAGGCGGAGAGCTCCTGGCGGATGCCTGAGATCGTCCCGGGCACGAAAGCCGCCTGCGTCGAGACTTGTCGAAGTCGTCAGTAGCAGCGCCACGATGCGGCAGAGCCGGCTATTGGTTTCTTCTCTATTTGAGCCTGCTGACTTTCGGTGGAAACGCGCCGTCATTCCGGGCTTGCTCCGGAATCCATCGTAGAGCGCTTAAGCCTTATGATGGTTTCCGGATCGGCGCTGCTGTCGCGGCTTGTCCGGAATAACGACACCGTCTCCGTGAAAATCCAGCATGCTCCAGCTTGCAAGCCACTGCGTACCGCAGAATGCGGGATGACACGGGGTTCGCGAGACGCTAAGAACGCTTCGCTGCGACGCGTCGGGTCTCGATCGCAAGACAGCACGCGGGCGTAGTTCAGTGGTAGAACGTCAGCTTCCCAAGCTGAATGTCGTCGGTTCGATCCCGATCGCCCGCTCCATTACTTCAATGGGTTAGGCCCATATCTCGAAACTCACGGACGGCCGCAGCAGCTACGTAGCAGCTACAAACCGCAGGGCTTAGCCGCCCTTCGCTTTTTGACTCGCATGGGATGCCTGAGCGGTCCCAGGAACGGTCGAATCGCCCTCGCTTGAAGCGCCCTCGTCAGCAATCAGATCAGCCACCCGAACCCCAATGGAATTGGCCAGCTCATAGAGTGAGATGATCGTCGGGTTGCGACGGCCACGCTCAAGGCTGCTGATGTACCACTGGCTAAAGCCCGAGCGCTCTTCCACCTGCTCCTGAGACAGGCCGCGCTCCTTCCGCAATCGCGCAAAATTTTCTCCGACCAGCTTGCGCATATCCATGCGCCTAGAGCTGGCAATTTCCGATGGTTCCGATTACCAATTATAGTTGGTATTTCGCGAATGTGGGTGTGCTGGCGTTGGAAGTCATTTGAAGCTTTTTGGACGAGCGCTGCTCGCTGTACCGGTCGCATTGGTACTGCAATCCACCTACGCAACCGCTGAGGGCAGGCTTTTCGGCTCAGCGGGCGGCATTGGTGGTTTGCAATATTACGAGGTGATCGTTCGAAAGATGCAGAAAGACGGAGAAGTCTTCTTCGGTGTTGATAGGTATGGAGCGCACCCAGGTCAGAGTGCCAGGATGAATTTTCGAGCTCTCTTTAATTGCGGTAATCGTTCCAAGATTGCCGTTGTGATAGAAAACGCCATGCGCAACGAATATTTGATTCAGGACAAGGTAAAGAACGAAGGCACGGCGAGGGGTATCTGGTACTCACTACAATCTCACCATTGCCCCGACAACCATCACATACGGTCACCAAACGACCTTTGGAATTAGCCCGATCCCCTCCGGCGCCGATCCTTCCCAAAGATCCGGATAGGCCGCGTTGTCCCGTTGAAGTTCGGTTCGCAAAAGCTGCTATTAGCCTAGAATCCGCTGTGAGCCTGATGTCCTACTATGGACACCGCGAGCTCAGGAAAAAGAAGCAGGCTGCGTGAACGCTTCTGTTCCAGATCGGGGACGATCAGGAAATCGCACGCGTGAGCTGGCTGTACGCCAAACCTGCCGCTGGCAGATGACAGCATCCATTTTGGTATATGGTATTTGCGATGGCTCTCGTGAGTTTTTGACGCGGCATGCAGACGAATTCCGATCTGTCAGCGAGTTTGGAGTTTCGCGGAACCGACAGCCGGTGGGCGGCAATCATCTATATTGCGCTCGCAGGCGCGGCCATACATGGCGCGTTTGCCGAAGGAAAAGCAATGACAATGGGCGCCGTCATGCTCGTCGGGGCCGCCCTTTTGTTGGCCGCTTTGATCAAAGCCATTGAGGAGCCCGACCGATCTGTTCGCTTGGCGTTTGACGAGGAGGGATTGTTGCTCCCTCACATTTTTGAGCAGCGCATTCCTTGGCCGGAGATTCCGAGCTACTCTGTGGATAATCCTGAAGACTCGAATCTATATGTCAGCATTGTTGGACCTGACCGGTTTGGGATTAAGTCAAAAGGCCAGTATGGCGGTTGGGATAATTTCACGAAAGCCTTGACGCGATTTCATGTTTCTTTGGATTATGTCGATTGCACCTATGATGACATCGATGCCGCATTCCGACGTTTTGCGCCTGCGGCTCGAAGAATTTAAATCATCCAGTATATCACTCGAATGCGATGGCCGCTTCCGACCGAGGCTGTCGTCTAATCGCAGCTCGAAGATCAAGCCTTTTTTGCGGACTGGGATGTCGCTTGCCGGGAGCACGGTCGTCTTCGCGGTCGACATGAAGTCGCCGCATGATGGGGCTTCGCGGGGCGAACCTTCCAATGTGTGGAGCGCAGGCGGCGAGCATGGCTCGACACTGCAACAGCCTCGGCGGAATGGTTCGGCCTACGTCCCGGCCGGGACGTCTCAGAGCGCCTTCAGGATTGGCGCAAACGAGCCTGGACGCGTCAGGCGGCGGTTCGGTTGAATGGCTCGCCGGACTTCAACATGGCGTGCATGATCACGGCCAGCTTGCGCGCGACTGCGACGGCCGCGCGCTTGAAGCCCAGCTTTTCACGCAGCTTCAAGCCCCAGCTACGTAGGGCGCTATCAGCCTGCGCCCGCGTCAGGATGACGGTTGCGGCCTCGTAGAGCAGGCCTCGGATATGGGCATCGCCGCGCCTCGAGATGTGGCCGTCATAATCGACCTCTCCGGATTGGTAGCGCCGGGTCGTCAGGCCAAGCCATGCTCCCACGGAGCGGGATTTGGAGAAGTTGGCCGGATCTTCGATGGCGGTGGCGAAGGAGGTTGCCGTGACCGCGCCCACCCCGGGGATCGACATGAGAAGCTGACAGGCCTGGCTTTGTCGTGCGGCGCTCAGGAGCTGGCGCCCGAGCTCGGCTGCCCGCAGGCGTAGGCCGCGCCACGCTTCCAGAATCGGGAGGATGACGCGCGCAAGCTCCTCCTTGCCGGCGAGCAGCCGCCGAACATGCTCCTCGAACTTGCCGCCCTTGCTTGATGGGACCAGCAGCCCGAATGTCTTCATCAGACCACGGATCTGGTTTGAGAGCTCGGTGCTGATCCGGACCAGCTTGGTGCGCGCTGCGACCAAGGTCCGCATCAGCATGCTGTCATAGCCCTTCACCCGGACCTCGCGAAAGAAGCCGACCTCGGCCAGATGCGCCAGGCCGTCGGCATCGTTCGCATCTGTTTTGTTTGGAGCCATGTCGAGCGCCGCCTTGGCATGCCGCGCGTCGATGCAGATCGCCGGAAGGCCTTCTGCCGTCAGCGCATGGTAAAACCACACCGACAACGGACCGGTCTCGAATACGACCCGCTCAACTTCGGGCGCCCGCTGACGGATCACCTCAGCGAGAAGTCTCGGATCCGACGGGCACTTGCCGCGCCAAATCCGCTTGCCTGCCCGCCGCACGGATACTGCCGTCTCTTTCAACGATACGTCGAGACCGATATACTCGCCCATGGTTGTTCTCCATTCGATGCTTGGGCCCGGCCGCAAGTCGAGAGCCCGTTCGTTCATCTTATCGGGGAACAACCACCCATTCGAACGGCCAGTAGAGGCCCGGAGGCGCCGCGCTCCCGCGATTACCCCATGTGTGAAAACCCTCCAGATCGGCTAGAATCCTGACATCGCAGTCGGGAGGTGGATTTGAGCGGCTTCATCGAGGGTTGCGACCGCCGGCAGCCGACGCTGCTCCCCGATTGCCTGGACGACTACGTGGCCGAGGAAAACCCGGTGCGGGTGGTCGACGTCTTCGTCGATGACCTGGACCTGGGCGCTCTGGGCTTTGATGGCGTGACGCCGGCAGCGACGGGACGCCCCGCCTACCACCCGGCGACGCTGCTCAAGCTCTACGTCTACGGCTACCTGAACAGGGTGCAGTCCAGCCGCCGGCTGGAGCGCGAGGCTGGGCGCAATGTCGAGTTGATGTGGCTGACGGGGAGGCTTGCGCCCGACCACAAGACGATCGCCGACTTCCGGAAGGACAATGGCTCGGCGATCCAGGCCGCCTGTGCGCAGTTCGTGGTGCTGTGTCGTCAGATCGGCCTGTTCGGGAGCGCCCTGGTCGCGATCGACGGCAGCAAGTTCAAGGCGGTGAACAGCCGCGACAAGAACTTCACGACCCACAAGCTCCAGAAGCGTCTGGAGCAAGTCGCCGAGCACATCGCCGGCTACCTGCGCGACCTCGACACGGCCGACCGCCAGGAAGGCGAGGCCGCCACTGCGCGTTCGGAACGGCTGAAGGAGAAGGTCGAACGGTTGCGCGAGCAGATGAAGATGCTTCAGGCGATGGCGGGACGGGTCGAAGCCGCGCCGGACGGCCAGGTCTCGCTGACCGATCCGGACGCTCGCTCGATGGCCACCAGCGGGCGCGGCAGCGGGATCGTCGGCTACAATCTCCAGTCTGCGGTGGAGGCCGAGCATCACCTGATCGTCGCCCACGACGTGGTGATGACCGGCAGCGACCGCGAACAGCTCGCGGCCATGGCCGCCAAGGCCAAGGCCGCCATGGGCGTGGCAAAGCTCGATGCGCCGGCCGACCGCGGCTACTTCTCCGGTGAGGAGATCCGTTCCTGCGACGCCCTGGGCGTGACGCCGTATCTGCCCAAGCCGCTGATCTCGGGCGCCAAGACCGACGGCCGGTTCGGCAAGCAGGACTTCGTCTACCTGCCCGGGCAGGACGTCTATCGCTGCCCCTCCGGCGCGCTGCTGCCGCGCCATATGACCACGGTCGAGCGAGGCATGGTGCTTCACCGCTACTGGGATCGTGCCAGTTGCCAGGCCTGCGCCCTCAAGGATCGGTGCACCCCCAGCATCGAGCGGCGCGTGACCCGCTGGGAGCATGAGGCGCTCATCGACGCCCTTCAGCGGCGGATGGACCTGACGCCCGGCACCATGCGCCTGCGAAGACGGCTCGTCGAGCATCCCTTCGGCACGATCAAGGCCTGGATGGGATCGACGCACTTCCTGACAAAGCGCCTGCCCAACGTCAGAACCGAGATCGGCCTCCACGTCCTGGCCTATAACCCCAAGCGCGTCATTGCCATCATCGGCGCCAAGCCGCTCATCGCAGCCATCAGATCATGAACCCGATTTCGTCGCGCGTTCACGCCGCACGTCGCTCAAACGCCGTCAGAGGGTTCTCACACAGCCTCGACCCATATCGGACTCTTGCTAGGTCCGCTAACGGGCAGACTATGAGCTCTCTGGAATCGCCTGATGTGCACTGTCGAAGGCATCCGTGTGAAAAAGTGCCAAGGTGGCGTCGAAAAGGGCTTTCGCGTGGATCTCTGGCGGCATGCCGCGGTTCGGCACCTCGACCGAAAGCACGGCGTGCTCGGGCGCTGCGCTAAGAAGTCCCTGCAAGGGTAATGATCCAGCTCCTGGCAGAAGGCGGCCGCCGCGTGCCTCTGCAATCAGAGCGTCCTTGTCCTTCGGCCGCCGACGGGGCGCGTCGCAAAGCTGAACGCTGCGGATCAACGCCTGCGGGATTTCTCGCAAGGCCGCTGGCCGACTTCCCGATCGCGAAAGATGAAGCGCATCGATTAGCACGCCAACGTTGCTCCTGCCCGTCGCTTCGACCGCATGCGCGGCAGCCGCGAGTGACCCGATGTGCCGCCAAGGCATGATCTCCAGATCGACGCCCATCCCGAAACCGCCTGCGATATCGGCAAGCTCCGACAGGTTTGCCACGAACCGGCCCTCGTCTGGATCATCGCCGCAAACGCTGAGGCGACGCGCACCGAGTTCACCGGCAGACTCAAGCATCGGCAGGAGGGTGCGAGGCGAGAATGCTGGGTCAATGACGACAAACTCGATGTCGTAGACACCTACGTTTTCTGCCCGCGAAGCGGTCTTCACCGAACGCATTTCCGGGCTTCCCGATCTCAGCGTGTAGAACGGCGCTCCCGGGAAAGCCGGATGCAGTCGGAGGCCAACGGCCGAGTACCCGATGTTTCCAGCCAAGCGCACGAAGTCGACTGGCGGCACGTCGATGCAGGAAAAGTGCGCAATTCCAAGCGGATGAGGAGATTGCGTCATGGCGCTATCCTGTCCGCGAGATGGGCGGCCAAATTGCTGCCCGTCCGATGGATGTGCTCGCGCAAGCGCGCGCATGCGTAGTCGGCGTCGCGCGCAGCGGCTCCTTGCGCGATCTCGCTATGCTCCACGGCGACGTTGCGGTCTCCCGAGGTCCGCACCAGGAAGCTGCGGCGGTAACGGTCGTTCAGATTGAGAAGCGTCCGACAAAAGTTCAGCAAGAGTGGCATCGAACAACCAGACAGCAGCGTGAGATGGAACTCTCGATGCAAAGTCTCCCATCGTTCGAGCGTGGCCTGATCGGATGGGTCTCGTTCGGCAGTGTTGAGCCGGTGCAGTGCTCGCGTCACATCGCCTTCCCATTCGGGGGGTGCCACGGCAATCGCCTGCCGAAGCGCAAGCGTTTCGAACTCCTCGCGCAGGCGGGTGATTTCACGCAGATTGCTCACCGAAACGGGAGCGACACGGTAGCCGCGATTGTCCTCAAAGATGACGAGGCCATCCGGCACGAGCCGCGCCAGCGCCTCCCGCAATGGACTCAGCGAGACGGAAAAGACTTCCCGCGCGCGGCCAAGGTTGATCTTGGTCCCTGCCTTGAGCTGGCCTGAAACGATCGCCTCGCGGAGCCGTTCGACCAACTGGCTGGCAATCGTGTTCTTGCCGTCATCGACGAAAGTGGTGCGCCAAGGCGCGGTGGGATCATCTCCAGCCACTGGCTTCACTGCCGCCGATCCTTTTCGCCTGCTTCGGATGCCATGTTTCAGTCCCTGCGGTCTCCGAACGATGCCCTTTGGTAGAATAAACGATTATTATTAGTCAATGGAGAGCCATGATTTAACCGTATGCGGCTATTTGAGGCTTAATCAGCTAATGATGAGCGAATTGTCCTCGGAAATGTTGACGAATAATCGATTATCGTAAATGCTCGGCGGCGAGGAGATCACTGATGGTCATTCAACGTCAGCAGGACGTCACGCCCGCCGTTCTGGAGGTCATGGAACGCACGCGAGACCCGCGTTTGCGCGAGATCATGTTCTCGTTCATCACCCACCTTCACGCCTTCGTTCGCGACGTCCGGCTCACAGAGGCCGAGTTTCGCGAAGCGACTGCGATCCTCAACGAGATCGGCGCCCTCGCCTCCGACACGCATAACGAATTCGTGCTGATGGCTGGCTCGTTGGGCGTGTCATCGCTCGTCTGCCTCCTCAACAACGGAGATGGCGGCAACACCGAGACGTCACAGTCACTGCTGGGCCCATTCTGGCGGCTGAACTCTCCGCGGGTCGACAATGGCGGCACGATCGTTCGCTCCGACACCCCAGGAGACCCGCTCTTCGTCCAGGCTCGGGTGGTGGATACGGCCGGGCGGCCGGTCGAAGGAGCGGAGGTCGATGTCTGGCATGCCTCGCCGGTCGGGCTCTACGAGAACCAGGACCCCGAGCAGGCCGAAATGAATCTGCGCGGCAAGTTTACGACCGATGCGGAGGGTCGCTTCTGGTTTCGGTCGGTCATGATGGTGGGCTATCCAATTCCGACCACTGGAGTTGTTGGGCGCCTTCTCCGGGTTCAGGACCGCCACCCGATGCGCCCAGCTCATCTTCACGCGCTAATCTTCAAGCCCGGCTTCAAAGTGTTGATCTCGCAGGTCTATGACTCAAACGATCCGCATATCGATTCCGACGTGCAGTTCGGAGTGACGAAGGCCTTGCTGGGCGACTTCGCGCGCCACGATGAGCCACATCCGACGATGCCCGCTGTGACGTCGCCCTGGTACTCCCTCGACTACACCTACGTCATGGAATCGGGCGAAGCCGTGCTTCCTCGACCGCCGATCAAGTAACAAGCTTGCTGACTGGAAGGAGGCACCTCAGTGCTGACTGAAGACGACCATCGCAGGGCGGCCGAGGCCATCCTGAAGGCAGAGCGCGAACGGGTTCCATGCGTTCAGCTTTCGAAGATGTTCCCCGACATGGAAATCGCCGACGCCTATCGCGTCCAGGATCTCTGGGCCGAAGCGCGGATTGCCAACGGGGCGCGCATTGCCGGACACAAGATCGGGCTGACCTCACGCGCGATGCAGATGGCATCGAAGATCACTGAACCGGACTATGGCCGCATCCTCGACGATGCGCTTTACAACGACGGCGCGCAGATCAAGACCGAGACCTTCATCAAACCGCGTCTCGAGGTCGAATTGGCATTCATCATGGGAGAAGATCTCTCCGGCCCGGCCTGCCGCATCCACGATGTCATGCGCGCGACAGAGTTCGTTGTCCCAGCCCTGGAGATCATCGACTATCGGACCGAGGTCCCGCGCGCGATCGTCGACACCATCGCCGACAATGCAGCCTTCGGCGCAATCGTCATTGGCGGTCGGATGGTCCGCCCCTTCGATGTGGATGTGCGCTGGGTTGGAGCCACGCTGTCGCAGAACGGCATCATCGAAGAATCTGGTGTCTCTGCTGCCATCATGGGGCACCCGGCGGCTGGAATCGCCTGGTTGGTGAACAAGCTGCACGAGGTTGGGGCCGGACTGAAGAAGGGGCAAATCGTCCTTGGGGGGTCGTTCACGCGCCCTGTCGACATCAAGAGAGGCGATGTCATTTATGCCGATTATGGCCCCCTCGGAGCCATCGGCGTTTCTTTCATTTGAGGCCCTGCGATGAACTTGCCTGAGAACCGCTTCAAACGCGCATTGTGTGAGGGCCGCCAGCAGATTGGCCTCTGGTGCAGCCTGCCAGGAAGCTACGCGGCCGAGGCCGTCGCCGGCTCGGGCTATCATTGGCTGCTGTTTGACACTGAGCACTCGCCCGGAGACCCCCTCACTGTTCTGGCGCAGCTCCAGGCGGTGGCGCCCTATGACGTTTCGGCCGTGGTCCGTCCAGCGAGCAACGATGCAGTGCTGATCAAGCGCTTTCTCGACCTCGGCGCTCAAACCCTGCTCATACCCTACGTTCAGACTGCGGACGAGGCACGGTCTGCGGTCGCCGCCATACGCTACGCGCCCGGTGGCATCCGGGGAGTGTCGGGACTGACGCGCGCGACGCGCTTCGGTCGGATTGCCAACTATGGGAAGCTGGCGGCAGATGAGCTCTGCCTCCTCGTTCAGGTTGAAACGCGCGAGGCGCTGGAGCAACTTGAAGAGATAGCTGCCGTAGATGGTGTCGATGGCGTCTTCATCGGCCCGGCGGATCTCGCGGCGAGCCTCGGGCACGTAGGTGAGCCCGGACATCCCGCGGTCGTCGAGGCCGTCGAGGGCGCGATCCGAAGGATCCGCGCAACTGGCAAGCCCGCCGGCATCCTCACGCCGGATACCGCTTTCGCCAAACGCTGCATCGATCTCGGAACGACCTTCACCGCGGTTGCGATCGATGCGGGAATCCTTGCACGCGGCACCGAGGCGGTTGCTCGTCAGTTCATGGCGCCGTAGCGGTTCAAACAACCAGCGGATGGTGTGTTGGAGCGAATGTGAAAGGGAGCCTGCTTCCCGCGTCTGCGGAAGCGTCCGCTCACCACCCCGTTGCCGACCTTGCTGTGCCCCCGCCGGAGCCCGCATAACTGATGCCAGCGTGACAAACGAGGCATCAATGAAGATCACCGAGGCGCGAGTGTATGCCGTGTGGTGCGGTGCGATCCTTGTCGGCTCAATGGCATGGGCCTCCTCGGGTGAACGCGGAAAGCTGGATGTGGCATTTCGGGAAGCATGGCGGGACAGCTTCGGAACTGATGTAACTGACGATATTGCGAAGGAACTGCCTCGCAATGGCGAGGATGTTATCGCACTTGCCAGGGCAAGCGGGTTCATATGCGACCGCAGCTCATTGGTTGAGGACCGCCTCGTCTGGCTTTGTTCGCGATTTGCTTGGGGCTTTTTTGATCCGCCGCTCCTGAAGCGCGAGCGGTGGATATTTGAGGTCGAATGCAGGGAAACTCGACCTCCCTGTGTGGTTGTAAGGCATCGTGGGCACGCAGCGAACGCGCCGTTGTACAATCCGTACGCGAATTGACCGCTTCCCATCCCGAATCAGACGCCCGAATCTCAGAGCCAATCTTGTGATTTGAGGCTTCGCCTGACCGATCTTATGACTGGGACGACGAGACGTGCTTGTTTCGTGAAGACGCCGTGTCATCGTTTGAGTGAAGGGTATCAGCCCGCCCGTTTCGATCTAAATTCGCGGTGACCCCAAAACGACATCGGCGTAGATTGGCGGTCCAAGTCTCTTCAGGAGAAGGGATATGGCTCCGAGCAAGATGCCTAGGTGCCCTACCGGCCCGATGCAGCCTGAGCTGCGCTTGCGATGGGAAGTGCAATTTGCGGCAACCCATTTCCAGCGCGTCTTCAATCAAAGCCTCTATCCGTTCGTCGGGCATGTTGTGCAGGTGTTCGAGCCACCGGCCTCGCCAGGAATCCTGTTTCAGTTTCGCGATGGCATGCGCGAGGAATTTGCGAAGCTCCTCGACAAGCGCGCCTTTCCGCCCAAAACCCTCAATGAAGCTATCCGAGCGGTCGTTCCAGGGGCCAAAGCTGTCATCCCAGACAATCCGGGGATAGATCACCGCGATGCTTGGTGGCGTCAGGCCGCAGCCGGCGCGGCCATCGGATCGAGCTTCCGCGAAGAGGGAACCGGAACCAGCCTCCATATCGCATTTAACAAGACGCTCTGTGACGTACATGTCGACCGGAACGGCTTTGTGGTTGACCGCGACGGACACGCGCACTGGGATCTAAACGGCCTGCTCCGTCATCTGACGATCGATCTCGCAGGCGATAAGGCACCTTGGCTGCTTCATACCGGCGTGGTGCTCGATCGCCACCAAAGACCCGTCGTGCAAGCGACCATCGGGCCTTGGTTTGCCGTTGATCTGCCATCGAAGGACGGCAATGATCGAACGGCGGTAAAGGTGGGCATTCAGATCACTGGCAGCTTTGGGCGGTAAGGGGCTCAGTTACGCAGCTTCGGGGGGCATCCGGCGCTCTCACCGGAAAAGGAAGCTCCCTGTCAGCGGCAACCCTGATCATGAGCAGGCGGATCGCATGATCCACATATTCATGCGGTCTGGATCATCAACCCCGAGATACGAGAACTGATAGAGGCTCGGCTCGAAGAGCTGGTGTCCAACTACAACGGGCGATTTTATTGGAGGCCGGCAGACCAACATCATGATTCTATTAAGAATGCGATCCACTACTGCCTGAAAAGCATCATGCAGGAGCAGGGTTTCTATCCCGGTAGAGGAGATCAATACGATGTCATCGGTCCGCGAATTCCTGACAAGGAAATCGCATTGGAGCCGATCGAGCCTTTTCGAAAGTTTCTCAAGAAGCCGATCAAGCCGGTAAGGCATCCGGAGCTAGCGTCAGCCCGCTTGCCCTTCATCTAAGTCGTCCCTCACCGTGCTGCGCCGAATGTCGTTCCCAACCATGGTGTTCGGCGCGCTTATAGGATTATACTCCTGATACGATGCGTTTCTAACAAGGGACGCATCATGGGCTATCAGCCGACAACCGAGCAGATTCGAACGATCTCCACGGCTCTGGTAGCGTTCTATCGCAACCGATGGCTCGAATGGGGGCAATCAGACGGGCACGGCAATCGGCTGGATGACCATCTCCATGTGATCGAATTCCGAGTCTCCGATTGCGAAACTGACGAGCTGTTCGAGGCATTCGTCAAAGCTAACGAGGCCCTGGAACGGTAAGCCTATGGGTGTGGGCAGCATCACTTCGGGATCGGGTATCTCGCCAAACGTCCAGATCGAGGAAGCGGCCTGATCCGAGCTTTGGTGATGGTCGAGCCGGATCAGGTTGAACGCTTCAGGATCGCGGTCAAGGAGCTGGGAGCGCAATGTCAATGCCACTGCAAGGTGGTTCGCTCTGGTAGTTGCAAGCGACCTTTCCTCGTTGCGCAATTCAAGAATTCTTAGAGGGTCTCGTCTCAAGGCCTCATTGTGCCTCCTGGCAAGTCTCGTCTTCGTCCTAATCGGAACGAGTATGATCCAGGAGACGAAAATGGCCACCGTCGCGTGGGGTTGGGCCTGCGTAGCGTTCTTTGGGCTGGGTGTCGTTGTATTTCTATGGCTATTAATCCGCCCTCAAGTTCTAATCCTTGACGCCGGCGGCTTCACAGTTGATGGCGGTCTTGTTCGGACACCGAGGTACGTCGCATGGCGGGATGTGCAAGGCTTTTGCGTTTTCAGCGCGGGACGCGGCGGCAAGATGGTCGGTTACAATTTTGAACCACACGCCAAGCAGAAATCTCTACTCACACGGATAAATCGTAGCCTTGGTGCTGACGCCGGCCTTCCGCAGGGATGGCAGATCTCCGCGGAGCAATTGGCGGCGGTTCTAAACGACTATCGACTCCAAGCCTTGGGCCGAGCAGGCTGAAATCCGAGCCATACTGATTTTTGCACGCTATCGGAGACACTCGAGTTGAGCAGGCATGTTCCGCTTTTCGTCGCTTTGGTTCTCGCCCTCGGTCCAGTCGCATCGCCGGTTGCTCAGACAGCATACACCTATCCGCAACTGCGCCTTGTGCGGCAGATCGCAGTCGCGACCTATCTGGCGGAACTGTGCAACGCGGGAATATCCGATGCGGGCGTCGCAAAAGCGCTCCGCTCAGAAGGGCTTCGCGAGCAGGACCTACAAAGCGCATTCCTCAAGGATGAAATGGCCAAGCAGAAGATTGCAATCAGGGACAGCTACGAAGCGTTGAGCATGACCATTCTGGGAAGGAGTGAAGCCTTCCGCCGACAATGCGCCGGTCTGGAAACCAATTATGGGCCTCGCGGAACGGTTCGCCGTGGCTTAGCCATTCGAGCGGCGCGTAGTTCGGCGTGACGCATTGCGGTTGGAGAACAAGGAACACATGTCTGCGCCAGAGTAGACGTAGAAACCCAGTACCTTGATCGGTGGAAAAGCGGACTAACGGCTATTAAGGTTCCTCTATGTCGCAAACTGCCCCGATCTATCTGGCTATCGCTTTTGCTATTCTGGCGGGATCTTTGAGCTAGGGCCGACCTTGGACATTGAGCGCGACGAGACCGGCTGTCCGACAGACCCAGCCCTCAAAGGAGCCTATCACTTGCTTTGGGTCTGGCTTCAGTACGGTAGCTCATTCCGGGATGAGGCGGGCGTTCTTCATTTTGAGCACTGCTGCTCAGGCGCGGGTGAGAAAGCGGCAGCCCATCTGACGTCACTTGGACTTGGCGCCAACCAAGGTTGGACCTGCGTTCTTTCGAAACGTGGCTTGGCGCTGATGGGATTGCTCGGCCCAAGCAGCAGCACGGCGGTCCGTTACGAGGCTGGGAGGAGGTTTATGCCAACCCCCGTTTAGCAGGGCACGCGCCGTTGCAATGAGGTTGGCGCCCGGATGCCTGGGGAGTTTGCGCGCTCCGAGCATTGGGTAGACCTAATTGCGCCCGAGACGAGAACGCCACGCAAACGCCAGTGAACCTACAATGGTCGCGATGCCGAGCAAGGCCAGGGCTGCGCGGGGGAGAAAATGCTGATCAACGACCTCCCAAGGCTCCCCTGTCACCAGCACTATGGTCAGGAGCGCCGTTGATAGCACTGGCATTACGAGGCCAACAGCTCCGAGGCCTATAGTGGTGCCGAAGCCGCCTCCTGAGCCAAGAAGCATCGCGAAAAGGCAGCTCAGGGCCGACGCAAGGACAAAGCTGCGCGTACCCGATTGGTCTGTTCCGCTTGTCGGCATGAAATTCTCCTGCTCCGAAAAGCGGCATAGGCGAAGCATTCCAATGTCTGCAACGGGGTGGATAGCTGAACTTCGCGACCGCAGCCGCAAACGACCTGATCGCGCCAGAAGCGGAAGCTGGGTCCTCGCCAGAAAGCGGACGTATGCCACGCAGTCGCGTCAGGATTAGAATCGTCCCGCCACCGACGCCGATCATGTTCATGTCAGCAAACTGATCCAGACGGCGAGACGTTCGGCGAAGCACGTTGCGTGACCGCGAACCTTTCTCTCCCCGTCCCTCCCGCGTTGTACAGCGAGGGGAAATCATCAACTGCTTCGTGATGTGCGGCGCAATATGAAAACGTGCCATCCGCGGCGCGGAGGCGTAAGATAGAAGATAAAGACGCGACCGTGACCGAGGCTTCCCCGCTCATCCCGTTTTTGTTGGTAAACGAGATGGAAATCGCGGAGGCAATTTGCGCGAGCAAACTGCTTCAGCCCGCACGGGGATATTGGCCAGATCAAGACACCGCCGCCGTCCAGCATTGCCGGAATGCTGCCCGTGCCGTCGTGAACCTCCTTTCAGCGGCATTGGCTGAGAAGGACAGGGAGATTTCGATACGTACAAATGAGCGGAACGCCTGCCGACCTGTACGTAATCTCGCCGAAAAACCGCTCTTGTCACAGCCCAGGAGGATGGCGAGCGGGACGCGACCGAGCAGGCGGCCAAAAGGCGGCGGAGAGTTGGGCTGTGCAACATGCTGTCGGGCTCGACGAGGATGCTCCGTCTCCCCTTGGCAGGCACCGCGTCGCCATGAATGACGGATACGCTCCGGCTGCTGCCATCCGAGCGCAGGGAGAGTGATGGAAGAGCGAGAACATAGGATCCGAGAACTCCTTTCCGAGGCGTTGGACCTTTGTGTCCGTGCGCGGAAGATGGACGCAATGGACAGGCGGGCTGCCGCGCTGGCAGCCTCTAGCGATCCGGAGGGGTGGCGGGCGAGCGGCAAGTTCGGCCGTTATGTCGAGCGGCACAATGTCCGGTATCCGCATAGACCGATATCGACCCGCAGCGGGACCGTCTCAAATTGGTTTCAGGATCAGTACGACAAAGACCTCGCGGATTGGGAGGCTCGCACTCGCAGGGCTTTGATGAAGAAGCCTCGCGATAACTGACTTGAAGGCAGTGCTCGCGGGTTGGCCAACACAGCCGGAAATCGGGGCCGCTACGTCGAGCATCTTGCGGTCAATAACTACGCGGCAGCCTAAGCGAGAGAGCCCGGCCAGCCGGCCGCAATGTATTGTAGGTTTTGCGACGCGGAGGCCATCATGGACGACGCTGTTTCCAAACTTGCCCGGCAACTTCTCGAAACAGGAGTCGACGGCCTGCCAGAACGAGAGCGCCGCGTAGTCCTTCACATAGCCAAACAGACTCATATCAGCCGGGACCTGAACCGTACTTTTGAAGAGCGGCAGACTTACGGCGAGCGCCTAGCTGATCAAGTGGCAAGGTTCGGCGGCTCCTGGACGTTCATCATCCTATTCGTCTTGTTGCTTATCGCATGGGTCATCCTGAATACCGTCGTCCTTATGCGCATCGGCGGTTTTGACCCGTATCCCTACATTTTCTTGAATCTGATACTATCGATGATTGCCGCCATACAGGCGCCCGTTATCCTGATGTCGCAGAATCGGCAGGCTATGAGGGATCGGATTGCGGCCAGTCTCGACTATGAAATCAACCTCAAGGCAGAGGTTGAGATTATGGCGCTGCACGACAAGCTCGACCATATCCGAGTAGAGCATTTGGAAGGCTCTCTCCACGATCAAGCGAAGAAAATTGAAGACCTGAGCCAGTTCGTTTACGCTAAGCTGGGTGGAGAACCGATCGCTCCGTCGAGGTCTGAAGCGAAAACATCGTAGCCACCTGCGCTGACAGACGAATTTCACCGCAGTTCGTCATATGGGCAACCTTCGGTCGTTGACCGGCCGAGCCATTCAGCGCTCGCTCGATCGAATTTCCGCCTGCGAGGCGCTGCGGAAGCTCAGCCCCGCTCCGTTCGGCGCCAGGGAGGCCGCAGCCTTGGTCGTGTTCGATCAAAACCGCGAAGTGATACTGCAAGCAGCTCGATCTGCTTATGGGAGGCATCGCTCGGGATTTTACCGGCTGACCGTCGCGAATTTCTCTTGAGACACCGCGGGCGATGATTTGCGTTTTACCTTTCATCGGGCGGTTAGTAGAAGCGCGGCTTTCGTTAACCTGATAAGCGCCAGTCGGAATAACGGAGCGGAGCCGGCAGGTTGATAGAGGGCGCCAGAATGATTGAGAGTAGCCCTCCCCGTGGCGGAGAGGTCCGGCTACCCGAAAGCTGACGTCCGCCATGTCGGCTATGGGCCAGCGCGGAACATGCGTGGCGATATCTGCAAGCGGCGGCTTGGAGTCGCAAGCCAATGTTCCCGGCCCGGAAAGGGGCTGGGTTTTTTGTTGTTCAGGCTGCCTCAGGTGACGCTACTCGCCCCGTGACCGCGAGATATCTGTCGCTGGAATGGATGACTGCCACGTCTATCTGGATGCCGTCCTCGCATGTAATGCGCAGGCTGTAGCCTAGCTCGGCAGGATCGACGTCCGAGATGTCGCAGAACAGGTATCCAGCCCGGATATCGTCGTAGTCGCTGCTAAATTGATAGGAGAGCGGGAGCGTCTGCCCGTCCCGAAGGACGAGCATCCCCTTTCCGGTGTGCATGATTGCTTGTCCCCGCCTTAGCGGCGTCGCTTTGCGCCGCAGCGGTCATTTCCAAACGTCGGCATGGAGACAACTGCCTTGGCAGTACGCGCCTGTTTCAGGTTGGAGGCAAATCACATTTGGCGCTGGCTTCAGGCCGACTGGCCCCGTTGTTCGTGCGTCATTCCGACACAACGCCAGGTCCGGAACCTATCCATTCGCGTCGCCATTCCCCTCGTGCCGCTCTCAAGCGCCGAGGAAATCCTTCAGCGGCGTTTGTTGCCGGCCCCGGAAAGCGGCGGTGGTTGCTTCCCCGTAATCACCTGAGTTGGCCCCGCTGGCTTCGGCTGGCGGGGCCTACTCGATTGATCGGAAATCATTCAATGATTTGAATGATCTTGCGTGTGCTCGGCTCGACCAGAACCGTCTTGTCATTGATGATAGCGAAGCGGTACTGCGTCACGCCGACATCTGAAGGCAGCGTATGCAGTGTGACTGAAGACGGTAGCGCGGTGCCAACGGAAACCGTCTCAGTCACCTTCACCGAGGCCGGCTTTTCCTTCATAACGAAGGACTTTACTTTGCCCTGCTGCTCGGTCGTGATGGTGGTGGTCGAGGTCTGGGCAATCGCCGCGGAGCAGGCGAGCGCCGCAACCAGCGAAATCAGGACCGGGTAACGCATCGAGGTTCTCCTTTCTGGATCCCCCCGCTGGTTCGCAAACGTCGATGCAGCCTGCTTGTTCCGTCAGTTAAGCATTGTAGCCAACGCGAGCCCACGGAACTGTTTCGTTTGGTGGCGGTTATTGTTGTGCTGCTTTTCAGGGCCGATGGAGCTGTCTCCAGCGGTTGGTAGGAAGTAATGGAGAGCAGCGGTGGTTGCCCGTCAAAAGGCAATTACGTGAGTGGAGCCGCTTCGGTTTCCGGAGCGGCTTCTTTCGTGGCCGATGACGCGGAACACTTCGGGCCTGGGATCGTTCCCTTTTCGAGAGGTGGGCTCCTGGTTTGATCGTGGTGTTGGTCTTGGTTCTGGGTTTTGTTGTGGCCGGAGTTGTTTTCGCAATTTGGGCCGAGCGGTGGACTGCGGTGCCTTGGAACCGGCGTGACGTCTCCGAGCCAGGTCCGGTCGACCGCCACCCCGAAGCATCGTCTTTCACTCAACCGATCGGAGCAGTCGACCCCGTTGCGGCGTTGAATCAATGGTGGAATTGGGTGCCATGGTTGCGGCGCGGGCGAAGCGGCATCTGATATTCGGCGGGTTCAGCTTTGCCGCAACAGCTCCAGCGCGCGGCCACAACTGAAACCTAACTTGCCGGCCCCGCTGGCTCGAAGCCTCCGGCTCGGTCCAGCCGGGCTAAATGATATTGAGATCCAGAATAAACATGATCACCCAAGCGAGAGCCATAAAGCCAAAAAGCAGACCGCTTTTTCGCGATGGAGTTTTTACATCGCTCCAAATGCCAAAGAGAGACGCGTTCCACAGCATCGAAGTCGAAACCCCGGCGCAAATCAACGCGTTTCCCAAACTTGCCCATGGTCTCGTTGGTACCACTGCCCCGAGAGCTGATACCGCCAAGATCATTCCAAGCGAAAACAGAGCGCTAGGGATGATCTTCAGCATGCGCTCTGCGTTACCGATTTGCATTCCGTGCCCGCCAGATACCGCACCTCGCGTGCTTCCACTCTTCCGACCAGGTCGAGATCTCGCGGCCGGCGAAGATGGAAAACTTCATGGGAGGTTGTCGGGCGGGTAAGGCATCGGCCTCGGTCAGTGCATCTGGTGAGCTTCGCCTGTTCCAGATTCGCTCGGGTGATGAAAGCCTCTAGCTTGGTCAGAGCCTCGCCTGCCGGCAGCCTAAGGCTGCCGATGCAGCGTTTCTCACATCCGTGGAACTCACACCGACCTCTTCCAAAGTGAGTTTTCCGCGGATGTCCTCAGTGCATGAGCCGGCCTAGTGATTTGAGGTGATGACGAATCAAGGTGGCTTGCCAGTGGCAGCCTGTGGAGCGTCCTCCAGGTCCTGATACGCGATGTCGAGGGCTGCGACACGCCGTGCAGAAGCGGACCAGTTTGCCAGGCTCAATGCGTTATCGGCCAACCAGTTGAGCGCGGCATGGACCTGCATGAAGGCTGCTGTAACCTGCATCAGATCGCCCAGTGTCATGTCGCCGGACAAATATTTGGGCGCCCCCAGGAATAACGGAATTGTCGGGGAAAGGAGATTGTTGCTGCTGGTCAGCAACATCATGCGGGTCTGGCGCCCGATCATTTCGACCCAACGGCCGGCAAGGGCCGAGAACGACCGTTCGAGCGCGCTGCGCTCGTCGCTCTCCGTGACCCCGAATGCGTTGGCTTCAGTCCTTTCTCGCGTCCGCATCAGTGCGTAGCGGAAATCGCCTTCCCCCGCGGCCTTCTCTTCCACGCGTCTGACCAGCGGCCATCCGAGCCGGTACATGGCAAGGGAGGTTCCCGCCGAATAGACGAAGACGGCGATCACGAAGTAACCGGGGATCGTTACGCCGCCTAGCGCAATCCCTCCTCCGACATACCAGAGCACAAGCACGAGCGACGTCGAGAGGAGGAAAGTGTTGATGATGCCGCCCGCGAGGTCGACAAACAGCTCCACCGAGATCCGGCCATCATCCGCGATCCGGGCCTCCGGATTGTCGATGGCACGGATCATCTCGATCTGTTCAACTCGCCGGCTGTGAATCCAGCGGACAATGAGGGTTTCGGTCAGCCATTTCCGCCAACGCAGTTGCAGCCGCATGCGGGTTTGTATGCCCGCCGTCGAGATTGCGGTGGCAGTAACGGCCAGCGCCAGGATGAAGACGACGCTCATTCGGAGCGCAGCTCTGTCCCCGATTTGCAGGGCGTCAAAGAAATACTTGTTCCATTGATTGAACCCAACCGCGACCAGCATGCTGGCGATCAGGCATGTCAGGAAGCCGAGCGAAAGCAGCCATGCAGTCTTGCGTGACGGCCCCGACCAGAAACCGAAGGCCAGGACGACGAAACGGCGTAGAAGATGGCGACGGACTGAATTGGCCGGCATCGACATAGCACTAAGATGGTCCCGCAGTGACCGAACGGGAAGTCCTGGGTTCGCTCCACTTCCCCCCGACCACAAGGTTAACTCGCCCTGCTGCGATCCGACGCAGCGGTCGGCGGCTGCGCCGGAAGCTGTGGTCCCAGCCGGACCTAGGCACCGAGTTTGGCCGGGCGAGATGCCGATAGGTAGACTCTTGCTCCCGAGCAGAAGTTGGCAAAAGCGGCTATGGTCATGTCGGACGCGAGACCATGCTCTCGTTCGGGGTGGAGAAGGCCGTGGGTTCTGCTTCAACGCCGCCGCGGCGCCCTTCGCCGCCGATCCGGGACGAGCGACTGCCGGACCCGGAGGTCGTGCCGACGGACGCCGCCGACGAGGCGGAGATGCCGCTGCCGTCCAATCCGCAAACGTTCTTTCTCGCGGGTCTTTTCATCTTGGGCGCCTTGGCGGCAGTCTACGTCGCCAGTTCGATCATCCTCCCCGTCGTGCTCGCCTTCGCGCTGAAGCTCCTTCTCCAACCCGCCATGCGTCTCCTTGAGCGTGTGCATGTCCCGCGGGCCATCGGAGCCCTCTTGCCGATCCTGCTGGTTGTTGGAGTACTCGTGGGTCTTGTGGCGGCCTTGTCAGGCCCCGCCGCCACCTGGGCGGCGAGATTGCCTGAAGGCATACCGCGTCTGGAAGCCCATCTGGTGGTTCTCAGAGGCCCAATCCAAGCGTTGCAAAAGGTCATCCAACAGGCCGAGCAGGTCGCTGAGGCTCCCGGACAGAAGGACCACTTCATTGCACTTCGCCGTGATCTCGGCCTAACAGGCGCCCTGTTCGCCGGGACCCGTGCGGTCCTCGATGGTCTGTTTACGACCATCCTGGTGCTCTATTTTCTGTTGGTCTCGGGCGATACGTTCCTTCGACGGATGGTAGAAATCCTGCCCAGATTCAGTGACAAGCGACAAGCCGTCGACATCGCTCGGCAGATCGAAGAGGACATCTCCGCCTATTTGGTGACGATCACGGCCATGAATGCCACGGTCGGGGTCGCCACCGCGGCCGCAATGCAACTTTGCGGCCTTGGAGACCCCTTGTTGTGGGGGGCCACAGCGTTCCTGCTCAACTACATTCCAATTTTGGGGCCGCTGTTTGGAGCCGTCATCCTTCTCCTCGCCGGAATGCTGAGTTTCGACGGCCTATGGTGGGCGGTGCTGCCGCCGGCCCTCTACTTCGGTATCCACGTCGTCGAAGGTGAAACGCTGACGCCCATGCTGCTTGCGCGGCGCTTCACGTTGAACCCCGTGCTGGTCATCTTGTCACTGGTGTTCTGGTTCTGGATGTGGGGCGTGCCTGGCGCGATCCTGGCCGTTCCAATGCTGGCCATTCTGAAGA
This sequence comes from Bosea sp. F3-2, assembly GCF_008253865.1. Lineage (NCBI taxonomy): Bacteria > Pseudomonadati > Pseudomonadota > Alphaproteobacteria > Hyphomicrobiales > Alloboseaceae > Allobosea > Allobosea sp. F3-2. Next base: position 2,993,488 of record NZ_CP042331.1, read on the forward strand.
TCGTCTGTGATCGGGTGCGACCGCTGAGGGCCCTGGGACACTTCCTCGAAGGATAAAGTGGGATTGCCCTTTCGGAAGGGGTGCGACGGGCGCCAACCTCAGCAAAAAGCGGTTAGATCGCTTGTGTCATGCACGACGTGAAGGTAGCCCCGCCCATGGCGACCGTCAGATGGTGCTGCAGATTGTGCTGCAACGCTTCAAGTCCGAGCTTCGCTAGTTCATCTCGGGTGCGCAACCGACCACACCCGCTGCGTCCCGCCAAATGGGACTACCTGAAGGAGACACCCTCCAACGTCAGAACGGGCCGATGGTGCCCTTGGGCCGGCGAGCCGATCAGAATTCCCGAAAGCCGACGTCCGCCACGTCGGCCACGCCATGACCGTTACGCGCTCCACCGCGAATGTCTCAGATGGGGTCGTGAGCAGACATGGCCAGCTCGGTCTGTGAAGGGAAATGGGCGCATCCGCATCAAGGCAACGCACGAGATGGGTGGCGTGTCGAGCAATCGCGCCGCAAGCCGCCGATCAATTCCGCGGCTCCTTTCAGAGGAACTGTCAGCTTTTCCTGTCCTACACGCACGGTGAGTCGCTTTGGTCCGATCATCAGGTCGAACAGCTCATCGGACGGGCCAGCGACTACGACGACGTTATCGCCGCCCAGGCCATCTGGGACGGGAGCGGTTGCTATGCGTCGGACGGTCCGCACTGCGGCGTCGAAAACGGCGGTGGTTTGCTCATTGTCCCGAAGATTGGCGGGCCGCATGACAATGCCGACCGCAATCTCGTCGGGCATTTGGCAGGACAGAGTCAGATAAACCGTGCCTGATGCCGGAATGCCGAACACTACGACGCCGCTGTCGTTCCTGCTCCAGGCTGGCTGAACGTCTCCGGCGATGCCCGCACGGCTCGGGAGCATCGCAAAAAGGCAGCTCAGCAAGGTCGCGAGGACGAAGACTTTTGTATCGAATTGATCAGTTGCTGATAGACACGAGTGCACTCTTGCGCTCTACCAAAGCGGATCTCAAATCTTGTCGGCGGGAAAATCCGACGTCCACAACGGGTCCGCGAGCAGCCATCGGCGCAGGATCGTTGCCGTTAGGCTGAATCGTCCTTCTTTTTCTCGGCCATGGCTGCCGAGAGAAACCTACCGATCTTTTCGTTCTCCTGGGCGATGTAGCTGTCTTCAAGATGGGCATATCTCGCGTGGTTTCGCTGCTTCGATGTCCGAGCAGCTTCCCTATGACGTTGATGGAGACGCCGTTGCGGATGGCCAACGAGGCGAAGCTATGGCGCAGGTCATGAATCCGAACGTCGGATAGGCCGGCTGCACTGCGAACACGCTGCCAGGGCCGCTGAAGGTCGACGAGATGTCGCGCGTGCCGACGGCCGACGATCACATAGGGATTCCCCTCGATCCGTGGCAGGTTCTCCAGAAGGTCGATGGCCGCTTGCGTCAGCTCGATATTCTTGGGTCCCGTTTTGGAATCGATCAGTCGGAGGCGCCGCCGATCAAACTGCACGTTCTCCCATTGCAGAGTGAGGATCTCGCTCAGACGCGCCCCAGGCTGGATCAGCAGCCTGATAGCCGTGATGGCATAGAGTGACTCCGAATCCTCGCGCTCGAACTGGTCGAGAGCCGCCGCCAGCCTCTGGAATTCGTCTCGGCTGAGAAAGCGCTCCTTCTGCTTCTCGCCATAACGGACAATGCCTTTCACGGGATTGCTGGCTTTCGGGCGCAGACCCCAAAGCTCGGCCAGATTGAAAATTTTTGAGAGCAGGGTCAGGCAGCGATTCGCGACACCAGGGCCTCCTTTGACGACAAGCCCACCACCCTGCTCCTTTTGCTTCGCCTTCGCATCCTTTGGCGCCGTTTTGCCGTTCCGGACGGCATTCTTGAACGACTCGATATCTGCCGGTATTCATCGGCGAACTTCTGCCCAAGCAATGGGAGAACGTGATTGTCGAGATTCATGCGATCCAAGCGGACGCTCGACGCCTTCTTTTTCGGAATCGCATATTGTTCGATGTAGCGGGCGCAGAACTCCCTCATGCGAACTCGCTCGCTGAATTTGGCCTTTCTCGGATCCTTGCCTTGAACGATCTCGCCGAGGAGCCTCTTTGCCTCCGCTCGCGCGGTGTCTGGCGTCCACGGCGAACCGTGAATCCCAATCCTCAGCTGGCGCCGGTGCCCCTGGATGTTGGTTTTGAGGATGTACGATTTGGCTTTGGTCTGACACCGGACGCCAAAGCCTTTGACCTCGGCATCCCAGACGATCTGGTCTGGTCCAAGGCTGTCCACCACGGTCTTTGTGATCCGAGTTGAGCTACGCTTGCCCATACGATCCTCCAAGCTGAATGTCGTCGGTTCGATCCCGATCGCCCGCTCCAAATTTCCTTGAAGCTTCAGCTTGTTATGGCGGTCCGCCGCTAAACTCGCGTTCCCCGCGTTTCCTATCGGGTTCCCCAGCCTGTTCAGTGGCTGTTCTGCTCGCCGTGAAGCGCGACTCGCACCTGCGCGACCTTGCGGCTCTAGCCGGCCGCTCCGCGCGAATTGCGGGCCGTCATCGTCACCTGGGTATGGCCGAGGGAACCGCCCATATTGGCGACAAGGTCTGAGGCTGCCGGCCACAGGTGCATGACGGTTCGAGGCGTTCTGCGCCTTCATAGAAACGCGTGTCATCCCGGACGGAGCGAAGCGGAGATCCGGGATCCATGCCTGAACTTTTATCGAAAGCGCTCAGGCATGGATCCCGGGTCAAGCCCGGGATGACGGCTCGGTTCCGCGCGCGGTCGAGGCAGGCTAGCCTACCGCCGTCTGGCGCCGCTTCCACTCCGCATAGAGATCGGGTTCGTCTTCGAGGCGGACGGGCACATGGCTGATCTTCATCGACTGTTCGGCGATAGGTTTCGCCAGATCGGCATAGATCGCCGCCGTCGAGAGCCCATAGGGCGCGCCGTCATCGTTGGAGTAGGCGTAGTAGACCTCGCTCACGCCGGAGAGCCGCATCGCGGCCATGCACATCGGGCAGGGATGACCGCTGGCGTAGACTGCGCAACCCGAGAGGTTGGGCGAGCCGAGCTTGCGGCTCGCCGCGCGCAGCGCCGTCAGCTCGGCATGGGCGGTGGGATCGTTGGTGGCGATGATCTCGTTGACGCCGGTGGCGACCACCTCGCCGCCCCTCACCACGACGGCGCCAAATGGACGGCCGCCCTTCTCCATATTGGCCTTGGCGAGTTCGATCGCCTCGCAGAGAAAGCGCTGCGTCTGGCTCATGTTCGACCTCTTCAGCGGGCGCCGGCGGCGCGCAGGATCTGCTCGATCCTGGCGTAGCCGCGGCTGCGTGCGTGCTGGAGCGGGGTGACGCCGTCGCGGTCGGCGAGGTTCACATTCGCCCCGGCGGCGATCAGATCCGTGACGATCTGCTGATGCGCCTGCCCGCCATCGCTGAGAATGATCGCCTCGAGGAGCCCGGTCCAGCCGAGATTGTTGACGTGGTCGACAGCGACGCCGGCTGCGATCAGCGTGCGGACCGTCTCGACATGGCCGCGCTCGCAGGCCGGGATCAGGGCTGTGCCGCCGTAACGGTTGGTGCTCTTGAGGTCAGCGCCATGCGCCAGCGTCAGCTTCAGGATGGCGAGGTGGCCGCGCGCCCCGGCATAGAGATAGGGGCTGTCGTTGATCGCATCCTTCGCGTTCACGTTCGCGCCGGCCTCGATCAACGCCTTGGCCGCGTTGACGTGGTTCTCGTGGGTGGCCGCCAGCAGGGCAGTGCGTCCCCGCGCATCGCGTGCGTCGATGGCGGCACCTTCGGCGAGAAGGCGCTTGATCGCGGCAACGTCGTCGCGAGCCGCGGCGGCATGAAGGCTGGAGTCGGTCATGGTCTGTCCGAAGGCTGGCTGCGGGCAGAAGGCCAGCAGAAGAAGGATGAAGGCAATGATCGGCGACGGTCTGGACAACCGCTCATCTCCTTGACGCGCGAAAGGCGTTATCGCGCGAAGCTGCGCTTCGATTGCCGAACCCGCAGGCAAAATACCGCCTGCATCAGATAGGAACTGCGTCGCCCGTCCGAAAATTAAATATTCGGATACTGTCCAGTGGCTTTCCGAATGAACGCAGGCATCGTCAAGCGCGACTGGCCGGGGACCATGATCGCCCCGGAGGCCGCAATCACCAGAGCGAGGCCGAGCCAGTCGGTCGGCGTTGGCCGCTCGCCCAGCAGCAGCACCGAGCCGAGTACACCGACCGCCGGAACCATCAGCGTGCCGAGGCTGGCGATGCTGGCCGGCAGGCGCGCCACCACCGTGAACCAGAGGAAATAGGCGAGCGCCTGCGCACCGACGATGTGGAAGCTCAGCGCCACCGTTACGCGCGGCGACAGCAGCTTCGGCACCGGCAGGCCCTCGAAGGCGAACATGCCGATGCCGGCGACGAGCCCGCCGATCAGCAATTGCCAGGCGGCGATGGTGAGCGCCGGGGCCGAGACCGGCCAGCGCTTGGTCACGATCGTGCCGAGCGCCCAGCTCACCGCTGCGAACAGCGCCAGCATCAGGCCGAAGGGGAGTTGCCCGGCCGCGATCAGCGGCAGGCCGAGGCAGAGCAGGCCGGCGATGCCGAAAGCGAGACCGGCAAGGCGCCGGCCGTCGAAAGCCTCGCTCAGCACGAGGCGTGCGAGCAGCGTCGCCCAGATCGGCATGGTGAAGGTCAAGATCGCGGCGCGCGAGGTCGGCGCCGCGAGCTGCGCGAAAGCGAGCAGCACGTTGAAGGCGGCGATCGAGAGGAAGCCGGCAACGACGAGGCGCAGCCATTGTCCGCGCGGCACCGCGAGCGGGACGCCGCGCGCGAGCGCGACGGCGACGAGGACGAGCCCGGCGAAGCTCATGCCGGCGGCGCGCAGCGTCCAGGGCGCGATCTCGGTCAGCGAGATGCGGACCGCTGGCCAGTTGAAGCCCCAGAGCAGGCCGAGCAGCGGGACCAGCAGGAGCGCCCTGCCCGGCGCCGGCGCGCTCAAGCGTCGAGGCTTTCGAGGCCGCACCATTCGGCGACGAAGAGCGCCATGGTGCCGGTGATGCGCTTCAGCGAGGCGAGGCTGACGCGCTCGTCGAAGGCGTGGATGTTCTCCGAGATCGGGCCGTAGCAGAGCGCCGGGATCTTGTCGTAGAGCGCATGCACGCGGGTATCGAGATAGCCCGCCGTCATGAAGCTCTTCAGCGGCTTGCCGGTCGATGCCTGATGGGCGCGGCCCAGCGCGACCTCCGCCTCGCTGCCGGGCTCCAGCACGTAGCCTTCCGAATAGAAGCCGTTAAAGCTGACGCGCGGCGGGTTGTTGGCAAGGAACTTGTCGCCGCGCGCGAAACTGAGCACACAAGCCTCGATGCGCTTGGCCAATTCCTCGGCGCTGACGCCGGGATAGAGCCCGATACGGCAGTCGATCCGACACCAGCACGGCACGGAGGAGGCCCAGTCGCCGCCCTCGATCTTGCCGATGTTCAAGTTGATCGGGTGAGCGATGTCCTCGAAATGCGCCCGCCCCGCCTTCTCGCGGTTGAGCTCCTCCTCCAGTTCACGCAGGGCGCCGACGACGCGATAGGCCGCGTCGATAGCGTTGGCGCCGGAGGCCATCTCGCGCACATGCATCGGCTTGCCGCGCACCTCGACCTGGAACCAGATCACGCCAGTGTTGGCGCGCACCAGCATCTCCTCCTCGGGCTCCGGGATCAGCACGGCATCGGCCTTGTAGCCGCGCAGATGCGTCATCAGCGCCCCGTTACCGGTCGATTCCTCCTCGACCACCGACTGGACGTAGACGGTCGCCGCCGGCTGCATGCCGATGCGCCGGAGCGCGTCGAGGCAGGCGAGGTTCGCGGCATGCCCCGCCTTCATGTCGGCGGCGCCGCGGCCATACATCCAGTCGCCGTCGATGACGGGATCAAAGGGCGGATGCGTCCACTGGTCGGCAGGACCGGTCGGCACCACGTCGACATGGGCCTGCAGGATCAGCGACCGGCCCTTCTCCGCGCGCGGATGATGGATGCCGACAACGATCGGCGCATCGGAATGCGTGTCGGCGAAGGGCGCGCCGCCGGGATGGGCCGCGATCGCCGCGCGGTCCATGGCGAAGCGGTCCATGGTCAGGCCGCGCTGCTTCATCGCACGGAAGATGAAATCCTGGACCGTATGCTCCTGTCCGCGCACCGAGCCGAAGCGCACGAGCTCCTGCGTGTAGGCGACCTGCTTGTCGAAGCCCGCCTCGACGGCGGCGAGGATTTTTTCGCGAAGGGCGGCGTCGAGGGGCACGGCAGGCTCCGATAGGCGTCATGGTCGGGCTTGACCCGACCATCTCGTAAACCAGTGTCATCTCGTCATGAGATTCTCGGGTCTGCGCTGCGCTTCGCCCGAGAATGACGGCGAGCACACCATCAATGCCCGAAGCGCCCGCCCCCCGGCACTGCCGCCAGCAGCTGCCGCGTATACGCGTGCTGCGGGTCGGCGAAGAGCGCGGCCGTCGGGCCGCTCTCGACGATGCGCCCGCGCTGCATCACGGCGATGCGGTCGCAGATCTGCGCGGCGACCCGCAGGTCGTGGGTGACGAAGAGGATGGCGAGGCCGAGCCGGCTCTGGATGTCCTTGATCAGCTTCAGGATCTGGGCCTGCACGGACACGTCCAGCGCCGACACCGCCTCGTCGGCCACCAGCACGTCGGGCTCGAGCGCAAGCGCCCTTGCGATGCCGACACGCTGGCGCTGGCCGCCCGAGAATTCATGCGGATAGCGATCGATGGCATTGGCGGAGAGGCCGACGAGTTCGAGCAATTCCTTCGCCCGCGCCAGCGCCTCCTTGCGCGGTGTACCGTGGGCAACGGGGCCGTCCGAGATGATGCGGCCGACGGTCTGGCGCGGGTTGAGCGAGGCGAAGGGGTCCTGGAAGACCATCTGGATGCGCTTGCGCTGGCGGCGCAATTCGGCGGGCTTCAGCTCGGAGAGGACGAGGTCGCCCAGCGCGATGCGGCCGCGATCGGGCTCGATCAGGCGCAGGCAGCAGCGCCCGACCGTCGACTTGCCCGAGCCGGATTCGCCGACGAGGCCGAGCGTCTCGCCACGGACGAGCGCGAAGGAGATGTCGTCGGCCGCCTTGACCTCGCGCGCGACGCCGAAGAGCGAGCGCTTGCGATAGGTCTTGCCGAGCCCCTCGACGCTGATCACGGGCTTGGTGTCCGGCAGCGGCGGCAGCTGCGCCGGCGTCAGCGACGGCACGGCGGCGAGCAGCTTCTGCGTATAGGGATGGCGCGCTGCGCCCAGCACCTGATCGGCCGTGCCCTCCTCGACCAGCACGCCCTTTTCCAGCACGGCGATGCGGTCGGCGATCTCGGCGACCACGCCCATGTCATGGGTGATGAAGAGCACGGCCGTGCCATGGCGATGGCGCAGGTTGTCGATGAGCTTGAGGATCTGCGCCTGCGTGGTGACGTCGAGCGCTGTCGTCGGTTCGTCGGCGATCAGGAGCTTCGGTTCCAGCGCGAGCGCCATCGCGATCATCACGCGCTGGCGCTGGCCGCCCGAGAGCTCGTGCGGATAGGCCTTGGCCAGGCGCGGCGGATCGGGCAGGCCGACCTCGGTCAGGAGCTCGATGGCGCGGGCCCGGCGCATCGCCTTGTCGTGCAGGCCGTGGGCCTCGAAGGTCTCGACGATCTGGTCGGAGATGCGCATGACCGGGTTGAGCGAGGTCATCGGCTCCTGGAAGATCATGCCGGCCTCGCGGCCGCGCACATCCTGCATGGCCACTTCGTCGAGGGCGAGAAGATCGCGCCCGGCGAGCTTGATCGCACCGGCGACCGGCTTCACCGCCTTGGGCAGCAGGCCCATCACGGCATGGGCGATCATCGACTTGCCGGAGCCGGATTCGCCGACGACGCAGAGCGTCTCGCCCGGCGCGATCGTGAGCGTGACCTTCTCGACGGCGTTCGGGCGGTCGGCCATCGCCGGCAGCGCCAGCGTCAGATTTTCGATGGAGAGGGCAGGAGTCGTCATTCGCGCCCCCTAGCGAGACGCGGGTTCAGGGCATCGTTCAGCCCCTCGCCGGCGAGATTGAGCGCCAGCACGGTCAGGAAGATCGCGAAGCCGGGGAAGAAGCTGATCCACCAGGCGTCGAGCAGGCGCGTGCGGCCGGCGCCGACCATATAGCCCCAGCTCATCAGGTTGGGATCGCCGAGGCCGAGAAAGGACAGCGAACTTTCGAGCAGGATCGCCGAGCCGATCATCAGCGAGCCCATGACGATGATCGGTGCGATGGTGTTGGGCAGGACCTGGCTGAAGATGATGCGCGGCGTCGACTGGCCGATGGTCACCGCCGCCTGGACGTATTCGCGGGAGCGCAGCGAGAGCACTTCGCCGCGCACCAGCCGCGCTACCGGCGGCCAGCTCACCACCCCGATCGCGAGCACGATCGAGCCGAGCTGCGGCTGCAGGATCGCGACCAGCACGATGGCGAGCGCGAAGGACGGAATGGTCTGGAAGAACTCGGTGAAGCGCATCAGCGCGTCGTCAGTGAGCCCGCCGGCATAGCCGGCGATCGCGCCCAGCGGCACGCCGATCACCAGCGCGACCAGCGTCGAGACCACGCCGATCATCAACGAGACCCGCGCGCCATGGACGAGGCCAGCGGCGAGATTGCGGCCCAGCGTATCGGTGCCGAGCGGGAAACGCTCGATCGTGAAGGGCGCGAGGAAGGGCCGCGCCACCGGGCGCCAAGGCGATTGCGGATAGAGCGTCGGCGCCAGGATCGCGAAGGCGACGACGGCGAGCAGGATGACGATGCCGATGACGGCGCCGCGGTTGCGGACGAAGCGCTTGAGGAAGTTCATGAAAGCGCCTCCGGCCCGATGACGCGCCCGACATCATGCTCGCCCTTGTGGCGAGCATCCACGTCTTGGGCACGGTCTTCGGCGAATGAAGACGTGGATGGTCGGGACAGGCCCGACCATGACGGGAAGGGCCTCTTCATGCATTCGCCTCGATGCGCGGATCGACGACCCGGTAGATCAGATCGGTGAGGATGTTGAAGCAGACGACCATTGCCGATGAGATGAAGAAGACGCCGAGCAGCACGGAATAGTCGCGCTGGACCAGCGCATCGAACATCAGCCGGCCGATGCCGGGCCAGGCGAAGACGGTCTCGGTCAATACGGCGCCGCCGACGAGCTGGCCCGCCTGCAGGCCGGCCAACGTCACCACCGGCAGAATGGCGTTGCGCGCCACGTGCCGGCGCCAGACGCGGGGCTGCGAGACGCCCTTGGCGCGCGCCGTCTTGACGAAGTCGGCGCCCGCCACCTCCAGCATCGAGGCGCGCATCATCCGGGCGTAGAGCGCAGTGAAGAACAGGCCGAGCGTCAGCGACGGCAGGACGAGATGCTGGGCGATATCGAGCGCGCGGGACAGCCCGGTATAGTTCGCGCCGATGGTCTCGTAGCCGACATTGGGCACGATCCCGAGCTTCAGCGCAAAGACGATCTGGCTCATCAGCGCGATCCAGAACAGCGGCGTCGCGTAGAAGATCAGCGCGAGCGTGGTGATCAGGCTGTCCGACCATTTTCCGGCCCGGCGCGCGGCGAGCGCGCCCATCGCGGTGCCGACCACGAGCGAGACCAGGAAGGCCGCACCGGTCAAAAGCAGCGTCGCCGGCAGGCGCTCCATGATCAGGTTGAGCACCGGCTGCTGCTGGCGGTAGCTGAAGCCGAGATCGAAGCTCAGATAGCCCTTCAGATAGATCCAGAGCTGGGTCAGGAAGGGCTGATCGAGGCCGAAGCGGGCGCGCAGCTGTTCGAGCAGCTGGGCATCGGCGGCGCCCGCCTCGCCGGCGAGCACCTGCGCCGGGTCGCCCGGCGCGGCCCGGATCAGCAGGAAGTTCAGCACCGCGATCGCGAACAGGACGATGACGCCCTTCACGAGCCGGCCGGCAAGAAATTGCGCGAGATTCATTCAGACTGTCCGGCTGGGGGCGTGCCCTTCTCCCCTTGCGGGAGAAGGTGCCCCGAAGGGGCGGATGAGGGGTCGCGCTGCGCTTTCCGTCATTGCGAGGAGCGCAGCGAAGCAATCCAGGGGCCGTCGAGCTCCACATCCCCCTGGATTGCTTCGCGGAGCCTGTCCTCGGGCTTGCCGAAGGCAAGACCCGGGGGCTCGCAATGACGATGTAGGGTCGAGCGACCCCTCATCCGTCAGCGCTCCGCGCTGCCACCTTCTCCCGCAAGGGGAGAAGGGAAAGTCCGGCAGCCTGCCAAGCGACTGCGCCACGTCACTCCTTCCAGGCGTCGCGGAAGCCATCGTCGACGCCGATCCCGGTGGTGACGAGGTTCTTGACGTTGCAGCGGTAGATGGTCGGGAAGTCCATCTCCAGCAGCCAGAGCACCGGCAGTTCGTCGGCCAGCACCTTCTGGACCTTGGTGTAGAGTTCCTGGCGCTCCTTGTCGGTCGGCGCGATCGCTGCGTCGGCGAAGAGCTTGTCGACTTCGGGATTGGAGTAGCCGCCGACATTGGCGAAGGGATTGCCCTTGGCGATGTTGGAGGAGATGTAGGAGCGCGCCACGCCCATGGCGGGGTCGCCGAGCTGGTAGAGGAAGTTGAAGTTCAGGTCGAAATCCCAGTTCGACGCCTTCTGCGTCCAGCCGGGCACGTCGGTGTTCTCGATCTGCACCTTGACGCCGACATCCTCGAGATTCTGCTTGATCGCCTCGGACCAGCGGCTCCAGGTCTCGCCATAGGGCAGGTTGAGCAGCTTGATCGTCTCGCCCTTGTAGCCGGAGGCCTTGATCAGCTCCTTGGCCTTGGCGGGGTCGTAGCTGTATTTCGGCACATCGTCCGAATAGAACTTGGTCTTGGACGAGATCGGCCCGGTCGGCAGCTTGCCGAGGCCGCCCCAGACCACGTCCTTCCCGAATTCGCGGTCGATGGCGTACATCAGCCCCTGGCGGAACTGCTTGTTGCCGAGGATGCCGTTGCGCACGTTCGGGGTGAGCCAGGCATGGGGGGCGAACATCTCCCAGCCCTTGGTCGTCATGCAGGTGTTGGGCAGCTTCGACAGGCGCGCCACGTCGTAGACGTCGACCGAACCGCCGGTCAGCACGTCGACCTTGCCCGTCTCATAGGCAACGGCGCGGGCAGCTGCATCGGGAATGATCTGCCAGTAGATCTCGTCGAGGTTCGGCTTGCCCTTGAGCCAGTAATCCTCGTTCTTGACGAGGTGGATGTAGGAGCCCTTCTTCCACTCCTTGAGCTTGAAGGGGCCGGTGCCGATCGGCGTGTTGTTGGCCGGGTTGGCGCGATAATCCGTGCCGTCATAGATGTGCTTGGGGATCATCGGCGCAGAGGCGACCTCCTGTGTCATGATCATCGGGCCGAAGGGCTGCTTCAGCGTGATCTTGACGGTGAGGTCGTCGACCTTCTCGATCTTCTCGACCTGTGCGTTGACGATCGGGCGCCAGCGCGGATGCACCTCGCGCAGGAACTTGTCGAGGGTGAAGACGACGTCGTCGGCCGTGAACGGCTTGCCGTCATGCCATTTCACGCCTTCCTGGAGCTTGAAGGTGTAGACCTTGGCATCGGGCGAGATCTCCCAGCTCTTGGCGAGCGAAGGCTGCGGGTTGAGCTTCTCGTCATAGCGCAGCAGCGATTCGTAGATGTTGCCGGCGACCATATTGGTCGGGCCGTTCTGGTTGAGGCCCTGCATCAGCATCGGCGGCTCGGGCTGGACCACGACATGGACCGTGCCGCCCTTCTTCGGCTCCTGGGCCATCGCGGTCCCTAACGCGAGAACCGACGCCGCGAGCGCCAAACCCAGCCTCAATCCCGTCATCCTGGCCATCATCTACCTGTTCCCCTGCCTCGTACCGAGATCGTATCGTTTGAATCGGACCGCTCGGACCGGATCGGCGCCATCGCACCCGATCACGCGTCTCTTGGCAAGCGCCGCGCCAACAGATCGACAAAGCGCCGGGTCAGCGAGCCATGCTCGCCAAAGCGTCGCGCGTGGAGGCGCTGGAGATGCCGAACAGGCCGTCATAGTGCGTCTCGAGATCGGTAATCACGAACATGACCGTCGAGATCGAGATGACCCCGATCGCCAGCACGATCGCGGCGACGCGCTTGCGCGGCGTCTGAATGCCGAAGCTCAGGAACACCAGCATCAGCCAAAAGGTCAGGATACTGGTGAACAGCGGCGAAACCGGCCCGTGCACATCCTCGATCACGGCCCAGCGCCGCTGCTGCAGCTGCAGATAGGCCGACCGGCATTCGGCCGCGGTATTGGCATGGAGAGTATCGGAAGATGCCAGGCCGTTGATCGCCCGTCCGACACGGTTGAGCAGGGCGCCGAGCGACGGGTCGGCCCCTTCACGAGCCATGGCAGACGTATCGGGGATGGTTATGCCGGCAGGCTTCGGCTCCCGCGGCCAGGTGCTGGCGATGACCGCTGCGGTGTAGCTGCGCAGGTCGAGGCGGATCGGATCGGCCTCCGCGCCATAGTTGCGCAGGCAGTCGTCGAGCTGGGCAAGTTGGGCAGCATCGGCGTTGCGGTCGCGATAGGCCTTGTCGAAATTGGCCTTGACGTTCGAGAGCTGGAGGCTGAGCACCAGCGCAGCAAAGGTGACGAGCAGGCTCGTCACCAGCCGCAACGCTTCCATCGTGCGCTCGGGGAGATGCTCCTCCGACAACCAACCGCGCAACTTCATGCCGAGAATGGCGCTTGCGCTCAGCAGGGCACAGAAGGCGAATGCTGCAACGGTCTCGGTCATGGCCGCAGGCGCTCCCGGCAAAGCGCGGGCATACGCACGCCGCTTCAGAGGGCTTGCGATGGCGGGTGGTGTCAATATCCGGTGGCTACGGGACTGCCAATGCGGTGTGGAGCCCGCTCAGCGCGCATCCTCGACATAGGTCGCCACGAAGCGGACCAGCTCGCTCTGCCGGGCCGTTCCGGTCTTGGTGAAGAGGCGCTGGAGGTGAGTGCGCGCCGTCGTCGGCGCGATGCCGAGCCTCTTCGCAGCGACGATCGTGTCGAGCCCCTCGACGATGAGCGCCAGCATGCGCTCTTCCGTCGGCGTCAGCCCGCAGGCTTCGCTGACCTGGGCGACATTCCGCTCCATGGCACTTTCGGGATCGTCGACGGTCAGGACGAAGAGGTCGATGCCCGCCAGAT